>DASWSC010000213.1:0-3106 GCA_036402855.1 Candidatus Elarobacter sp. | reverse complement strand
GGGGCCGCCCGTCCCGTTCCCCGACGGGTCGCCGCCCTGGATCACGAAGCCCGGCTCGTACCGGTGGAACTTCAGCCCGTCGTAGAAGCCGGCGCGCGCGAGCTTGATGAAGGCGGCGGTGTGCAGGGGCGCGTCGTCGGGATAGAAGACGAAGACGATCTCGCCCTTCGGCGTCGAGATGCGGGCGCGCGCGGTCTTCGCCTCCGCCGCGAGGCTGGTGAGCTCTTCGCCCGAGGGCTTCGTGTAGGTGGCCATCGGCCGGTGCTACGGCACGCGAGCGCCATCCACCCGGCGGGACGCAGGGCGCGCGCCGGGCGGCGCGGTACGCCGCGTGCGAGATGCCTCTTCGCCGCATGCCGTACCGACCGTTCGCCTGCGCCGTCGTGCTCGGACTGGTCGCCGTCCTCCCCGCCCGCGCCGACGTTCCGGCGCCGCC
Organism: Candidatus Elarobacter sp.; assembly: GCA_036402855.1. GTDB lineage: Bacteria > Vulcanimicrobiota > Vulcanimicrobiia > Vulcanimicrobiales > Vulcanimicrobiaceae > Vulcanimicrobium. The sequence goes on along the minus strand of DASWSC010000213.1, from coordinate 2,670 downwards.
GCTCGACCCCGCGATCTCGGCCGTGCTCGGGCGCATCTCGGCTGCGCAGCTGCGCGCGACCGACGAGCGGCTCGTCGCGTTCGGAACGCGCTCCACGTTCTCGGAGAAGTCCGGACCGAACCGGGGCGTCTTCGCGGCCCGCGACTATCTCGCGGCGCGCTTCCGGCAGATCGCGCGCACCGCGAACGGGCGCATGACGGTCAGCCTCGACAGCTACACGCAAGAAGCCGATCCGAAGAAGCGCGTCAATCGCGAGGTCGTCATCTCGTCGGTGATCGCGACGCTCAAAGGCGACGAGCCGTCGTCGCGGACCTACGTCATGTCGAGCCACTACGACTCGCGCAACAGCGACAACTACGACGGCGTCCACGACGCGCCCGGCGCCGACGACAACGGCTCGGCGACGTCGGCGGTCCTCGAAGCGGCGCGCGTGCTGGCGACGGTTCCGCTGCGCGCGACCGTGGTCTTCGCGTGCTTCGACGCGGAGGAGCAGGGGCTGCTCGGCAGCGCGCACTTCGCGCACACGCTCAAGGAGGCGCGCGCCGACGTCGAAGGCGACCTCAACAACGACATCGTCGGCGCGTCGGTAGGCGACGACGGCGTCAAGCGCGCCGACGTGGTGCGCATCTTCTCCGAGGCGCTACCGCCGGGGGCGGAGCCGTCGCGCGTGAACGTCCTCGGCGGCGAGAACGACTCCCCGTCGCGGGAGCTCGCGCGGTTCGTGAAGGAGACCGGGGACGCGTATGCGACCGGATTGCAAGGGATGGTGGTCTTCCGGGCGGACCGCTTCCTTCGCGGGGGCGACCACGAGTCGTTCAACGCGGAAGGCTTCCCGGCGCTGCGCTTCACCGAGCCGCGCGAGAACTTCGACCACCAGCACCAGAACGTCCGCGTCGAGAACGGCGTGCAGTACGGCGACCTGCTGCAGTACGTCGACTTCGACTACCTCGCGAAGGTGACGCGCTACAACGTCGCCTCGCTCGCGACGCTCGCGCTCGCCCCCGGTACGCCGCGCGTGACGGTCGACACCAAGGAGCTGACCAACGACACGACGCTGCGCTGGCAGCCCGTCCCGCACGCCGCGCGGTACGAGGTGCTGCGCCGTGCGACGACCGACCCGTTCTGGACCAGCGCCCAGGACGCGGGAACGGGGACGACGGTCACGCTGAAGTACTCGAAGGACAACTGGCTCTTCGGCGTCCGCGCGGTCGACGCGGAAGGCCATCGCTCTCCGGCCGGGTACCCGACGCCGGTGCGGTAGCGCGAACCGCTAGAGCGCGTCGATCGCCCGGGCGAGCGCGGCGTCGCGCTCGGTGATCGCGTTCACGTCGTGCGACCAGGTGCGGATCGTCACGCGGTTCCACGAGAGCGCGATGTCGGGATGATGGTTCTGCGCGTTCGCCACGGAGGCGACCGCGTTCACGAACGCGATCGCGCCGTCGAACCCGTCCCGCTCGAACGTTTTCACGAGCGCCTGTCCGTCGGCGGCCCATCCGGGCGGAACGTCGAGAGGCATCGCTAGACCAGTCCTTTCGCGCGAAGCTCGCGCAGCGCGGCGCCGATCGCCTCCGCGGTGAAGGCGACGTCGTCGTCGCCGTGCGCGGTCGAGAGAAACATCACCTCGTTGTGCGAGGGCGGGAGCAGCACGCCGCGCGCGCGCAGCGCGTGGTAGAACGCCGCGTAGGCGATCTGGTCGTCGCGCTGCTGGTCGTCGTACGAGCGGGTCGGCGGCCCGGCCCGGAACTTGAAATCGACGATCGACTGGTCCTGGACGACGGCGTAGTCGAGGTCGAGCTCCCGGAGCGACGCGCGGATCGCGCCGGCGAGCGCGCGCGCGCGGCGCTCGGTCGCCGCGAAGAGCGACGGGCTCGCCTCCGCGTAGTCGAGGACGCGCAGTCCCATCGCGGCCGCGAACGGCATACCGGCATGCGTACCGCCGGTGAAGCACGGACCGTCGGGCGCGAGCACCGCCATGACGCCGGCGCGCCCGCCGAACGCCGCGAGCGGGAAGCCGCCGCCGATGACCTTGCCGACCACCGTGAGATCGGGGATCACGCGCACGCGGCCCTGCGCGCCGCCGAGGCCGAGGCGCAGCCACGTGATCACCTCGTCGAAGATGAGCAGCGCGCCGAGCCGGCCGGCGCGGTCGCGCAGCCCTTCCAGGAATCCCGGGACGGTCTCGACCAGTCCCATGTTGCCGCAGATCGGCTCGACGAGGATCGCCGCGAGACGCCCGCCGATGCCCGCGAGACAGCGGTCGACGTCGGCGAGATCGTTGTAGCGCGCGACGGCGAGATCGGCCGTGACGGCGCGCGGGATCCCGGACCGGTCGCCGTCCGGCGTCTCGGCGGATGCGCCGGCGTCCTGCAGCGCGAGATCGAAGTGGCCGTGATAATTCCCCGCGAACTTCAGCACGGCGGCGCGCCCGGTGAACGCCCGCGCGACGCGGATCGCGCTCTGCACCGCCTCGCTCCCCGTCGTGGTGAAGCGCAGGCTCTCCATCGACGGCAGATGTGCGCGGATGCGGCGCGCGAGCGCCGGCTCGTCCGGCGCCGTCGAACCGTAGACGACGCCGCGCGCGGCGAGCGCTTCGATGCCGTGCAAGAACGGAGGGGTATGCCCGAAGAGCAGCGGCCCGTACGCCATGACGTAGTCGACGTAGCGGCGTCC
>DASWSC010000212.1:0-31268 GCA_036402855.1 Candidatus Elarobacter sp. | reverse complement strand
GGCGCGCGCCTTCGCGACGCCGCTCGCGACGTAGCCGATCCCCGACTGCGCGACCAGCTTCACCGCGATCTTCGCCTTCGCGTTGGCGCGGCGCAGGTCGTAGATGAGCTGCGCGAGGTCTTCGATCGAGTAGATGTCGTGATGCGGCGGCGGAGAGACCAGCGACTGGCCCTTCACCGCACCGCGCAGCGCGGCGATCTCCTCGGTGACCTTGAAGCCGGGGATCTGCCCGCCTTCGCCCGGCTTCGCGCCCTGCGCGATCTTGATCTCGAGCTCGTCGGCCGTCGCGAGATACTCCGGCGCGACGCCGAAGCGCGCCGAGGCGACTTGCTTGATCGCGTTGAGCGTGCGCGACGGGTCCTCGCCGCCCTCGCCGCCGTTGCTGCGCGCGCCGGCGAGCGTCGCACCGAGCGCGACCGCTTCGTGCGCCTCGGGCCCGAGCGCGCCGAGCGACATCGCGGCGGTGACGAACCGGGCCGCGATCGCGTCTTCCGTTTCGACCTCGTCGAGCGGGATCGGATCGCCGATCGGAACCGGTTCGACGAGATCGCGCAGCGCGATCGTCTCGCGCTGCTCGAGCTGATCGGAGAGCGCCAAGAACGCCGCCTCGTCGCGCGCGACGATCGTCTTGCGCAGATTCTTCAGCAGCGGCGGATCGTAGTGATGCTTCACGCCGTCGCGCCGGTAGCGGAACAGCCCGCGCTGCGGCGGCTCCCCGCCTTCGGCCGCCAGCGCGTCCCACGCGCGCAGGTCTTCTTCCAGCTCTTCGAAGCGCAGCGTCGCGACGTGCGTGGCCATCCCGGGGAAGCACACCGCCATGATCTCGTGGTGCAGTCCGAGCGCCTCGAACGTCTGCGCGCCGACGTACGAGCGCAGCGTGCAGATGCCGAGCTTCGCCAGCACCTTCACCAGGCCGGCGCGGAGCGTCTCGAGCAGCGCGGACGCGGAGCCCGTCTCCGCCACCGCGGCGCGCGCGGCCAGCCACGGCGTCATCACGTTCGCGCCGGCGGCGATCACCGCGGCGCAGCCGTGCGCGTCGCGCGCGAACCCGTCGCATGCGGCGAGCGACGCCTGCATCCGCAATCCCTCGGCGGTCAGGCGCTGGTGCACGGCCCCCGCGGCCAAGATCGCCGGAACGGGGAGCGCCGCCGCGCGGTCGTCGAGGACGAGATAGCTCGCGCCGTCGCGCACCGCGCGTTCGGCTTCGTCGCAGATGGCGTCGAGGCGCGCGCGCAGCGTCGTTCCGCCGCAGTCGAGCGCGATCCGGTGGGGGATCAGCCGCGCGTCGTACGCCAGCGCGTCGAACGCGCCTTCGTCCAGCAGCGCCGTGTCGATCGAGACGATGCTGCTCGGTGCGGGGACGTCGCCGTTCGTGTCGCCGCTTCCGACGAAGGCGCGCATGTCGAAGACGAAGCCTTCGCGCAGCGCGTCGATCGGCGGGTTGGTGACCTGCGCGAAGCGCTGCCGCAAGTACTCGGTCACCGGCATCCGCCGTTCGAGAAACGCCGGCGCCGCGTCGTCGCCCATCGACCACATCGGCTCGGCGCCGCCCGCGAGCGTCGAGACCACCTGCTTCAGCTCGTCGGCGGTGTAGCCGAAGCGCACCAAGTCGCGCCGCAGCGCGGCGGGTTCGGTTTCGCGGACGCGCTCGGCCGGCACGTCGAAGTGCCACGATGCGACCGTCGCACGGAAGTCGGCGTTCTGCCGGCGCAGCGCGCGGAACTCCTCCGGCCGGATCAGCTCGCCGGTCGCGAAGCGCACCAGGATGCGCTCGCCGGGACCGAGACGCCCGCGCTCGACGATCCGATCCTCACCGAAGTCGATCACGCCCGCCTCCGAGGCGGCCAGCACCATCCCCGACTCGGTGCGGCACCAGCGCAGCGGGCGGAACCCGCTGCGGTCGAGCGCGGCGCCGACGCGGTCGGCTTCCGCAAAGACGATCGCCGCCGGGCCGTCCCACGGCTCGACCGTCGGGATATGCGCATCGTAGTAGGCGCGCAGGCGGTCGTCGTCGGCGATCGCCGGCGAGAGCATCAGATCGACGGCCTCGTCGACGCGATACCCGGCGCCGATCATCGCGTCGAGCGCGACATCGAACTCCAGCGAGTCGCTCGCGCCGCGCGGCGAGAGCACGCCGCGCGCTCGCATCCACGCGCGGTTTCCGGTGATGGTGTCGATCTCGCCGTTGTGCGCGATCGTGCCGAACGGCTGGACGAGCCGCCAGCTCGGCGAGGTGTTCGTGCTGAAGCGCTGGTGGAACACGGCGTAGCGCGAGGTGCACAGCGGATCGCGCAAATCGGCGAAGTAGGCGCCGAGCTCGCTCGAGGAGAGCAGCCCTTTGTAGACCACCTTGGTCGTCGAGGCGCTGACCAGCGTCGCGAGATCGCCCGCGTCGCGCAGCGCGCGGATCACGGCGCGGCGCACGGCGCGCATCCGCTCGCGCGCGTTTCCCGGGCCGACGTCGACCAGGAGCTGCTCGTACGACGGCGCGCCGGCCGCGGCGCGCGCGCCGAGCACGGCGCGGTCGACCGGCGGCACGCGCCACCGCATCGGCTTCACGCCTTCGCCACGGATCGCGTGCTCGATCTTCGCGCGCATCGCCGCGGCGACGTCCTCGTCGATCGGAAGGAAGACGCAGACCGCCGCCAAGTGCTGCTCGGGGACCCGAACGTGCGCCTCGGCGAGGTACTTCAGGAAGATGGCGCGCGGCGTCTCGAGCAGTATCCCTGCGCCGTCGCCCGTGCGGCCGTCGGCGGCGCGCGCCCCGCGGTGCTCCATCGCCCCGACCGCGGCCAAGGCCAGGCGAACGACCTCGTGGCCGGGGCTGCGGTGCGCGAGGTCGGCCAGAAAGCCGACGCCGCAAGCGTCGTGCTCCGGCTCGGAGCCGGTGCTGAGGGGACTCGAGGCCTGCCGCATGTGAACTTCGACGATACGGCCAACCGGGGCACCCTGTCATTCGACAAACGGTGCATCCGGGAGCCCTGGAGGGCGCCTCAGCGGCGCTTGCGCTTCGTTCCCGGGCTGTGAGCGACGATCAGCGTGCGGCGGGCCGCGGAACGAAGTTCCGCGTCGATGGGCGGCTGAAGGGAGATATTCTGCTTCGCCGCGCGGCGCCAGTGGACGCTGCGGGTGTCGAGCCGCACGTCGCGCCCCTCGCTGCGAGCCGACGCAACCGCCGCGGCGAGCTCGTGCATCGCGCCCTCCCCGATGACGTCGGCGTCACGGACGTCGACCAGCACGGTCGCTCCGCTGGAGGCGGCGAGGCCGCGCTCCGCGCTGGAGAACGCCGCGACCAGCTCCGCGTCGAGAACGCCGATCAGGCGGAGGATCACCGGCGCCGGCAGCGGGTGAAGCTGGGGTGCGTACAACGGAACACTCCTCGGTGAAGGTGCTTCACCGACGGTACGCTCGCCGGCTGGGAAAGGTTCGCGCCCAGCATGAGAGCTTGCTGAGAACGCGAGCGTGCCGTCAGCCGCGCAGGCCGAGCGCGACCATCATCCGGTAGCCGACGTCGAGGGCGCGCTCGTCGATGTCGAACCGTGCGTTGTGGTGCGGGAACGAGGTCGCGAGACCGCCCCGCGCGCCAACGATGAAATAGGCCCCAGGGCGCTCGTTCTGCATGAACGACATGTCCTCGGCCCACATGACGATGTCGTGCTCGACGACGTTCTCGGCGCCGAGCTCGGCGCGGCCGACCTCGCGCACGACGTCGTTCACCTCCCGCGCGTTCACGGTCGGCGGGTACGACCAATGGTAGTCGAAGTCGTACTCGAAGCGCAGCGCCGTCGAGAGCCCTTCGAGGATCCGCCGCATCCGCTCCGGCATCGACTCGCGCACCGCGGCGTCGAAGGCGCGCACCGTGCCCTTCATCTTCGCTTCGTCGGGGATCACGTTGAAGGTCGTGCCGCTCACGAACTGACCGACGGTGACGACGGCCGGATCTTTCGGTGCGATCTCGCGCGAGACGATCGTCTGCAGCATCGTGACGACGTACGCGCCGGCGGCGACGGGATCGACGGCGAGCTGCGGCATCGCGCCGTGCCCGCCCTTGCCGCGCAGCGTCAGATCGAACTCGTCGGCCGAGGCGAAGAACGCGCCGTCGCGCACGCCGATCTTGCCGACGTCGAGCCCGCTGAAGAGGTGCAGCGCGAAGGTGCGGTCGACGTGCGGGTTCTCGAGCGCGCCGTCGTCGATCATCTTCTTCGCGCCGGCGTAGCCTTCTTCACCGGGCTGGAAGCAGAACACCAGCGTCCCGGGGATCTCGTCGCGCCGCTGCGCCAGCGCGCGCGCGGCGGCGAGCAGGATCGAGACATGACCGTCGTGCCCGCACGCGTGCATCACGCCGGGCCGGCCCGACTTGTACGGCACGTCGTTCAGCTCGGTCACCGGCAGCGCGTCCATGTCGGCGCGCAGCAGCGTGACCGGGCCCGCCTTGCCGCCGTTCAGCGTTCCGAGCACGCCCGTGATCCCGATGCCCGTACGCACCTCGTCGAGTCCCAGCTTGCCGAGCTCGGCGGCGACGTACGCCGCCGTCTCGTGCTCGACCATCGACAGCTCCGGGGCGGCGTGGAGCCGCCGGCGCGTTGCGACGAGGTCCTCGTGCGGGATGGCCGTCATCTGCATCCCCCATCCTTCGCTCCCAAAGGCGCAAGCCTGCGTTCGCGCCCGGAAGGCGGGCCGCGGCGGGTTCGCCTTGAGCCCGTCGAAGGAGAACGCCACCATGGCGCTTCCGTCCTACGCTCACGGGGCGAGCCCCGTACCGCTCCTCGGAGAGACGATCGGCGACAGCCTCGACCGCGTCGCGCGGCGCTTTCCGCAGAACGACGCGGTCGTGTCGGTCCACCAGAACCGGCGGCTGAGCTACGCGGAGTTCGCCGCCGAGACCGACCGGCTCGCGAAAGCGTTTGTCGCGGCCGGCGTCGAGCACGGCGACCGGGTCGGGATTTGGTCGCCCAACTCGCTGGAGTGGGTGCTCGTGCAGTACGCGACCGCGAAGATCGGCGCCGTGCTGGTGAACGTCAATCCGGCCTACCGTCTCTCGGAACTGGAGTACGCCCTGCGCCAAAGCGGCGTCGGCACGCTGGTGGTGCTCGACCGCTACAAGACCAGCGAGTATCTCGCGATGGTGCGCGAGGTGCGCGCGTCGCTGCCGCTGCTGCGCGAGGTCGTCGTGCTCGGCGAGACGCAGGCGCAGGACGAGGAGACCGGCTGGGACGACTACGTCGCGTGCGCCGGCGAGGTCGACGACGCAACGCTGGCGGAGCGGAAGGCGCGCTGCCAGTTCGACGAGGCGATCAACATCCAGTACACCTCGGGGACGACCGGCTTTCCGAAAGGCGCGACGCTCTCGCACCACAACATCCTCAACAACGGCTTCTTCATCGGCGAGGGCTGCCGCTATTCGGAGCGCGACCGCGTCTGCGTCCCGGTTCCGTTCTACCACTGCTTCGGGATGGTTCTCGGCAACCTGGCGATCACGACGCACGGCGCGGCGATCGTCATCCCGAACTGGACCTTCGATCCGCAGTTCACCCTCGAAGCCGTCGTCAAGGAGCGGTGCACGTCCCTGTACGGGGTCCCGACGATGTTCATCGCCGAGCTGGCCCTCCCGAACTTCAAGGACTACGACCTCTCCACGCTACGCACAGGGATCATGGCCGGCTCGCCCTGCCCGGTCGAAGTCATGAAGCGGGTGCAGAGCGAGATGCACATGCCGGAGGTCACGATCTGCTACGGCATGACCGAGACCTCGCCGGTCTCGACCCAGACGATGACCGACGACCCGCTCGAGAAGCGCACCGGCACCGTGGGCCGCGTCCACCCGCACATCGAGGTGAAGATCGTCGACCCGGAAGGACGCATCGTTCCCCGCGACACGCCGGGCGAGCTCTGCACGCGCGGCTACAGCGTGATGCTCGGGTACTGGCAGAACCCGGAGGCGACCGCGGGCGCCATCGACGCCGCGCGATACATGCACACGGGCGACATCGCGTCGATGGACGACGACGGCTACGTCAACATCAGCGGCCGCATCAAGGACATGGTGATCCGCGGCGGCGAGAACGTCTACCCGCGGGAGATCGAGGAGTTCTTGTACACGCACCCGGCGATCAAGGACGTCCAGGTGATCGGCGTCCCCGACGAGCGCTACGGGGAGGAGCTGTGCGCGTGGGTGATCGTCCACGACGGGGCGCAGCTCGGCGAGGACGACGTGCGCGAGTACTGCCGCGGCAAGATCGCGCACTACAAGATCCCGCGCTACGTGATGTTCGTCGACGGCTGGCCGATGACGGTGAGCGGGAAGGTGCAGAAGTACAAGATGCGCGAGGAGTCGATCGCGAAGCTGGGACTGGAGAGCGCGGCGAAGATCGTCACGGCCTGATCGCCGCCGCGCTCCGGCGCGTCAGCTCGCCGCGGGCTTCTTCCGGCCGCCGGCCTTCGATCCGCCGCGGCCGCGCTTCCCGGTGACTTCCTGAACTTTCTCCGTCACCGTCTCGACGACGGCCGCGCCCGCTTTGAGCAGATCCCCGGCTTGACCCAGCGTGTCGGCGACCTTGCGCGCGCCGCGCGTCGCTTTCTTCGCGGTGCCGGCGGCTTTCTTCGCGCCGCTGCTCGCCGCACGGCGCGTCGCGCCGGCGGCCTTCTTCGCACCGCTGGTCACGCGGGCGACGGGACTCTTCTTCTTCGCGCCGCCGCGCTTCGCGGCGCCTTTCTTCGCGGCGCCTTTCTTCGCGCCGGTCCGCTTCGCGGCGGACTTCTTCGCGCCGGGCCGCTTCGCGGCGGACTTCTTCGCGCCGCCGCTCTTCCGTGCCGACGCTCCGGCCTTCTTGCGGCCGCGTTTGGCTGCTGCCATCGTGTCGAGTTCCTCCGATCGAGTTTGCGTTCCGATGGAACGTTCCGTGCTAGCCTTCCCACCGCTGCGCACGTACAAACGCCCGCTTGGGTTCAGGAGCGCGCAACGGACACGCACGAAAAAGCCCGCCGCGGTTGCGGCGGGCTTTCGCTGCGCGTCACGTGACGCGCCGAAAGGGAACGGTCAGCGCCGCCGGCTGTTGATCGTTCCGGTCGTGGTGGTGACCGTCACCTGAACGCCGGCGCTTCCACCATGATCGTCGGTCACCGCGATCGAGCAGACGCCTGCGGCGATCGCCGTGATGGTGAACGTGGTGCTCGGGCCGCTCCCGCTCGCGGGCGAGACGGAGGCGATCCCGGCGCACGACGGCGTCCCGTTGCCGGCACTGAGCGCACCGGCATAGGAGCTCTCCGAAGCCGTGACCTGCGCGGTCGCGCCGGCTGCGGTCAGGTTGACCGACGTCGGCGTCACGGCGAGTGCACCGGCCACCGGGGTCGCCGTCGGCGTGGGTGTCGGCGTCGGGGTCGGCGTCGGCGTCGGTGTCGGTGTCGGCGTGGGTGTCGGCGTCGGCGTCGGGGTCGGCGTCGGCGACGGCGTGCTCAGCGCCGCCGAGTCGGTGAACAGCACGAACGTGTACGTCCGCCCCGCCACCATGGTGAACGGTCCGAACGACGACGTCCACGTGAACGTGTTGGCAGCGGCCGAGGCCGGGCCTTCGATCGTCGCGTAGCCCGCCGCCGCGTTCCCCGGATCGAAGAAGGCGACGTAGGAGTGGGTCGGATCCGGCATCGTCGCGCCCGAGGGCCAGGTGAACGTGAAGCCGGGATACGTCGCGATCGTCGTCCCGGGATTCGCGGTGAGCTGGAAGTACGCGAAGGGCGCGACCGTCCCGCCGATCGAGCGCGGAAGCCGCTTGATCGCCGCCGGGGTCGGCGCGCTCGCCGGCTGGGTGAGCGACATCGTGACCCCGATCGTGCTGGCCGGGTTCGACGCGCCGAAGGTGACGGTGCCGGTGTTGCCCGGACCGATCGGCCCCAGGCTCACCGACGTCGTCGTCGAGGTCGACGTCGTCACCGACGCCGTCGCGCTGCCCGGCGGCGGCGTCGGAGTGACGACCGGCGTCGGGGTCGCGGTGGCGAACGGCGTGACGACCGTCGTGCCGGTGCTGCCGCTGTCGCAGCCGGCGGCGAACGCCGCTGCGGCGAGCAGCGTGAGCCCGGCGATCGCCGAGCGCGCGGAGATCCTGGATCTGTTCATCATCCTGCGCATCTCAGATCACCAGCTTTCCGACGCGGCCGGGGTTGAGCCCCGTGCCGGATTCGGCAAACCAGATCGAGCCGTCCGGAGCGACCGCGATGCCCTTGAGGCCGAGTCCGGTGACCGGCGAGGTGTACTCGCTGACGACGCCGCCGACACTGACCCGCCCGATGCGGTCGAGACCGCTCTCGGTGAACCACAGCGCGCCGTCTCTGCCGGCGACGATGCCGAGCGGGTTCGACGACGGGGTGACCGTCGCGAACTCGGTGACGCTTGGCGCGGGCCAGCCGGCGGGGTTCAGCCGCGCGACGCGGCTCGTACCGAACTCGGTGAACCACAGGCACGGGGAGCCGTCGCAACTGCTCTCCGTCGATGGACCGCGCACGATCTGCGCCGGGGCGCTGCCCGTCGCGATCGGCACTTCCGTGATCGCGCCGAACAGCATCGGGATTCGCCCGAGCTGGTCGACCGCGTTCTCGGTGAAGTACAGGAACGTATCGGGTCCTCCCGCGATCCCGTACGGGTGCGAGTTGGGCGTCGGGACCGTCGTCTCTCCCGAGACGCCCGACGTGATCCCCTGGAACCCGACGTGGTTGCCGGTGAAGCCAGTGAACCACACGTTGCCGTCGCCGCGGTCCGTCAGGAGCTGCGGCCCGTCGCTCGCGAAGAGCGTACTGAACTCGGTGTACGCGCAGGCTGTCGTCACCCGGGTGATCTTGCTCCCGGCGAACTCGGTGAACCAGAGATTGCCGTCCGAGGCGCCGATGATGCCTTGCGGATTCGAGGCGGCGGTCGGGATCGCCGGACATTCGGTGACCACCCCCGCCGGCGTGATCTTCGCCACGGTGTTGCCCGGAAACTCGGTGAACCACATGTTGCCGTCGGAACCGGCGGCGATCCACTGCGGCCGGTTGGCGGCGACGGGGATCGAGAACTGGTAGAACGTCGGCCTCGGCGTGAACGCGGCCGCCTGGGTGGCCACGCCGGTCGCGCGGGCCACGACGAAGGCGATGGGACCGTCGGGCAGGCCGCTGTTGAGCGTGCCGCCGTTGTACGTCAGCGTCGCGGTCGTCGCCGAGTTCGGAAGCGTGGTCGTCGAGAGCGACAGCGTGCCGCTGTTCGTGTCGTCCGCGATGGAGAGCCGGATCGGCGTGCTGTAATCGCCCGGCCCGACGATCGTGTTGCCGTCGGCATCCCGTGCGGCGACGTTGACGTTGACCGTCGCCGGTACGCCGGCGTTCGGCGACGGATTGCTGAGCGAGATGGAGAGCGACGTGATGACGCCGTTCAGCGTCGCCGAGACGGTGTTCGCAGTGCCGCTCACGATGTTCTTCGTCACCGATGCTCGGCTCAGGACGTTGCCCTGGCCGTTCTGCTCGTCATAGGTCGCAAAGACGAACGTGTCGGTCCCGACCGGCGCGTCGATCACGACGGTGGAGGCCGGCGCGTTGAGGTATTGCGGGTTCCCGCCGTTCACCGTCACCGAGACGCTGCGAGCGGTGGCCGGGACGTACCGCGGATCACGGCGCGTAGACTGCGTCGTCGAATTCCACCGCATCGTGAACGTGACGCTCGCCATCGCTTGCGGCGTGAGCGGTGCCGTGGAGCCCGGAGGGACGACGCCCTTCGTTCCTCCGCCCGAGCACCCCGCGGCGAGCACCGCGAAGGCGAGCGCGGCGGCGAGGCGCCTCGTGAGGCAACCGATCTTGACAGGGTAGTTGATCGAACGACCCATACGCACATTACCTCGACATGGAAAAGGCGAGCCTGTGCGCGACACCTTCAACGCAGTTGCTCCCCATTTACCGTGCTACACGAAAAAGCCCGCCGCTTTCGCGGCGGGCTTTCGTTACGCGTCAGGTGACGCGCGCGACCGACGGATCAGCGCCGTCGGCCGTTGATCGTTCCGGTGGTCGTCGTGACGGTCACTTGCACCGCCACCGAACCTCCGTGGTTGTCGGTCACGACGATCTGGCAGACGCCGGCGGCGACCGCGGTCACCGTGAACGTTGCGCTCGGTCCGGTGCCGCTCGCCGGTGCGACGGTCGCGATCCCGGCGCACGACGGGCTTCCGTTCCCGGCGCTGAGCGGACCGGTGTAGCTCGACTCGGAGGCCGTGAACTGTGCGGTAGCGCCCGCGGCGGTCAGGTCGATCGACGTCGCCGTGCTCGTGAGCGCGCCGGTCGGCGGTGGCGCGGTGGGCGTCGGTGTCGGGGTCGGCGTCGGCGTCGGTGTGGGCGTCGGCGTCGGCGTCGGCGTCGGCGTGGGCGTGGGTGTCGGTGTCGGCGAAGGCGTCGAGAGCGCCGCCGAGTCGGTGAACAGTACGAAGATGTACGTCCGGCCCGCGACCATCGTGAACGGCCCGAACGAGCTCGTCCACGTGAACGTGTTGCCGGCGGCCGAAGCCGGACCTTCGATCGTCGTGTAGCCCGCCGCCGCGTTCCCCGGATCGAAGAACGCCACGTACGAGTGCGTCGGATCGGGCATCGTCGCGCCCGACGGCCACGTGAACGAGAACCCGGGGTACGTCGCGACCGTCGTCCCGGGATTTGCGGTGAGCTGGAAGTACGCGAACGGCGAGACCGTCCCGCCGATCGAACGCGGCAGACGCTTCACCGCCGCCGGCGTCGGCGCACTCGCCGGCTGGGCGAACGACATCGTGATGCCGATCGTGCTCGAGGGGTTCGAGGCGCCGAACGTCACGGTGCCCGTGTTACCCGGACCGATCGGGCCGACCGTCGCCGACGTCGTCGTCGAGGTCGACGTCGTGAGCGACGCTGTGGCGCTGCCCGGAGGCGGCGTCGGCGTCGGCGCCGAGGTCGGCGTCGCCGTCGCGAACGGCGTGACGACCGGGGTCCCGCTGCTTCCGCTGTCGCAGCCGGCGGCGAACGCCGCCGCCGCGACGAGCGTGAGACCGGCCAGCGCCGTACGCAGAGACATCGTGGATCTCCTCTTCATGGTGCTGCGCATCTCAGTACACCAGCTTTCCGACGCGGCCCGGGTTCAGGCCGGTACCGGGCTCGCAGAACCAGAGCGCACCGTCGGGAGCCACCGCGATCCCCCTCAGCCCCAGCCCGGTGACGGGCGAGGCGAACTCGGTGACGGTGCCGCCCGTGGTGATGCGCCCGATCTTGTCCAGACCGTTTTCGGTGAACCAGAGCGCGCCGTCTTGGCCGACGGTGATGCCGACCGGCGCGCTGTTCGCCGTCAGCGTCGGAAACTCGCCGGTGACCGAGAACGAGTTCGGCGACAGACGCCCGATCTTGCCGGTGCCGAACTCGGTGAACCAGAGGTTGCCGTCGGGTCCGCGCACGATCGACTCAGGGACCGTCCCGGTCGTGAGCGAGATCTCGCTCTGCGCGGTGAACAGATTCGCGATGCGGCCGATCTTGTCGGTCGCGGATTCCGTGTAATACAGGTTATTGTCCGAGCCGGTCGCGATATCGAACGGTCCGGAGTTTGCGGTCGGGATGCTCGTTTCGCCGGAGACGCCCGTCGTGATCGCCTGGAAGCCGACGCGGCTGCTGCCGTTGGCGACGTACCAGAGGTTGCCGTCGCCACGGTCGACCAAGCCCAGCGGGTTGTCCGGCGGCGGCGGCGCGAAGAGCGTGCTGAACTCGGTGAACGTGCCGGTCGTCGTCACCCGCGCGATCTTGCTGGTGCCGGGCGGCGGGCTCGTCGAGAACTCCGTGAACCACAGGTTCCCGTCGCTTGCGCCGATGATCTTTTGCGGCTGCGCGTTCGCCGTGGGCACGGTGAACTCGGTCACGACCCCGGCCGGCGTGATCCGCGCGACGTTCCCGCCGGGATTCTCGGTGAACCACATGTTGCCGTCGGATCCCTGCGCGATCCATTGCGGCCGGTTGGCCGCCACCGGGATCGAGAACTGGTAGATCGTCGGTCTCGGCGTGAAGGCCGCCGAGACCGTCGAGATCCCGGTTCCGCTCGCGACGACCGTCGCGGTCGGACCGCCGGGCAGCCCGCTGTTGAGGGTGCCGCCGTTGTACGTGAGCGTCGCCGTGGTCGCTGCGTTGGGCAGCGTGTTGGTGGAAAGCGAGAGCGTCCCGCTGTTCGTCGAGTCGTTGATCGCGAGATGCAGCGGCGGGCTGTAGTCGCCCGGCCCGACGATGGTGTTCCCGTCGGCGTCTCTCGCGGCGACATTGACGTTGACCGTCGCAGGGACGCCCGCGTTCGGGGACGGGTTGCTCAGCGAGACACCCACGCTCGCGACGACGCCGTTCAGCGTCGCCGAGACGGTGTTGGCCGCGCCGCCGACGATCGCTTTCGTCACCAGAGCGCGGCTCAGCACGTTGCCCTGCCCGTTCTGGGCGTCATACGTCTGGAACAAGAACGTGTCGGTCCCGACCGGCGCATCGATCGTGATGGTACTGGCCGGCGCGTTCAGGTACTCCGCCGTCCCGCCGTTGACACTGACTGAGACGCTGCGCGCCGTTGCCGGCACGTACTGCGGACTGCGCTTGACCGATTGGGGCGCGGCGTTCCACACCATGGTGAACCTGACGCTGGCCATCGCTGCCGGGGCCGTAAGGTTCGGCCCTTGCGGTGAAGACGGGACAGGGGAGCCGCCGCCACCGCCCGAGCACCCGGCCGCGAGGGCGGCGACGATGGCCGCGGTCGCAAGGCGCGTCGAGAAGCGAGCGATCCGCGGACGGCTTGAGACTGGCACGCCCATACGCAAAAGAATCTCCTCTAACCGGAAGACGAAAGGAAAAGACGCCCGGATCGTGCTGGTTGGGAAGTGTGAAGGCCGTTTCCTTGGTCCGACGGTCACACCGCGTGACGATATCGTCGCGCAGGAGTCCCGGCCACCGGCGCGCGAGTATCCGCGGTTCTCACTTCTCACTGCTCCCAGGGGATCGACTCGATGGCGAAAAGCACGGCCACCCGCGGGCGGGAGCTCGACCGCACGGGCCTGAGCGACGAGCAGCTCGTCGCGATGCTGCGCACGATGCTGCTGCAGCGTCAGCTCGACAACCGCGGCTTCCAGCTCAACCGCCAAGGGAAGATCCCCTTCGCGCTCGGCTCGGAGGGGCACGAGGCGGTCCAGGCGGGTGCCGCCATGGCGTTCAAGCGCGGCGCCGACGTCCTCGTGCCGTACTACCGTGACCTCGGTCTCGCGCTCGGCGTCGGGATGACGCCGTTCGAGATCCTCTCTTCGCTGTTCGCGCGCGTGACCGACCGCTCCATGGGGCGGCAATTTCCGAACCACTACACCAACCACGACCTGGGCGTGCTCTCGATCTCGTCGATCATCGCGGCGCACTGCACCCATGCGGTCGGGGTCGCGGCGGCGTTCGCGTTCCGCGGCGAGTCCGGGCGGGCGGTGATCTGCTCGAACGGCGAGGGCGCCACCTCACAAGGCGAGTGGCACGAGTCGGTCAACTACGCGGCGGTCCACGCGCTGCCGGTCGTCTTCCTCGTGCAGAACAACGAGTGGGCGATCTCGACCCCGCAAGAGATGCAGATGAAGGTCGCCAACGTCGCCGACAAGGCATCGGGTTACGGCATCCCGGGCGTCGTCTGCGACGGCTTCAGCCCGATCGCGACCTACAAGACGATGCACGAGGCGCTGGAGCGCGCGCGCAGCGGGGGCGGCCCGACGATCGTCGAGGCGAAGTGCTATCGGTTCCTCTCGCACTCGACCGACGACGACGACCGGACGTACCGGTCGCGCGACGTGATCGAGGAGCGCCGCAAGCTCGACCCGGTCCCGCGCTTCGAACAGGTCCTGATCGAGGCCGGCGTGATCGACGAGGCCCGCGCGAAGCAGCTCAAGCAAGACGTCCTGCGCGAGACCAACGAGGCGACCGACGCCGCGGAGGCGCAGCCGTACCCGGAGGCCTCGACCCTGTACACGAACGTCGTCGCGGGCGATTTCCGCCCGTGGCAGGAGTAGCCGAAGAGATGACCGCGACCGCGCAGCAGCAGACCGGCGCGACGGTGATGACCAACGTCGAGGCCGTGCGCACGACGCTCCACGACGCGCTGGTGCGCGACGAGCGCGTGCTGATCATGGGCGAGGACGTCGGGGCGCGCGGCAACGTCTTCCTGATCACGAAGGGGTTCCTCGAAGAGTTCGGGCCGCAGCGGATCATCGACACGCCGCTCGCCGAGGCGTCGATCGTCGGCGTCGCGATCGGGATGGCGATGGAAGGGCTGCGGCCGATCGCCGAGATTCAGTTCGCCGACTTCATCTATCCGGCGTTCAACCAGATCGTCGGCGAGGCGGCGAAGACGCGCTACCGCAGCAACGGCGACTACACGTGCCCGCTGGTGATCCGCACGCCGTACGGCGGCGGCGTGCGTGGCGCGCTCTCGCACTCGGTCTCGATCGAGGCGCTCTTCTACCACGTGCCGGGCCTGATCGTGCTGGCGCCCTCGACGCCCGCCGACATCAAGGGGCTGCTGAACGCCGCGATCGAGTCGCCCGACCCGGTGCTGTTTCTCGAGCACAAGAAGACGTACCGCAGCGTGAAGGGCGAGGTCCCGGGCGGCTACTACACGATCCCGATCGGGAAGGCGGACGTCAAGAAAGACGGGACGGACGTCACCGTCGTCTCGTTCGGCTACAACCTGCACCAAGCGCTCGACGCGGCCAACCGGGTCGCGGGCGACGGCGTCTCGGCCGAGGTCATCGATCTGCGCTCGATCCGCCCGATGGACAAGACCACGATCCTCGAGTCGGTGCGCAAGACTCGCAAGCTGATGATCGTCCACGAGGACAACAAGTTCGGCGGGATCGGCGCCGAGATCAGCGCGATGGTCGCCGAGGAGGCCCTCTTCGAGCTGGACGCGCCGATCCGGCGGCTCGCCGGCCCCGACGTCCCCGCGATGGGCTACGCGCTGCCGCTCGAAGAAGAGTTCATGATCTCCACCGACGAGATGGCCGAGGCGATGCGCGAGCTGGCGCGCTTCTGATGGCGACGACGATCACGATGCCCCAGTTGGGGGAGACGGTCACCGAAGGGACCGTCGCGCAGTGGCTCAAGAAGCCCGGCGACTCGGTCGAGAAGTACGAAGCGTTCGTCGAGGTCTCGACCGACAAGGTGAACGCCGAGGTTCCGGCGCCGGTCACCGGCGTCATCCGCGAGCTGATCGTCAAAGAGGGCGAGACGGTTCCGACCGGGGCCCCGATCGCGATCATCGACGAGGTCATCCTTCGACAGGCTCAGGATCACATTGGGGCTGGGCCCGGTGACATTGGGGCTGGTCGGGGTGACATTGGGGCTGGTCGGGGTGACATTGGGGCGCGGACGGGTTCGCCGTCGGAGCAGGTGGCAGCGGCGCATGCCCTTCGACAGGCTCAGGGTGACACTCCGCAGGCCGAGGCGAATCGCCAGGCGAGCGACGAGCCGGTGCCGGGTGCCCTTCGACAGGCTCAGGCTGACGACGTTGGGCTCGGCGGGCCCGCGTTCAGTGCGCCGTCCGGTCCGGCGGAACGGCCGTCGGCGAACGGGACGAGCGGCGGCCACGACGGCGCCGTGACCGACAAAGGCGTGCGCGTCTCGCCGGCGGTGCGCCGCCTCGCGCGCGAGCACCGGATCGATCTCGGCGGCGTCCGCGGGACCGGCGACAACGGGCGGATCACCGCGAACGACATCCTCGCCGCGGCGAAGGCCGGTCCGAGCGCCGGCGTCGCCGCGACGATCACCGCCGACAACGCGGAGTATACGGCCCCGGCGCCGGCCTCGGCCGCGCCCCGAGCGCCGTCCACCGCGAAGCCGTCGTACGCGTCCGCGCAGCCGGGCGACCTCATCCCGCTCACGCAGGCGCGCAAGATCATCGCGCAGCGGATGGTCGAGTCGAAGCACACGGCGCCGCACGCGTGGACGATGGTCGAAGTCGACGTCACCAACGTCTGGAAGTGGCGCACGCGCGAGAAGGACGCGTTCGAGAAGGCGAACGGCGTCAAGCTCACGCTGCTGCCGTTCTTCATTCGGGCGGTCGTCGAGTCGCTCGCGAAGTTCCCGCTGATGAACGCGTCGTTCACCGACGAGGGGATTCGCGTGCACCGCGACGTCAACGTGGGGCTCGCGATCGCCGCCGAAGGGAATCTCGTCGTCCCGGTCATCCGCCATACGGACCAGCTCTCGATCAAGGGGATCGCGCTGGCCGCCGGCGCGTTGATCGACAAGGCGCGGCGCGGGAAGCTCGGAGCCGACGATCTCGCCGGTGGACCGTTCACCGTCAACAACACCGGTGCGAACGGCGCCATCCTCTCGGCGCCGATCCTGGTGCCGGGGCAGACCGGGATCGTCACCACCGAAGCGGTGGTGAAGCGCCCGGTCGTGCGCGAGGACGACTCGATCGCCGTGCGCTCGATGATGAACGTCTGCATGTCGCTCGATCACCGCGTCGTCGACGGCGCCGTCGCCAGCGGCTTCCTGAGCGATCTGAAGAAGCGGCTCGAAGCGATGGGTCCGGTCGGATCGCTCTAGTGGCTTCGGCCTTCGGCCGAATCCGCCACGCGCGGCGCTCGGCGTTGCTGTTGACCGCCGTGCTGACCATCGCCCTGCCCGCGGGCGCGGCGGTCGACGACCAGCCGAGCGGGCTCGTCGCACCGACCGCGAGCCTGGCGCGCGTCCGCGCGCTCTACGAGCGGGCCCACGCGCGCGAGCACACGCGGGCCGTGACGGTGCTCGAAGACTGGCGGCTCTTCCAGGATGGTACCGTCGGTTCGTACCGGGTGAACCGGCTCGGCAAGGACGTGCGCGAGACGACCACCCTCGGCCCGCTGGCGTACGAGCGCGGCGTGCTGCACGGAACGCGCTGGGAGCAGAACCGCAACGGCGTCGTCTTCACGTATCCCGGCGTGCACGAGCAGCGCGACGCGATCAGCGACCACGCGTTTCGCGATGCGAACGACGATCGCAGCGTCCACATCGTCGGCGACTCGCCCGCGTTCTCGGCGTACGTCGTCGAAGTGAACCCGGCCGCGGGGCGGCATGAATGGCTCTACGTCGACAAGCGCACCGGCAACCTCGTGCGGCGCGAGTACGTCGAGCGGCGCCGGCGCTATACGACGACCTACGACGACTACCGGCTGAGCGAAGGCGTCCCCGAGCCGTCGCGCGTTCGCACGACCGATTCGCTCGGGAACGAGCGCGAGCAGACGCTGGTGAACCGCTCGCTCGATCTCACGCCGGACGTGCGCGACGTGGAGATGCCGCCCTCCCGCCGCGTCCTCGAGTTCCCCGAACGGCAGACCACCGTCCGCCTTCCGGTGCGCTTCGTCAACGGGCTGGCCGTCGTGCGCGTGATCGTCGGGCGCGGGGCCTACGATTTCTTGCTCGACTCGGGTGCGGCCGGGATCGTGGTCGACCCCACGCTGGTCGACCAGCAGAACCTCGACCGGTACGGACAGCGGGTCGGCTCGACGCTCGGGACGTTCCCGGAGACCACCGCGATCGTTCCGCAGATGACGATCGGACCGCTACGGATGCGCAACGTCGTCTCCCGGGTCGTGAAGATCCCGTTCCGCATCGACGACCGCACCCACATCGCGGGACTGCTCGGCTTCGAGTTCTTCGCCGACGCCGTCGTGCACGTCGACGTCGAGCGCAACCTCGCCGAAGCGATCGTTCCCGAGCGCTTCCACGCGCCGCCGGACGCGAGCTCCGTAGGGCTCGGGCTCGACGACAAGACGCCCGCGGTCGCCGCGCGCGCGGGGAGCGCGAACGGCCGCGTCGTCCTCGATACCGGCGCCAACCGCACGGTGTTCCAGTCGGTGTTCGCCGAGCGCGGTGACTTCTCGCCGCAGCGCTTCGCGAGCACGATGCACGTCCGCGGGATGGGCGGATACGCGAACGCCGAGCCGACGCGGCTCTCCGCCTTCGAGGTCGGCGGGATCTGGACGCGCGGCGCGACGGCGGACGTCGCCAACGCCGACCTCGGCACCGACGACGTCGACGGGATCATCGGCACCGACTTCTTGCGCTCCTACGACCTCTGGTTCGACTACAAGACCGCGACCGTCTACCTGCGCCGCGCCAAGCGCTGACCGCGCTTACGGCGTCGGACGAATCCCGCTGCCGTACGTGCCTGGGCCGATCAGCGTCAGCCGCATCCCGCGAGGCCGCCCCGTTCCGTTGCCGGTCGGGTCGCGCGAGACGTGCGTCCAGGTTCCCTCTTGAATCAACTGGTCGAAGACGATCCTGCCGGCCTTCTCCGCCGCATCGAGCGCGCGGCAGACGTCGAGCGGCGTCCCGAACGGCTCGCACGTGAAGTCGGCTGCGTAGCCCAGGCGATGCGCGCTGTTGCTCACGCCGCCGACGGCCCGGTTCACGGCTTCGCTGCGGAATGCGGAGTTGACCGAGATCGGCTTTCCGCCGAGCACCGTGCGGACTTTTTCGAGGAACTCGGCGAGCAGCCGGAGCCGCTCGGTCTCCTCCGCGTTCGGCGCGTTCGACAACGCCTGATTGGTCGTCGTCAGCTCGGCGAGCGAGAAGTGTGCGGATAGCTGCACGGTGGTCACCTCCGGACGAGGAGCGTTCACCGGCTCGCTTCCGGTTCCTAGCTCGAGCGTCTGCGCGCGCGCTGGTCGCGGCGGTCGCGCTCCCCGCGCAGCAGCGCCGCGATGAACGCGCTCTTTCCCTCGGCGTACGAGTCGCGGTCGTGGCGGTAGCGCGCGGCCAGCTCCCGCTTCAGCGCCGCGTACGCGGCGGTCAGCTCGGGATCGGCGCGCAGCGCGTCGCGCAGGATGAGGTGCGCCTGCAGCGCCGCCCCGCCCGCGGCGCAGACGTAGAGATGGTGTCGCGGAAGACCGGGCGGCGAACGGAACGCTTCGCGGCCCACGATCCCGAGATCGCCCAGGTGCGCGTATCCGAGCGTGCCGAGCCGGCGCACCACCTCGGGAAGATCCTCGGCGTGCCGGATGACGACGTCGATGTCGACGACCGGCTTGGCGTCGAGTCCGGGGACCGCGGTGCTTCCGACGTGCTCGATGCCGGCCGCGAGGCCGGCGAGGGCGGGCGCGATGCGGTCGCGCAGCGCCTCGAATGCGGTCGCCCAGCTCGGATCGTACGGCACGACCACGACCGGTTCGGCGCGCTGCTGCGGCGAGATGGGATCGACGCGCGGGTCCTTCACCGCAGGTCCAGGATCGTCCCGAGGTTCGCGCGGGCGTCGACCAGCGGCTCGATCGCGCCCCGCGCCGACGTCATCAGCGTCGTCACGCCGGGCCCGTGGCCGGCGATGTGCGACATCCCGTGCGAGACGACGGCGACGGTCACCGCGCCGGTGCGGTAGATGCGCCCGAACGAGTTGTCGGCGTCGAGGATCGCCACGAGGTCGCCGAGCCGCAGCTGGTCGAGCCCGAACTCGCGCACCGTCGCCGCGTCGAAGCACTGGATGTCGTAGTCGCCGCGCGCGACCGTCTGCCGCCCGAGGCCGGATCCCATCACGCGGGCGGGGACGGTGCGCGCGACGCGCACGCTCAGCCGGTCGCCGCGGCGCTCCACACCGAGCTTCTCGAAGAGGTCGGGGTCGCAGTTGAAGAGCTTCACGTCGCCGCCGTCCTCGAGCGCGAGCCCCACGCCGACCGCACGGACGTTGATCGGGTCGCCGAGTTGCATCCGCTCCAGCACCGGCGGCGGGAAGTCGATCATCACGTGCTCCACGCCGCCGTGCTTCCCGGTGACGACGCCGCGCTCGCCCTTGGCGTCGCCGCCGGCGACCGTCGCGACGTTGCCGATGCAGGCGAACGTGCAGAACGCCACGTTCACCTTGTCGTCGTCGTGGCGGACGCTGACCCCGGGCTCGACGTGATCGGCCTCGAACGCGAACGCCCCGTCGCCGACCCGCACGTTGAGCGTGATCCCGCCGACCGACGGCACGATTCGGGGAACGCCGTCGGCGCCCACCTCGTAGAGCCCGGCCGGGAGCAGCGGCGGGGCGGCTCGGCCCGTGACGATCTGCGCGACCAGTCGGGAGCGGTTGGTCTTCACGGCGAAGTCCGTGGGCCGTGCAAATCCGCAAGTCCTTCACGTTCGAGGCGGCGCACGTGCTCCCGCACCACCCGGGGAAGTGCGCGCGGCTTCACGGGCACTCGTACCGGCTCGACGTCGCGCTCGAAGGACCGCTGCAGCCGGCGGGCCCCGCGGCCGGGATGATCGAGGACTTCGATGTGATCTCCCGCATCGTGAAGGCGGCGGCCATCAGCCAGCTCGACCACCGCTCGCTCAACGAGCTCCTCGAGAACCCGACGGCGGAGAACATCGTGGTCTGGGTCTGGCGGCGGCTGGCACATGAGCTCCCTTATCTTGCCGAGTTGACCTTATGGGAGACTCGGACGGCCTGCGTCGTTCTGAAGAAGGGCGATCCGCTGGCCACCGCCGGGTAAGGGCCGGACGGGTCCCAAACCAGACAGACAGGAGCGACCACTCGCATGATCCCCAGACTCCCCTCCATCTTCGCCGCCGCCGCGCTGGCGGTGGTCCCGCTCGCCGCCGCGGCGCAGATCACGCCCGGGACGAACCTCAACGGCACGATCGACCAGACCGTCGACTCGAAGAACGCCGTCATCGGCCAGCAGGTCACGATCTCGAACGTCGCGTCGACCGACCACAACATCAACGGCGCGACGATGTACGGCCACGTCTGCGACGTGCAGTCGGCGAGCCAGGGGCGTCCCGGCAAGGTGCAGGTCTGCCTCGACAAGCTGCGGACGCGGTCCGGCAACTCGTACGCGCTCGACGGCCGCGTCGTCGGCGCGCAGGTCAACACGAAGAGCAACGTCGGCAACGAGGTCGCCGGCGCGGTCGGCGGCATGATCGTCGGGAACATCCTCGGCAAGAAGATCGGCACGAACGCGGGCGGGCTGCTCGGCGCCGCCGGCGGCTACATGTACGCGAAGAACGCCCGGCAGAACGTCACGATCCCGTCGGGGACGCCGGTGACGGTGCAGGTCCTCAGCGCGCGGCGTCAGGCGACGCACCGCTAGTCTGCGTGCTGCAGCTCGCTGAGATCTTCTACAGCGTCCAAGGTGAGGGGACGTGGACCGGGACACCCGCGGTCTTCGTCCGCCTCGCCGGCTGCAACCTCAGTTGCGCGTTCTGCGACACCGACTACGCGCTGAAGTTCTTCGCCTCGGCCCACGAGGTCGTGGCGCGGGTGCGCGCCGAGGGCGGCGCGTGCCCGATGGTGATTGTGACGGGCGGTGAACCGCTCGCGCAGCGCGAGAGCCTCGCGCTGATCGATGCGCTGCGCGCCGACGGCCGCCGCGTCCACATCGAGTCGAACGGAACGATCCCGACCGCGCTGCCCGACGGCGTGTGGCTCACCGTCTCGCCGAAAGAGCGGCTCGCGCCGCAGATGGCGCTCCGCGCGAACGAGGCGAAGCTGATCGTCGACGGGCGCGTCCCGGAGGAATGGCTCGCCGAGTTCCCGGAGAGCACGCCGGTGTTCTTGCAGCCGGAAGGCAACAAGCCGGCGAACGTCGCGCTCGCCGTCGCGGCCGCGAAGCGGGATCCCGCACGCTTCCGGCTCTCGCTGCAGACGCACAAGTTCATCGGCGTGAGGTGACGGAAATGACCGAGCGAAGCTCGCTGTTCGACGACTACGGCGCCTACCACCGGGACCGCCGGAATCTCGTCTGTCATGAGATCGGGATCCCGCTGATCGTGCTCGGCATCGTCGCGCTGCTGCGGCTGGTCGTCGTCCCGTGGTGGGGCGGGAACCTCGCCGCGCTCGCCGTCGGGCTGACCGTCCTCTACTACGTCGTCGCGTTCGCCCGGGAGCACATGGCCGCCGTCATCGTCGCGGCGATCGGTTTGCTCGCCATCTACTACGCGGCCGCGTACCTCACGTGGCCGTGGGCGATCGCGGCCTTCGTCGCCGGCTGGGTCTTCCAGTTCGTCGGCCACGCGTACGAGGGCAAGTCGCCGGCGTTCCTCACCAACCTGCTGCACTTGCTCGTCGGCCCGCTCTGGGTCGCGAGCCATCTGGTCCCGCGATCGGCATCCTCGTCGTCTGCGCGGTAGCGCAGGAGCTGGCGGCGCTGGCGCCGCGGGAAGAGGTCGAAGTGCTCGCCGCCGGCGTCGGCCCGGTCGAAGCCGCGCTCGGGACCGCGCGCGCCCTCGCGGCGAAGCACTACGACGCGGTGATCAACGCCGGGATCGCGGGCGGGTTTCGTGACCGCTGCACGGTGGGCGACGCCGTCGTCTGCTCGCGCGAAGACTACGCGGAGCTCGGGCTCGAGGACGGGACGGCGTTCCCGCTCCCCGGCGGCGCCACGCTGGTCCGTCACGTCGAGGCCGAGCCCGGGCTCCTCAAGCCGTTCCTGGGCGGGCTGATCCCGGTGATCGTCGGCCGCGGCGTCACCTCGGCGATCGTGACGAGCACGACCGCGCGGGCGCTCGTGCTGGCGCATCGCTTTCGCGCCGACGTCGAGTCGATGGAGGGCTTCGCCGTGCTGCGCGCGGCGCAGCTCGCGGGCGTCCCCGCGATCGAGATCCGGGGCGTCTCGAACCTGGTCGGCGAGCGCGCGACGAACGAATGGGACTTCCGCGCCGGCGCAGCGGCCGCGGTGGCAACCACCGAGGCGCTCCTCGACGTTCTCTCTTCGGTATGACGTCCGGCTCTTCCGACAACGGCGCGCCCTGGTCGCTCGCGTACTCGCCCTGCCCGAACGACACGTACATCTTCGCGGCGCTCACCAACGGGATGCTCGACGGCGCGCCGCGCGTCGACGTCGTCCTCGACGACGTCGAGGCGCTGAACACCGCGGCGCGCGAAGGTCGCCACGAGCTCACCAAAGTCAGCTACGGCGCGATCCCGTATCTGCTCGACAACTACCGCATCCTGCGGTCCGGCGGCGCGCTCGGGCGCGGCTGCGGGCCGCTGGTGATCGCGCGGCCCGGCGCGGGGCCGGTTACGACGTCGCTGAGCGGCTTCGGTCCGGACGCGACGTTCGCGATCCCCGGCCGCTTCACGACGGCGTACGCGCTGCTGCGGCTCGCGCTCGGCCGCGAACCGAAGACGGTCGAGATGCGGTTCGACCGCATCGTCGACGCGGTCGCGAACGGCGACGTCGCGGCCGGGCTCATCATCCACGAGTCGCGCTTCACGTACGCGAAGGCGGGGCTGGTCGCGGTCACCGATCTCGGCGACTGGTGGGAGCGCGAGACCGGGAACGCGATCCCGCTCGGCGCGATCCTCGTCCGCCGCGACGTCCCGGACGAGCAGGCGCGCGCGATCGGCGGCGCGATTCGCGAGAGCCTCCACTTCGCGCGCGAGCACGATGACCGCATCATCGGCTACGTGCGCGAGCACGCCTTCGAGATGGACGAGGCGGTGATGCGCGCCCACATCGGCCTGTACGTGAACGCCTACAGCGACGATCTCGGCGACGATGGGATTCGCGCGGTGAACGACTTCTTCGCGCGCGCCGCCGCAGCACACCTCATCCCGTCCGCGATTCGCCCGGAGTTCGTTCCGTGAAGCGGGCCGCGTTCGTCGCCGCGACCGGGGCGGCCGTCGTGAGCGCGTCGGCCGCGGCGCGCGCGACCGAGCCGGCGATTCGCACCGTGCCGCGGCGCGAGAAGGGGCCGCTCGCGCTCGGCGACGACGTCTTCGTGCGCGACGCATGGCGCGAGCTGCGCGGGCGTACGATCGGGATCGTCACCAACCAGAGCGGCGTGCTCTCGAGCGGCGAGCCGCTGGTCGACGCGGTCCACCGCAACGGGCAGATCGAGGTCAAGGCGCTGTTCGGCCCGGAGCACGGAATCCGCGGCGTGGCGGGCGCCGGCGAGACCGTCGGCTCGTCGGCCGACGAGAAGACCGGCTTACCAGTCTACAGCCTCTACGGTGCGACGCGGCATCCTTCGGCGCAGATGCTCGACGGAATCGGCGTGCTGCTCTTCGACATCCAGGACGTCGGCGCACGCCCGTACACCTACGTCTCGACGATGGCGTACCTGATGGAGTCGGCCGCGCAGCACGGCAAGGACGTGTGGGTGCTCGACCGGCCGAACCCGATCGGCGGAACGCTCGTCGAAGGCCCGGTCCTCGACCCGAAGTTCGCGTCGTTCATCGGGCTCTACCCGATCCCGGAGCGGCACGGCATGACGGTCGGCGAGCTCGCGCGGATGTACAACGAGCACTTCAAGATCGGCTGCAAGCTGCGCGTGATCCCGATGCAGGGCTGGACCCGCGGGATGCTGTGGGCGGATACCGGCCTGCACTGGGTCGCGACGTCGCCGAACATGCCGTACGCGCGCACCGCGCTGGTCTACCTCGCGACCGGGCTCGTCGACGAGGGCGGCGTGAACAACGGGATCGGCACCGACAAGCCGTTCGAGTACGCCGGCGGCTACGCGTTCGACGGGCCGGCGTTCCGCGACGCGCTCGCCGCGCGCAAGATCCCCGGCGTCGAGTTCGAGCCGGCCGACTGGGTCCCGGTGCGCGGGTTCTGGGCCGGGAAGACGCTGCACGGCGTCGCGATCAACGTGACCGACGCGCACGCGTTCCCGAGCGTCCGCACTGCGGTGGAGCTCCTCGCCGCGGCCCGCGCGCAAGGACGCTTCAGCGTGCCGAAGCCGGCGAACATGGATCGCGCCTGGGGAACCGACACGGTCCGCCTCGCGCTCGCCGCGGGCAGCTCGCCCGACGCGATCGTCGCATCCTGGCAACCCGGCCTCGCCGCGTTCAAAGCGCTGCGCGCGAAGTATCTGCTGTACTGAGGGCGCGCGTATCGGTCGTGCCGGGCGTGGCGAAGGGGATCATCGTCGCTCACCCTTCGACAGGCTCAGGGTGACATTGAGGCACACGGTGACATGGGGGTCCGGTGACATGGGGGCGGGGCTAGCCGCGGGTGTGGGCGCGTTGGCGGAGTTGGCGGATCTGCCAGACGTGGATGAAACGCTGGATCTCTTCGGCCGTCTTCTCGTCGATGTCGACGAACTGCACGCCGTGCGCGAACTTCCGGCGGCGCACGTTGAGGAACGCGATCACGGTCTTCCCGCTGACCGACATCTCGTGGAACGGGTCGGGCGGGACCATGACCTTCTTCTTCAGCTTGCCGCGCGCGGTGGTCTGCACGATCTCTTTTTCGACGTGGACGTCCTTGACGAGGTCGTTGGGCAGCGTGAAGCGCAGCTCGATCGCCGAGTCGTCGGGGAAGTCCTCGTCGCCGATCAAGCGCAGACCGCCCGAGGAGAGGTCGGTCGCGGTCGCGCCGCGCATCCCGTCGCGCCCCGCCGCGGTGTAGAGCACCGGAAATTCGAACGAGGCGCGATAGCTCTGGCGCTGCGTCTCCGTGATGGTCGCCCGGACGGGCGCCCGGACCATGCGCGGCTTGCGCTTCGTCCACTTCTTCCAGAAGAACACCGAGCACGCGGATTCCAGGAACTGCCCCGCCGCCCTCCGTAGGGCGTGAGATATGCCCCCCTCCGCGCTCGCGTCGCGTCTGCTGGACGCGCTCGGCCCCGAGATCGTCCGGACGGAGCCGGAGGATCTGGCGGTCTACGCGTTCGACGCGTACTCCGAGGACCGGCTCCCGGCGGCCGCGATCGTGCCGCGCGACGCGCGCGAGGTCGCGATCGCGGTGCGCGTCGCGGCGGAGTGCGGCGAGCCGGTCGTTCCGCGCGGCGCCGGGACCGGCTTGTGCGGCGGCGCCGTCCCCTCGCGCGGCGGGCTGGTCATCTCGTTCGCGCGGATGAACCGGCTGGTGGAGCTCGACGTGCGGAACCGCCGCGCGCGCGTGCAGCCGGGGCTCATCAACCAGCAGCTCTCCGATGCGATCGCCGGGCATGGCATTTTCTACGCGCCCGACCCGTCGAGCCAGAAGATCTCGACGATCGGCGGAAACGTCGGCACGAACGCCGGCGGACCCCACTGCCTCAGCTACGGGACGACGACGAACCACGTCCTCGGCCTCGAGTACGTCGATGCCGACGGCGAGCTGCACCGTACGTCGGTCGACGATCCGGGCTACGACCTCACCGGCGTCCTGGTCGGTTCCGAAGGGACGCTCGGGATCGTCACCGAGATCGACGTACGGCTCATGAAGCTCCCCGACGCGGTGCGCGTCTGCGTCGCCGCGTTCGCCGACGTCGAGGCCGCCTCGGAGGCGGTGTCGGCGATCATCGGCGCCGGCATCGTGCCGACCGCGCTCGAGATCATGGACGCACTGATCACGCGCGCGGTCGAGGCGCACTACCACGCCGGCTACCCGGAGAACGCCGGCGCCGTCCTACTGGTCGAGATCGCGGGCGCGCACGACGACGTCGCCTCCGGCGAGGCGGCCCTGGCGAAGATCGCCCGCGAGCACGGCGCGCTGTCGTGGCGTGCGGCGCGCGACCGCGCCGAGCGCGACGCGTTGTGGGCCGCGCGCAAAGGCGCCGCCGGCGCGATCGGGCGCATCGCACCGAACTACTACATCCAGGACGCCTGCGTTCCGCGCACACGCCTCCCGCAGGTGATGCACCGCATCGACGCGATCGCGCGCGACTTCGCGCTCCCGGTCGGCAACGTGTTCCACGCCGGCGACGGCAACCTCCACCCGCTGCTGATCTTCGACCGGCGCGACAAACGCCAGGTCCAGGCGGTCATCGACGCCGGGACCGAGATCCTGCGCACGTGCATCGAGATGGGCGGCACGATCAGCGGCGAGCACGGGATCGGCTACGAGAAGCGCGAGACGCTCTCGCTGGTGTTCTCGCCCGACGATCTCGCGGCGATGGGAAACGTTCGCGCGGTGTTCGATCCGGCCCGCACGTTCAACCCCGACAAGATCTTCCCGAGCGGTGCGATCTGCGGCGAGGTGGGAGCGCGCCCGTGATCGCGAAGCGGCCGCGCACGCGCGCGAAGACGAAGCCCGCCGAGCTCGAGGGATACCGCCTCGGATCGCTCGCGCCCGCGCAGGTGGTCGAACCCCGCGATGAAGCCGAGCTGGCCGCGCTGCTGCGCGACGCGCAGGATGCCGGGCAGTCGGTCGTCGTGCACGGCGGCGGGACGCTGCAGCGTGCGTCGAACGCGCCGCTGCGCTACGACGTCGCGATCGTCACGCGGCGCCTGGACGCGCTGCACGAGTACGACCCGCGCGACCTGACCGCCGGCGCCGGCGCGGGGATGACGGTCGCCGCGCTGCAGCGCGCGCTCGCCGAGCACCGCCAGTTTCTGCCGCTCGACGTGCCGCTCGCGGCGCGCGCGACGATCGGCGGAACGCTCGCCGCCGGGTGGGCGGGACCGCGCCGCGCCGCGTACGGGCGGCCGCGCGATCTCCTGATCGGGATCACCGCCGCGCTCGCCGACGGAACGCTCGCGCACAGCGGCGGGATGGTCGTGAAGAACGTCACCGGGTACGACATGGGGAAGCTGTACGTCGGATCGCACGGAACGCTCGGCGCGATCGCCCGCGCGAACTTCAAGATCTTGCCCGCGCCGGCCGCGCGCCGTCTCGCGATCGCGCCGCTGGACGACGAGCTGCGGGCGAGCGCGATCGCGCATGCGCTCGCGCTTCCGCTCGAGCCCGTCGCGCTGCTCGTCGTCGACGGCTTTCGCGAAGCGCCGCCGCCCGCGCGCTCGCGGCTGATCGCGCTGCTGGAGGGCTCCGCGCACGTCGTCGACCGCGCGACCCGCGACCTGCGTTCGGCGCTCGGCGCCGCCGGCGTCCCGGAGACGCGCCTGCTCGACGGCGACGATGCCGCGCGCGCGTTCCAGAGCCTGCTCGACGCGTACGTCGCGCTCGACGGGGACGCCTCGGTGACGCTGATCGCGCGCGGCCTGCCTTCCGACGCAGCGGCGCGCGCGCTGAGCGTTCGCGCCGCAATCCCGCACGCCGAGACGATCGCCGACGCACGGACCGGTGACGTCGTGGTGCGCGCACGCGACGGCGCCGCCGTGCGCGAGCAGCTCGGCCACGCGGTCGTGTTGAGCGCAGGCGCCGCGACGTCGCTGGATGCGTGGGGCGCGCCGCCTCCGGCGCTGGCGACGATGCGCGCGCTCAAGGAGCGGTTCGATCCGCGCGGGACGCTCGCGCCGGGGCGGTTCCTCGGTGGGATCTAGACTGCCGCGCGTCCCGGCCGTGCTCCGCCGGGATCTGCGCCGTACGCTGCGCGTCGTGTTCAGCCGGCCCAGCCGCATCCGGCGTCTGATCGCGCTCGGGCCGCGCGGCTGGAGCGCGACCGCGCGCTTCCTCACGACCGTCGTGCCGCGCGCCGGGCGCGAGCTCGCCGCGATCCGCGCGCGCGCCGAGCGCATCCCCGATCCGGCGTTGCGCGAGCAGGCGCTGGCGTCGATCGACGGCAAGGCGTATCACGTGCAGGGCGGCTGCATCCTCGCGACGTTCATGCGCGGCGAGCAGATGCGTCGCTACGTCGCGATCGTCGCCGCGCTCGAGACGATCTACGACTATCTCGACAATCTCTGCGACCGGCTCCCCGGCGTGACGCGCGAGGCGTACGCGACGCTACACGAGTCGCTCCTCGACGCGCTCGACGACCGCCGCGCCCCGAGCGACTACTACCGCGACGGTCCGCCCGGCGACGACGGCGGGTACTTGCGCTCGCTGGTCGACGCGGCGCGCGAAGGGCTGCGCGCGCTGCCGAACTACGCCGCCGTGCGCGACGATCTGGCCGGCGTCGCGCGGTTCTACGCCGACCTGCAGGTGCACAAGCACGGGCCGGCCGGCGAGCGGGAGCGCGCGTGCGGAGCCTGGTACGCGCGCAACCGCGAGCGCTTCCCCGGGCTGGCCTGGTGGGAGTTCGCGGCCGCCTGCGGCTCCTCGCTCCCGGTCTTCGCGCTGATCGAGCTCGCCTCGCGCGAACGGCTCGAGCGCGGCGAGATCGAGGCGACGGTCGCGGCCTACTTCCCGGGCGTCTCGGCGATCCACATCCTGCTCGACTACTTCATCGATCAGGCGGAAGACCGCGAGCACGGCGAGCTGAACTTCGTCGCGTGCTACGCCTCGCCGGCCGAAGCGGTCGCGAAGCTGCGCGCGCTGGTCACCGCGACGCTCGAACGCGTGCGCACGCTCGCCGGGGCGGCGCGGCACCGCTTCCTGGTCGAGGCGATGTGCGTCTTCTACCTCACCCACCCGAAAGTGTTCGAGCAACGCCTCGAGCGCGAAAGCGCGGCGCTGCTCGGCGCGCTGGGGCGGCCGCGCCCCGTGCCGTGACGATCGTCGCGATCTCCGACACGCACAACCTTGCCGACGGCGTGACGATCCCCGACGGCGACGTGCTGCTGCACGCGGGCGACCTCACGATGAAGGGGACGAGCCCCGAGCTGGCCCGCGCGGCGCACTGGCTCGGGATGCTGCGCGAGCGCTTCGAAGCGGTCGTTGCGATCCCGGGCAATCACGACTTCGGCGCGGAAAACGATCCCGGCGAGACCCGTGCGCTCTTCGCGGCGCGCGGGATCACCTGGCTGGTCGACGAGGCGGCCGAGATCGGCGGCCTGCGCATCTACGGCTCCCCGTGGCAGCCGTGGTTCTACGACTGGGCGTTCAACTTTCCGCGCGACGACGGCGGCGTCGCGGCGCGCGAGACATGGGCGCGCATCCCCGCCGACACGGACGTCCTGATCACGCACGGCCCGCCGCGCGGGATTCTCGACGCGACGCTGCCCCGGCGCGAGCACGCGGGCTGCCCGCATCTGCTCGAGGCGCTGGCGTCACGCCCGCGGATCCGGGCGCATCTGTTCGGCCACATTCACGAGGGCTACGGAACGCACCGCGACGCGCACCGGCTCTACGTCAACGCGTCGGTCTGCGACCTGAACTACGCGCCGGTTCAGCCGCCGATCGTCTTCGAGGTGACCGCGGCCTAGCTGCGTTCTTCGAGGCGCTTCTTCTGCCAGCCGTGGAAGTCGATCGCCGCGAAGGCGATGAACAGCACGTTCGCGACCAGCGTCGCGACGCCGAGGTAGCCGCGGTACCACTGGTCGACCGCGGCGGCGTAACCGAGCGCGAGCCCGAGCAGGACGGCGAGCAGAATGCGCGTCGAGAGCGCCAGCATCGGCCGTTTCTGCGCGAGCAAAAACGCCGCCGCAAATGCGAAAATGAACACGTACATATTGAGCACGCCGCCGGTCATCGTCTCCGGGTGTTCGGCGGACCGGAGCGCGTTCCTTAGCCACAGGGGAG
The DNA here is from genome assembly GCA_036402855.1 of Candidatus Elarobacter sp. Classification (GTDB taxonomy): domain Bacteria; phylum Vulcanimicrobiota; class Vulcanimicrobiia; order Vulcanimicrobiales; family Vulcanimicrobiaceae; genus Vulcanimicrobium. The sequence continues at coordinate 1,053 of DASWSC010000212.1, read as the reverse complement.
GCGATTGCAAAGAGTGCGTTCAACCGGATCGGCGTGCGAGCGCTGGGTCTGCTGAGCCGGGTGTTGGCCGCGGCGCTGCTGCTCGCGGTCTCGCCGCCTGCCCCGCTGCTCGGCTTCACGCCCGCGTCGAGCGGGCGGGAGCGCTCCGACGAAGCGCGTTTCCTCGACCTCCCCAGCGCGCAAGGCGCGCTCGACCACGCGGCGGTGATCGGCGCGCGCCCGCACTACGCCGGGACGCCGGCCGACCTCGCGCTCGCCGAGTACACCCGCGACCGCTTGCGCGAGTACGGCTTCGACGCCCGGATCGAGGCGTTCCGGACCGTCGTCGACACGCCGCGAAAGCTCGTCCTCGAGCTCTACGCCGACGGGCGCGTCTACGTGCCGCGCAACGGCGCGCACCGCGCGCGCGGGACGCCCGCCGGTCTCGACCTGCGCGAGGCCGGCGAACCGAGCGATCCGCCGACGCTCGATCCCGCCGTCGGGCTGCCGTTCAACGCCGGCTCGGGCGACGGCGACGTCACCGCGCCGCTCGTCTACGCGCATCGCGGGATGCCGGCCGATTTCGCGACGCTGCGCAACGCCGGCGTCGAGGTGCGCGGCGCGGTCGTGCTGATCCGCTACGGCGGCGCGTTTCGCGGGCTGCTCGCGCAGAACGCACAGGAGGCCGGCGCCGCCGGCGTCATCTTCTACAGCGATCCCGCGGACGACGGCTTCGCGAAGGGAGCGGCGATCCCGAACGGCCCGTGGCGGCCGGTCACCTCGGTGCAGCGCGGCTCGGTCGGCGAACACGTCCGCATCCCCGTGCTTCCGATCAGCGGGGTCAACGCGCGGATGCTGCTGCGGGCCTTACGCGGCGCGAACGGCCCGGCCGGCTGGAGCGGTTCGCTCGACGCCCCGTATCCGCTCGGCAAAGGCCCGGCGCTGGTCCACCTCGCGGTCGCGATGAACCGCACGCCCTCGACGCTGTGGAACACCGTCGCGACGCTCCGCGGCACCGAGCCGGCGTACAGCGTGATGCTCGGCGCGCACCGCGACGCGTGGGTCTACGGCGTC
>DASWSC010000211.1:0-11625 GCA_036402855.1 Candidatus Elarobacter sp. | reverse complement strand
AGCCGCCGAGCGCGGACGCCGGCTCGAAGCGCGGATTCCGTGAGCTCGGAGATCTCGGTCGCGGAGGCGCGGCGGATCGCGCTCGCCGCGCAAGGCTTCGCCGATCCGGCCCCGCGCGGCGCGGTCGACCGGCGGCTGCTGCGGCGTGTCTTTTCGCGCACCGGTCTCATCCAGATCGACAGCGTGAACGTGCTGGCGCGCTCGCACTACCTGCCCACGTTCTCGCGGCTCGGTCCGTACGACCGCGAGGTCCTGGAGCGTGCCGCGTACGGCCGGGACCGGTTCCTGTTCGAGTACTGGGGACACGAGGCGTCGCTGATCCCGGTCGAGCTGCAGCCGTTCCTGCGCTGGCGGATGGAGCGCGCGCGGCGCGGCCTCGACACCTGGGGCCGGATCTCGCAGATCATCCAACACGAGCCCGGCGTGCTGAAGCGCTTGCGAGAGGTCGTCGCGGAACGGGGCCCGATCGCGGCGAGCGGGTTCGAGGGGGCGCGCGGCAAGGGCTCGTGGTGGGGCTGGAGCGACGTGAAGATCGGACTCGAGGCGTTGTTCTGGTGCGGCGAGATCACCACGGCGTACCGCAAAGGCTTCGAGCGCGTGTACGACCTGCCCGAGCGCGTCCTGCCGCGCGCGGTGATCGATGCGCCGACGCCGACCGAGGAGGACGCGCAGCGCGAATTGATCCGGATCGCGGCGCGCTGCCACGGCATCGCGAGCGAGCGGGACCTGCGCGACTATTTCCGGCTCGATCTCGCCGGCGCGCGCGCGCGCGTCGAGGAGCTCACCGACGCGGGCGAGCTGCAGCGCGTGCAGGTTCACGGGCTGCGCGGAGACCGGTACCTCGCGCGCGGCGCGCGCCTGCCGCGCCGGATCGAAGCGCAGGCGCTGCTCTCGCCGTTCGACTCGCTGGTCTGGGAGCGCGCCCGCAACCGCGAGCTGTTCGATTTCGACTTCCGGCTGGAGATCTACACGCCGCAGCACAAGCGCGTCCACGGCTACTACGTCCTGCCGTTTCTCCTCGGCGACCGGCTCGTCGCGCGCGTCGACCTCAAGCACGACCGCCAAGCCGGCGTGCTGCGCGCGCATGCCGTCCATCTCGAGCCGCACGCGGCGCGCGCCGCGGTCGAGCCGGCGCTGCGCGAGGAGCTGGGCGCGATGGCGGGCTGGCTCGGTGCGGAACGAGTCGCGTTTCCGCGCCGCGTCCTCACCGCCGAAGCGCGTAACACGAAAAGAGAGGCACCGCCGTAGCGGTGCCTCTCATCGTTCTCGTCGCTCGCGCGGTAGGACGAACGATCAGTGGTACGGGGTCGGGTAGGGCGTCGCGGGACCGTTGTACGGGCCGTTGTTGTAGCCGCCGCCGTTCGGGTAGCCGGCCTGACGGCGCGAGAGCACCATCGCGGGGGCCGTCGTCTTCATCGAGACGCTGGAGCCCTGCGGCACCGTGATGTTCTGGCCGGTGTTGGCGGCCAGGATCGCGCCGCCGACCGCGCCGACCGCACCGCCGACGTCCGTGCCGATGTGCTTCCCGATGTAGTTGCCGACGATCTGGCCGACGACGCCGCCGACGATCGTTTTCGCGGTCGAGTTCGACTTGTTGCCCTGCGCGTCGAACGAGAGCACCTGGCCCTGGAGCGCTGCCGTCGTGCCGTCCGTCAGCGTGAGACGGTCGAACGCGAGCGAGACGCCGCCCTTGTGCATACCGCCGGCACGCTGCACCGTGGCGACATGACCGTACACCTTCGCACCCTGATAGCGCCCGTCGTCCATCGGGAACGGCGGCTGCACGTCGAGCACGAACGGGTCGCCGACCTGCGCGGTGCGGCTGGTGATGTTCTGCTCGAGGGTGCCGGAGATCACGGTTTGCGACGGAAGCAGCGTGTCGCCGTTTCCGTATTGGCCGTTGTACTGGGCGGACGCCGCGAGCGGCAGGGCCGCGATCGCGGCGACAGCCAGCGCTTGGAGTGTCTTGCGGAGCATCGGATACCTCATGGCGTAGTTATTCGGGTAACGCATGCCACGACGCGGGTGTTCCCTCCGAAGCGCAAAGAGGCGCCGGTTTCCACCGGCGCCTCGCTTGGCCAAATGTCGGATACCGTGCCTAGGCCGTGAGCGGCGCCAACTCCCGGTCGACCTCGCCTCGCAGGCCGGAGTCGGCGCGCAGCGCTTCCGCCTTGTCGATCCGCTCCCAGGGCAGGTCGAGCTCCGGCCGGCCGAAGTGGCCGTACGATGCGGTCTGCTGGTAGATCGGGCGCCGCAGGTCGAGGTTGTGGATGATCGCGGCCGGGCGCAGATCGAAGTGCGCCTTGACGAGCTCGGCGATCTTCTCTTCGTCGATCTTGCTCGTCCCGAACGTCTCGACCAGGACGCTGACCGGGTGCGCGACGCCGATCGCGTACGCGACTTGGATCTCGCAGCGCTCCGCGAGCCCGGCCGCGACGACGTTCTTCGCCACGTACCGCGCCGCGTACGCGGCCGAGCGGTCAACTTTGGTCGGGTCCTTCCCCGAGAACGCGCCGCCGCCGTGGCGCGCCATCCCGCCGTACGTGTCGGCGATGATCTTGCGCCCGGTCAGCCCGGCGTCGCCCTTCGGCCCGCCGATCACGAACCGGCCCGTCGGGTTGACGTAGATCTTGAGGTGCTGGTCGCGCAGCCCGCGCGGGATCACCGCATCGATGATCTGCTCGGTGACTTCGCGGCGGATCAGATCGAGCGGGATGTCGTCGTCGTGCTGCGTCGAGATGACGACCGCCTCGACGCGGACGGGCTTGTGCCCGTCGTACTCGACCGTCACCTGCGACTTGCCGTCGGGGCGAAGGTACTTGATGTCCCCGTTCTTCCGCTTCGCGGCGAGGAGCCGCGTCAGGTCGTGCGCGAGCGTGATCGGCAGCGGCATGAGCTGCTGCGTCTCGCGGCACGCGAACCCGAACATCATCCCCTGGTCGCCGGCGCCGGTGAGCTCGAACGGATCGCGCTCCCCGGTCTCCTTGACCTCGAGGGACTTGTCGACGCCCATCGCGATGTCGGGCGACTGCTCGTCGACCGAGACCGAGACGCCGCACGTTTCGTAGTCGAAGCCGACGGCGGACTTGTCGTAGCCGACTTCCCGGATCGTCTCGCGGACGATGCGCGGGATGTCGACGTAGGTCGACGTCGTGATCTCGCCCGCGATGTGGATCTGGCCGGTGATCGCGAACGTCTCGCAGGCGACCCGGCCCTGCGGGTCCTTCGCCATGATCGCGTCGAGCACGGCGTCGGAGATCTGGTCGGCGAGCTTGTCGGGATGTCCCTCCGTCACCGACTCCGAGGTGAACAGACGACGGTAGGCCATCAGGTGCCTTCCGACCACGAGGCCATGTACTTGACCTGCTCCGGCGTCGGGGTGTCGATCGCGATGCCGAACGCCGCGAGCTTGAGCTGCGCGACCTCTTCGTCGATGTGGTCCGGCACCGAGTAGACCTTCTTCTCGAGGGTCTTGTAGTTCTGGGCCAGGTACGCCGCGGCCATGGCCTGGTTCGCGAACGACATGTCCATGACCGCGGCCGGGTGACCTTCGCCGGCGGCGAGGTTGATCAGGCGTCCCTCGCCCAGCACGCGCACGGTCTTGCCGCTGCGCAGCGCGTAGGCTTGGACGAACTCGCGCGGCCGCGTCGTCCCGCTCGAGAGCCCTTCGAGCGACTCCAGGTCGAGCTCGTCGTTGAAGTGACCCGAGTTGCAGACGATCGCGCCGTCCTTCATCACCTCGAAGTGCTCCTTGCGGATCACGTGATAGTTGCCCGTCACGGTGATGAAGACGTCGCCGATCTTCGCGGCGTCGGCCATCGGCAGCACCTGGAAGCCGTCCATCGCGGCTTCGAGCGCCTTGCGCGGGTCGATCTCGGTGACCACGACGTGCGCGCCGAGCCCCTTGGCGCGCGAGGCGACGCCGCGCCCGCACCAGCCGTAGCCGACGACGACGACCGTCGAGCCGGCGATCAGCACGTTGGTCGCGCGGATGACGCCGTCGAGCGTCGACTGGCCGGTGCCGTAGCGGTTGTCGAACATGTGCTTCGTGAGCGCGTCGTTGACCGCGATGACGGGGTACGGCAGCACGCCGTCCTTCTCCATCGCGTGGAGGCGGATCACGCCGGTCGTCGTCTCCTCGCAGCCGCCGATCATCTCTTTGAGCAGCGCGTTGTGCTTGGTGTAGATCGTCGTCACGAGGTCGCAGCCGTCGTCCATCGACATGTGCGGCTTCGAGGCGATCACCGACTCGATGTGGCTGTAGTAGGTTTTCTCGTCCTCACCCTTGATGGCGTAGGTCGGAACCTCGTAGTGCGCGCAGAGCGCGGCGGCGACGTCGTCCTGCGTCGAGAGCGGGTTCGAGGCGCAGAGCGCGATCTCTGCGCCGCCGGCCTTCAGCGCCAGCATGAGGTTCGCCGTCTCGGTGGTGACGTGGAGGCACGCCCCGATCCGCACGCCGGCGAGCGGCTTCGTCTTCGCGAACCGGTCGCGAATCTGCGCGAGCACGGGCATGAAGCTCGCCGCCCACTCGATGCGCGCTTTCCCGGCATCGGCGAGCGCGAGGTCCTTCACGTCCCCGCGAACTTTCTCTAGGGTCTGCACGTGTGTTTGAACTTTCTGGCTGAACGGTGCTCCGCGGCTGCGGAGCGCCTGGTGTTGTCAAACACGCCGTGCTTGTTGAAACCAGCTCTAACGGCGCGACCGGACCCTCTTCGCCGCGAGGCGTCGGGGGTTCTTGCCTGGTAGACCGCCCTGTGAACGGAATCGATGCATACCTCGACCGCTTGGCGTCGGCCGATCCCACCCCCGGCGGAGGCTCGGCTGCGACCTTGGTCGGCGCGCTCGGCGCGGCGCTGTGCGCGATGGTCGCTCGCATCACCGCCGGCAACGCGCGCTACGCCGGGCTGCACGGCGAAGCGCACGCCATCACGAGTGCCGCCGACGCGCTACGCGAGCGGTTTCGCGCCGCCCAGGAGCTCGACGAAAGCGCGTACGCGGCCGTCGTCGCCGCCTCGGCGCTCCCCAAAGCGACCGCCGTCGAGAAAGAGGCCCGCACCTCGGCGCTCCAGCGGGCGCTGGCCGGAGCGGCCGAGGCGCCGCTCGCCGCCTCCGGTCTCTGCGCCGAAGGAATCGAGTTGGCGGCGCGTGCCGACGCGCTCGGGAACGTGCACCTGGCGAGCGACGTCGAGTGCGCGCTGCACTTCTTCCGGGCCGCGCTCGCGGCGTCGATCGCGAACGTGCGCATCAACCACCGCTATCTCAAGGACGACGTGCTCGTCCAGGCGCAGGAGCAGCGCGCCGCCGCGATCGCCGCGCTGGCGCACGGCACGTTCGAGCGGCTGCTGCCTCGGCTGCCGTGAGGCCCGGCGCTACGTTCCGGCGTGCGAGGGAGCCGGCCCGGCGGTCTCGCCGTTGCGCTCGACGCCCTTGATCGTCGGGGTCGCGAGGGTTCCTTCGGCGGGGCCGGTGTCGCGCTGACCGAGGACCGCATAGCCGGACGCAATTGCGGCGGCCAGCGCCAGCGCCGTGAAGAACGGATGCCGAAGCTTTCCCTCCAGCCCCAGCGCGCGGTCGAACGAGATCGCGCCGTACCCCGAGGACGCCAGCGCGAGCGCGCCCGCCGAGTACAGGACGCCGACTTCGATGCCGTTCTTCGCCGCGAAGAAGCCGTTGGGACGGTGCACGGTATTCTGCGCGACGATCATCCCCGAGAGCAGGATCGCCGGACCGACCGGACCGCCGAGGCCGAGCGCGATCAGGAGTCCCGCGACGATCTCGCCGTCTGAGGCGACCGTCGCGTACTGCTTCCCCGGCTTGAAGCCGAGGCTCTCCATGAAGCCCGCCGCACCTTCCGGGCCGGGACCCTCGAACCATCCGAACGCCTTTTGCGTGCCGTGCGCGGCGTAGCTCAGACCGAGGGCGAGACGCGCCGCGAGGAGTCCGAGATCGTCGGTCATTCGACGGCCGCCGGATCGTCGGACGCGTCCTCGATCGTGGTGATACGACCGGCGCCGTGGATCAGCTCGGTCACCTGCTCGGCGCCCTCTCGCACGGCGTCCGAGACGACGGCATAGTGCGTATGGCCATGGCCGTCAGCCTCGTCGGCGTGCAGCGTCCCGGCCAGGACTTGCCCGTCGTCGAGCGTCAGGCGAACGGGCTTGCCGACCCACGGTCGGACTTCATCGTCGGTCATGGACCGTTTCTACCCGGAATGACGCCGCCGCCCTTCGCGAGCGGCACAACGACTCCGGTAGCCCGAGTGGCGGAAATCAGTCGCGCCCCGCGAACGGTTCGCCGGCCGGGTGTCCGAAAGGCGTTGTGGACGGGACGCGCCTTTTGCGTTGGCAAGGAGGTTGCCTCGGCAGTCCCAATTCGAAAGCGCGCCGCGCGACGGGTGACCGTCGACGACGCGATGAGCCTCTGGTTCGCCGGCGATTTCGACCGCTGTCTCGAGCTGTGCGAAGGCGTGCGCGCGCCCAACCTCGGCACGCAGACGCACGTCGCGTTTCTGCGCGCGCGCGCGCTCATGCGGCTGCTGCGCCCGCTCGAGGCGCTGGAGACGCTCCGCCGCACGCCGCCGGCACCGCACGATTCCGACGAGGCGATCACGGCGCTGATGCTGTGCGGAGAAGCGCACGTACGATCGGGCAACGCCGCGGAGGGACTGCGCGTGCTCCGCGAGGCGCAGCAGCGCGCGAGCGCGGTGGGGGCGCACCCGACGATCGTCGCCGAGGTGACGATGAACGTCGGTTTGGCGCACTACACGCTCCGCGACTTCGACGCCGCCGACGCGGTGCTGCAAACGGTCGCCGAAGACGCGGATCTGGTCTCGGCGCGCGCCGTGCAATTCCGCGCGTGGGTCGCGTCGGCGCGCGGTGAGTGCGGCGAGGCGGTGACGCTGTTCATGCGCGCGCTGGCGCTGCTCGACGCATGCCGGCACCAGGACCGCTTCTTCGAAGCGAACTGCACGCGCGCGCTGGCGCACCTCGCGTTCGAGCGGCTCGACCCGCGGACGTGGGCGTTCGTCGCCGAGCGCCGGGCGCGCATCGACTGGTCGTACCCGGCGCTCGCGCCGATGCGGTTCTACATCGCGTACTGCGCGGCGGGCTACCAGATCGACGTGGAAGGCGACGCGCTCGAAGGCGCCCGCGAAGCACGGCTCGCCGAGCAGACCGCGCCGAGCGCGCCGCTGATCGTCCAAGGGCGATGTCGCCGCGCGTGGGTGGCACGCAGCACCGGCGAGGCGAACGCGCACCGCGATCACGTCGACTCGGCAGCCGAGCTGTTCGCCGGGCTCGACGCGACCGCGCTCGCGGGCGACGATCAGGTCGTCCCGCTGATCGTCGCCGAAGAGCTGATCTCGGTACGCCCGCGTGATGCCGAGCCGCTCGTGCGGCTGTTCGAAGGGCTCGCGCCGATGTCGCCGCTGCGCCTGATGAAGCAATCGGCCCTCGGCGACGTCTACCACGCGCTGGTCGAAGGGCTCGTCCTCGAAGCGGCGGGCGACCGGGCAGGCGCGCTGCGACGCTACCGCGCCGTCTTCGGCGCGTACCGCGACCGCGGCTACGTGCGGCGCGCGGTCATGACGGCGGAACGGCTGTGGGCGCTCACCGGCGAGGCTACGTACGCCGCGTACATGGCGCACGCGACGAACGACCTGTCGCCGCGCTCGTTCCTTCGGCAGCGCGTCGAAGCGGCGCGGCAGAGCGCCCGGCGCCTCACCACCGTTCAGCGCGAAGTGCTGATGCTGATCTGCCAGGGGAAGTCGAATCCCGAGATCGCGCGGCTTCGCAAGCGCTCCTTGCACACGATCCGGAATCTCGTCGCGCGCCTGTTCGAGATCTTCGAGGTCACGAGCCGCGAAGAGCTCGCCGTGGAATGCGTGCGGAGAGGTCTGTACTCGCCGGCCGAACGGCGCTAGGCGACCAGATCGAGGAACGGACGGATGTCCGCCTCGTCGACGTCGACCCCGACGCCGCTCGCGTTCCAGCGCGCGTCGTGGAAGTCCGACCCGCCGCTCATCACGAGGCCGTAGCGGCTCGCCTTGGCGCGGTAGTGCGCTCGCTGCTGGGCGGTGTGGGTCGGGTAGAACACCTCGAGCCCGGCGAGGCCGCGCTCGGCCAGCTCATCGAGGATCGTCTGATCCTTGAGCCGTCCCGGGTGGGCGAGCACCGGCACGCCGCCGCTGCGCCGCACGACCTCGATCGCCTCGAGCGGAGTGATGTGGTGAGACGGCGCGTAGCCCGGCATTCCGCGCGAGAGCAGCCGGTCGAACGCGGCTTTCACGTCGGGGATCATGCCGGCGCGCACGAGTGCCTTCGCGACATGCGGGCGCCCGAGCGCATGACCGCCGCCGGATTCCGCGAGCACCTGCTCGACGGTGATCGGGTAGCCCGCACGGTTCAGGCCGGCGACCATCGTATCGATGCGCGCGCGGCGGTGGTCGCGATTGTGCGCGATCACGTCGCCGAGCGCCGACGGGCCGGTCGGGACGCGGTACCCGAGGATGTGCACCTCGCTCCCGTCCCACGTCGTGTTGATCTCGATCCCCGTCACCACGTGCTGCCCCGGGGCGTCGACCCGCTCGTACGCGCGCACCGTGTCGTGGTCGGTGATCGAGAACCACGAGACGCCGCGCGCGCGCATCTGGTCGACCAGCTCCGCGGGCGCGAGCGTCCCGTCGCTCTCGAGCGTGTGGGAGTGGAAGTCGACGGTGATGGCTAGCCGCCCCGCCGCTCCACCAGCAAGCGGATCGCGGTGCGCACGTTGCCCTCGATCTCGACGTCGGTGAACTCCGGGACGCAGACGAGGTCGACCCCGCTGTCGCGAAGGTACGAGCGCGCGATCGCGATCGCTTTCACAGCCTGGTTGGTCGCTCCGGCTCCGATCGCTTGGAGCTCGGCGGTGGGTTTTTCGCGGAGGACGCCGGCCAGCGCGCCGGCGACGGAGTTGGGGTTCGACTGAGCAGACACTTTGAGAACGCCCGATGCGGGTGTTCTCTGTGGCTCGATCATGCTAAGCCTCGAAGATTAATGCGTTTGATGTCGAGCGCACGTCCGGTGGCGACGTCGAGCGTCGCAACTGCCGCGCAAAATTGTCGTGTACCCGTTTTCTGGACGGCGAAGCGCTCGGAGACTGCGTTCGTGAAACGCTCCAGGACCGGCCCGGATTCCATCCCGATCACACCCTCCGACGGCCCCGTCATCCCGACATCGGTCAGATAGGCGGTCCCGCCCCCGAGAATCTGCTCGTCGGAGGTCTGGACGTGCGTGTGCGTCCCGTAGAGCAAGGAGACCGAACCGTCGAGGTAGCGCGCCAGCGCCATCTTCTCCGAGGTCGCCTCGGCGTGGACGTCGACGACGATGACCGGCGTCACCTCGCGGAGGTCGTCGACGAGCTGCCGGCCGACCCGGAACGGGTCGTCGACCGGCGGCATGAAAACGCGTCCCATCAGGTTGAGCACGCCGATCCGCACGCCGTTCGCCGCATCGAACGTCCCGGCGCCGCGACCCGGCAGCGCGGGCGGGTAGTTCGCCGGGCGCAAGATGCGGTCGGACTCGTCGAGGACCGGGCGGAACTCGCGCTTGTCCCAGATGTGGTTGCCGCTGGTGATGAAGTCCACGCCGGCGCCGAACATGTCGTCCGCGGTCTGCACGGTCAAGCCGAACCCGCCCGCCGCGTTCTCGCCGTTGGCGATCACCGCGTCGACGTGGTGCTGCTCCCGCGCGAGCGCGAGATGCTTCTTCAGAACCTCGCGACCCGGCGAACCCATGACGTCGCCGACGACGAGGACGGTAACGGTGCTCGGTGCTACGATCTGGCCCTGGCTTTCGCGCGTTTGCGGGCGTGCACGAAGTAGACGAGCACGCGTTGCTCCTCCCGGAAGCCGACGAGCCGCTGGCGCTGCGCCGGATCGCGCAGCGCGTCGAGCGCGACGTCGACCGCCTCGTCCCGCGCCGCCGGGTCGTCGTCGGCCTGCGCCGTGTTCTCGCCGTCGCGCACGAGCCGGGCGCCGAAGACGTCGGCGAAGAGCGCGACCAGCAGGTAGAGCTCCTCGCGCGAGAACGACGCGGCGTCGCGCGTGACGTGCACGAAGCTGAACGCCAGGTCGCGCTCGACGGCGACGCCGAGCTTGAGCGGCTCTTCCCCGCGGAGGTCGAGAAACGCGCGGACGTGATCGTTGACCTGCTCGGTGAGGACCGGCCCCTTCGCGCGGTCGAGCCGCTCGCGCACCGCGAACGAGAGCGTCAGCGTCGCGTCGGCCGGGCTCGAGCGCACGCTGTGCAGCTCCGGGAAGCGGAGCAGCAGCGCTACCACCCGGTTGACGGTGTCGGCGGACTCGAACGGCGACGCGGTGTTCATGGCTTTCTCTGGGTGGACGGGGGGAGGGGGGACGATGCTTCGGACCGGCCGGGCGGGGACCTCTCGCTCCGGCTCACCGGCCCTCTGCGCAGGCCGGCGGTCTCGGCTAGTCCGGAACCAGGCACTTTCCCGAAAGGGCGGCCCCGGCCGCGGCCGGAAAATGCGGGTACCATGTCGCCTCGGCGTCGCGCGGCCTTCGGCCTCTGGGCCGCGCTGACGTACTCCGCAGCCGTGCTCGTCCACGGCGTCGTTCACGCGGCCGGAACCCGGACGTTCGCCTGGGATACCCCGGCGCACATCGTCATGCTCGTCACCGCGCTCGGCCTGCTGGCCGGGGTCGCCGTGTCGCTCGGGGCCGTCGGGCCGGCCGGCGAGCGCCGGCGCCGCCTCGCCCTCGTCCGGGCCGCGCTCGGGCCGGTCGGACCGGCCGTCGCCGTGTTCGGCGCCGCCGTCCAAGCCGCGCTGGCCGCCCTGCTCTTCCTCGCGGAGGGCGCCTCGCTCGACCCCGAGCGGCTCGCCGTCGCGCTCCTGTGCGGGCTGGTCGCCCTGCTCGTCTCCGCGTTCCTCTTCCGGGCGACGCGCGACCGCGTCGTCGCCGTGCTCGTCGCGTTGCTCGCGACCGTGGCGCCCGCCGCTCCGCGCGGCGCCGTCCGCCGGCGGGCGGTTCGCCCGCTGCGCGCCACCGTTCCCTACCGGCTCTTCGTCCCGAACCGGCCTCCGCCGATCGCTGCCTGATCCGCCGCGGCGCCTCCACGCGCCGGTGGACCGACCACGTCCCGCCGCGCCCCTAGCGCGGCTCGGTTCACGTCACAGTCAGCGAAGGGAATCATGTCCAGCCGTCATCTGCCCGGCGCGGCGCTCCGTGCGCTCGCCCTCACTCTCAGCCTCGTCCTCGCCGGAACCTCCGGCGCGCTGGCGCAAGCCGGCACCGCGACCATCACCGGTACGGTCACCGCCTCCGGTGAGCCCGTTCCGGGCGCGGACGTCACCGCAACCGGATCGAATCTCACGCTGCACGCGCGCACCGGCGCGCGCGGCACGTTCACCCTCACCGCCGTGCCGATCGGGACCTACGACCTCGACGTCGTCGCGCCGCAAGGCCGCGGCGCGCTGCGCATCGACGTCGCGGGCGCGGGCGCCAACGTCACCGTCGCGCTCTCACAGCTCCGTGAGATCGGCCGCACCTCGGTCACGTCGCGCCCGCCGGTGCGCGGTTCCGGCACCGACGTCACCCTCAACGCGGAGGCGCTCACGCGCTCGCCC
>DASWSC010000210.1:0-8718 GCA_036402855.1 Candidatus Elarobacter sp. | reverse complement strand
GCGGGCGCGGCTCGCACGGCACGCTGCCGTCGACGGCCGATCCGCCGAAGGCGATCATACCGTCCGACCAGCTCGTCCCGGCGACGTTCGCGATCACGATCCCGAAGCCGGCGACGAGCTCGAAGGCGCGGCGTCCCGCGTACATCTCCGCGGGGACGAAGTCCGTGCGGGTTGCGATGACCACCAGTACCCGGATCGCCTCGCCGGGCGCGCAGTTCAACGTTCTCACGCAAGTGACGAACGGCACCGGCAGCTCGCCCGGCGCGCCGTGCACCGGAAGCGGTCCGTGGACGTGTACGGTCACCCTTCACGTGCCGCCCGGCAGCGACACCTTCACGTTCACCACGTACGACGACACGACGGGCACCGGCACGGGCGCGAGCCATATCCTCTCGGAACAGGTGCAGACCCTGACCGTCGTCACGGCAACGGCGAATGCATTCAATGTCAAGTTCGACGCGAACGTAAACGTGATGACGGTCAGCGCCACCTCCGGGTTCTGCGCCGGGTCGTTCACCGTCGCCAACGGCGACCCCGTCGGAACGGTCGGGATCACCCCGATCACCTTCGACGCGGCGTACACGGACCTCGCGGGCAAGACGATCGTCGGACCCGGGCTCCCGCTCCTCACCGTCAACGGCCATACCGACGACAACAACACCGCCGGGTACACCGACGCCACGACGCACCTGAACGTGAAGGTCAGTCAAGCGTTGCAGACGTTCACGCTGAAGCAGACGGCCGGCACCGGCAACGCGGCCGTGACGGTGACCGCGACGCCGGCGAACTCGAACGGGGCATCCGACGGCCTGTCGTTCAGCACGTCGATGGGCTTTACGTTTCAGAGCGCAACGGCGCCGCCCGCGAGCTTCTTGGCGGCGATCGAGCAGTCTCCGTCGCTCGGGAAGATCGATCTCTTCACGATCAACACGGCGAACGATTCCCTCACGCCCTACTCGACGTCGCCGCTGCCGAACTTGAGCAACGACGTGGACTTCCCGCAGGACCTGGTCTTCGATACGAACGGCGATCTGCTGATCGCGAACGGCGGCGCCGGAAGCCCCGACTTCGGGAACTTCGCGTGCGTTCCGGCCGGTGCGATCGCGACCGGTGCGAACGCCGCGACGGTCCTCACGAACAACATGAACGACCCGGCCTTCGTCGCGCTCGGGACCGACGGAAGCGTCGCGGTCGGCAACGTTCCGGGGTCTTCCGCCGTCCACGTCCAAGAATTCGTGCTGGGAAGCACCTATGCCGCCGCCGCGCCGGCGCGCACCATCACGAACAGCGATTACACGGGGCTAGGCGTACACAGCATCGTCGCACTTCCGACGAGCGCCCAGAATCCCGCCGGAAGCTACGCCGTCTCGATCACGAACGGAAGTACGACGTCTCATATCGTGATCAAGCACCCCGACGGAACGACCCAGCAGATCGACGACGCCAACATGATCGATCCGGTTCTCGGGTTCGACTCGGCCGGCGGTCAGATCGTCGCTGCGAACGGCAACGACAACAGCATCAACCCTCCTCATACGTTCTATCTCACCTTTTTCTCGGCGACCGGCACCAAGCTCAAGCAGATGGTCATCCAGGACACGGGATGCCTCGGCTTCGTCGGAGGAGGCGCCGCGTACGCGGGATGCCCGCCGAACACCGCCAGCGGCCATAGCAACATGAAGGGGAGCGTCGTCGCGGCTTCGTCGAGCGGATACATCGCCGTCGGCGGTATCACGAACAGCGGCTTACCTGAGGTCCAGGTGTACGACAACAGCGCGAACCGCAACCCGGTCGGCGGCCCGATCCCGTACGACGGCACGACGATCGCCGGCGGCAGCACGTTCGTCTACGGAGATACCACCATCGTGCACGCGCTCCGCTGGATCACCGGGACAAAGCTACTCGTCTCGCTCGAGGCGAACGGGGCCGGCAAGCAGGGACTGTACATCTACGACGTCACGAAGCCGCTTGCCAAGCCGTGCACGTGCTTCGACCCGAACGGCAACCAGTTCCCCAACAGCCCGCAGCAGACGGGATTTCAGTCCCTCTCCACGATCCCGCTGGCGGTTTCGTACAAGCCCTAGTTTCACGAGATCGCAGGCCCGTGGGTACAGAACCAGCCGTGGGACCGATCCTCATCGGGACGAGCGGCTGGACGTACCGCGACTGGCGCGGGCGCTTCTATCCTCCGAAGCTGCCGCAGCGCGAGTGGCTGGCGTACTACGCCGAGCGGTTCCCGACCGTCGAGCTGAACGTCACCACGTACCGGCTGCCGAAGGAGCACGATCTCGTGCGGTGGTCGGCGGTCCCGCCCGGTTTCCTGTATACGGTGAAGCTGAGCAGGCTCATCACGCACCGGAAGCGGCCGGGCGAGCCGCGGGTCTTCGTCGAGAACTACATGCGCGCGGTCGCGCCGCTCGAACCGCACATCGCGAACCTCCTCGCCCAGTTTCCGCCGTTCTTCGCGCGCGACGACGACGCGCTGCGCGGCTTCCTCGACACGCTCCCGCCGCACCACCGCTACGTCGTGGAGTTCCGCGAACCGTCGTGGTACGCCGAGCCCGTCTACGCGCTGCTGCGCGAACGCGGGATCTCGCTGTGCCTGCACGATCTGCGCGGCAGCATCGCGCCGGTCATCCTCACCGGCCCCGTCCTCTACGTGCGGCTGCACGGCCCCGTGCGCGCCTACGCGGGATCGTACCGGCGCGCGCGGCTGGAAGAGTGGGCGGCGACGATCCGCCGGCTCGCGCCGAACGTCGACGCGACGTTCGTGTACTTCAACAACGACCAGAACGCATACGCGCCGCGCAATGCGCAAACGCTGCGCGAGCTGCTCGGTGTCTAAGCGCTACACGCCGGCCGTCGCGCGAGCGCGCAGCGCCGCGTACGGGGCGTCGAGCCACCGCGAGGCGAGCTCGTCGATACGGCGATCGGCCTTGGGAAACGCCTCCGCGGAGAAGCCGCCGTCGCGCTTCGGATCGCGCGCAGCGACTTCGCGGATCGTGTCCCGCTCCGCCGGCGAAACGGCGAGCCCGAAGAACGGCAACAGGCGCGAGAACACCGCCTCGGGGAGCGTCTCGTAGTCGAGGAACAGGGCGCGCCCGATCGCCGCGTGCCGCAGCGCCGCCTCGCAGAACACGGCGAGAACTCGCGCGGTAGAGTCCAGCGGCTGCAGCGTACCGTCGAGCTCGACGCCGAGGTGCGCCGGATCGAGAGCTCCGCTCACTTCGGCCCCGGGCGCGCGCTCCTGCGAGCGCAGCACGGCCCGCGGCTCGCGAAACACGAAGGCCCACGGAACGGCGGGGAAGGCACGCGCCAGCGCGGGCAGCCGCAGCACGTGCCACGCATGGAACTTCACCACGGGACGGCGATCGGGATGGTTCGCGGCCAGCGCGCGTACGGCGCCGCGCAGCGAACGCAGGAGCGCATCGTCGCGGTCGTTCGAAGCCGGGGCGGCGCGCAGCAGGGCGTCGAACGGCTGTGCTTCGGAGAGCACGAGCGCCGACTCGAGCCGCGCGATCATCTGCGCGATCAACGTCGAGCCGCACCGCGACATATGAAAGACGAAGCCTGCGGGCTCCGCTCCCGGCTCGTCCGCGAAGTCGTCGAGAACGGACCGCGGCGTGGTCCTCGCAAACACCGCATTGAAGGGATGGCGCATCGCGCGGTCGGCCGTCTGCTCGAAGAAGGGCTCCGTGAAGGGCCCATCGACGATCGCCCAGTCGACGGCGTTCCCCGTCGACGCGATGCGGACCGGAGTCCAGCCGCGCAGCGCGCGACCATCTAGCGCAGCCATCGGGTCAGCCATGCCTGCCTACCTGCGCTGACGGCTTCGTGCACATCTTCGTGCGTCACGGCGAGCCCGCGCTCGTCCGCGACGCGAAGGACCGTGGTGAAGAATTCTTCCGGATCGGTGCGGCGCAGGAGCAACGCAAGATCGGGATCGGCATGAACGGCCGCGCGCAGCGCGTCGAGCGCGTCTTTCGCCATCGGTGCTTGATCATTAGGGTTTGCTGAACGGAGCCCTCGTCGCGTGATTTCCCACCCGGCTTCCAAGACTCGCGGGTATGCTGCTCCGCATGTCTTCCATTGTCACGACCATGCCGGCGGCCGTGCGCAGCGCCGGAAAAGCAGCGCTGAGCAAGGTGCCCGAGGTGACGCTCGCGTTCTGGATCGTCAAGATCTGCGCGACGACGCTCGGTGAGACCGGCGGCGATGCGCTCTCGATGTCGCTGAACCTCGGCTACGCGATCAGCACGCTCGTGTTCCTCGGCTTCTTCGCCGCAACGCTCTGGGCGCAGATGTCGTCCGGCCGCTACCGGCCGCTGCCGTACTGGCTGGTCGTCGTCGCAACGACGACCGTCGGGACCACGACGTCCGACTATCTCGACCGCACGCTCGGCTTGGGGTACGTGAAGTCGTCGGTCATGCTGTTCTGCGCCGTCATCGCGGTGCTGCTGATCTGGCGCGCCGTGAGCGGAACGATCGCGGTCGACCGCATCACGACCCGAACGAACGAGCTCTTCTACTGGCTGACGATCCTCGTCTCGAACACGCTCGGCACCGCCCTCGGCGACTTCACCGCGACCACGACCGGCCTCGGCTTCGAGCGCGGCGCGCTTGTCTTCGGCGCGCTGATCGCGCTCGTCGCGCTGGCCCGGTTCGCCACGAAGATCCCGGGCGCGATCCTGTTCTGGGCGGCGTACGTCCTGACGCGCCCGCTCGGCGCGACGCTCGGCGATACCCTGACGAAGCCGCACGGCGCCGGCGGGCTCAACCTCGACCGCATCAGCTCGTCGCTGGCGATCGCCGTGGTGATGGCGATCATCGTCCTGACGACGTCGCAGCGCCGCCCGGACCCGGAGGCCTTCGCGAGCGAAACCCGCTAGCCCGGCCCGGGCGCGACGCCAGGCTCTCCGACGGGTGGGAATAGCATAAGCCTGCAACCCGGCGCCGGTTATGGTTCGCGATGATTGAGAAGATCGGGGAAGCCCTCATGCTCGCCGCCGGGATGGCCTGGCAGGTCGGGTGGAGCCTCGTCCTCGGTTTCGCGCTCTCGGGCGCGGTGCAGGCGCTGGTTTCGAAGGAACGGATGCAGCGGGCGCTGGGCCGCGACGGCATCCGCGAGATCGCGCTCGCGACCGGGTTCGGCGCGGCGTCGTCCTCGTGCTCGTACGCCGCCGCGGCGATGAGCAAGACGCTGTTCAAGAAAGGCGCCGCGCTCGTACCGTCCCTCGCCTTCCTGTTCTCATCGACGAACCTCGTGCTGGAGCTCGGCATCATCCTGTGGCTGCTGATGGGTTGGCAGTTCACGGCGGCCGAGTGGATCGGCGGGCTGGTCCTCGTCGCGATCATGACCGTCCTCGTGAAGATCACCTATCCCAAGGACCTCGTCGAAGAAGCGCGGCGGCACGTCGACGAGGCGACCGGTCACGATCACGGCTCGATGGAGGGTGAGGGAGGCGGCGTCCTCGAGCGGCTGCGCGACCCCGCGACGCGGGTCGCCATCGCGCAGAACTTCGCGATGGACTTTTCGATGCTGTGGAAGGATTTGCTCGGCGGGTTCGTCATCGCCGGGGCGTTGGCCGCGTTCGTCCCCGATCAGGCGTGGAAAGCACTCTTCCTGCACGGTGCGCCGCCCGGCGTGCAGCTCGTCGGCAACGCGGTCGTCGGGCCGGTGATCGCCGTGCTTTCCTTCGTCTGCTCGATCGGCAACGTGCCGCTCGCGGCGGTGCTGTGGACCAGCGGGATCTCGTTCGGCGGCGTGCTCGCGTTCCTGTACGCCGACCTCATCGTGCTGCCGCTGCTCGATGCCTACCGGCGGTACTACGGCGTCCGGATGATGCTGTACATCCTCGGCGTCTTCTTCGCGACGATGGTGCTCTCGGCGATCTTCATGGACGGTGTCTTCTCCGCGCTGCACCTGGTGCCGAAGCCGAACCCGTCGGTGCGGCACGACTTGACGGTGTTTTCGTTCAACTACACGTTCTGGCTGAATCTCGTCTTCGGGGTCTTGGCGGGGTATCTGTGGTGGCTGAACGGCCGGCACCCGATGAGCCACGGATGCGGGAGCGATGACACGACGCCGGCGCATCCTTCGACAGGCTCAGGATGACATTTCGACAGGCTCAGGATGATGGAGAGACCTGCTGCTAGACGTGGTGGTGCATGGCGGGTGCGCCGGGGGCGTAGCCGCGCATGTGGTCGTAGATCGCGATCTGGTCCGGTGTGAGGACCGCGCGCGTCGCGAGGTGGGCGGATAAGTGGACGGCGCGGAGGCGGCCTTGCAGCTCGGCGATGCGCGCTGTCGCGGCGCGGAGACCGTCCTCGTCGATCGTGCGCTGCGCGAACGCGCGGTCGAGCGCGCGCTCGGAGTCGACGATCTCGCCGCCCAGGAGCACGGCGGACGCTTTCATCGTGGCGGCGATGTTCAGGATGCGACGGTTCTGCGCCGGCGTCAAGCCGAGCGGTTGCGCCAGCGCGAGGACGTGCCTCGGGCCGGGGTAGTGGTTGAGCTCGCCGGCTTTCGCCATGCCGAGGCCCTCGCCGGTGAGATATCCTTTCACCTCGGCGGGTGAGAGCGTCTTCACGTCGCGCGCCTGCTGGCCGGCGTACGGGGAAGGCGGCTGCGCGGCGCCGGCCGCGGGGATCAGCGTCGCGAGCAGCGCGGCGAGGACGATGGACGTCTTCATGGGCGGGATTTTCGACGAACGCAGTGGTGCGCGCTTCTTTGCGCGCGGCGCGTGGCACGACTTCGGCTCATCCTTCGACAAGCTCAGGATGACATGGGGGCGGTTCACGGTGACGTGGGGGTCGGTTCACGGTGACATGGGGGCGGTTCACGGTGACGTGGGGGGCGGTTCGCGGTGATGTGGGGGGCCGGCGCTTACGAGGACGTGGGGGGCTTATTGCTCGACGAAGTCGGGGTATTCGGTTTTGGCGTATTTGTCGTCGGAGGGCCATTCGGGGATGCGGTCGTCCCATGGGGTGGCTTCGCGTTCCGGGAGCGTGACTTCGGGTTCGACGCCGGACTTGTGCAAGGCGACGAGCGTCTCGACGTGGCCGGTTTGCGGGAACATGTCGAACGGTTGCACGACGCCGAGCGCGTAGCCGCGTTTCGCCAAGTAGGCGAGGTCGCGCGCCAGCGTGGCGGGGTTGCACGAGAGGTACCAGACGTTCGCGACGCCGGCTGCGGCGATCGCCTCGAGCGTCGCTTCGTCGCTGCCTTTGCGCGGCGGGTCGAGGAACACGATCTCGGCCTGCTCGAGCGCCTGCTTTCCGTCCTTGTTCGCGACGGCGCCCTCGACGCGGCCCTCGACGAAGCGAACGCGGTCCTCGACCTGGTTGAGCGCGGCGTTCTCGCGCGCCTCGCGCACCGCGGCGGGGTTCTCCTCGACGCCGACGACCCGCGCGCCGCGGGACGCGAAGAAGATCGCGAACGTTCCGGCGCCGCAGTAGAGGTCGACGACGGTGCGATCCGGGGCAAGAGCGGGTTCGAGGAAACGAAAGATCCGCCCGACCATCTCGCTGTTCACCTGGAAGAACGACGCCGGGGAGACGCGGTAGCGCACGCCCTCGATCGTCTCCTCCATCTCGCGCTTGCCCCAGACGTACGACATCTTGCGGCCCAGCACCGCGTTCGCGGTGCGCGGCTCGAAGGAGTTCGAGACACCGACCACGCCCCGTACTTTGCGCGCGATCAGCGGCGCGGTCTCGCGAATCTCCGTCGAGCTGCGATCGGTCGTCACCGAGAGGACGGCTTGTCCCGACGCGGCGCCGGCACGCACGATCGCGTGCTTCGCGCGGGTGAACGCATCGCGCGTCTCGGGCGCGCGCGCCGCCTCGTAGAGGCCGCCGATCGCGGCGTCGAGCTGCGGCAGCACGACCGGGCACGAATCGATCCGCACGAGCGCGTGCGAGCGCGCTTGGTAGAAGCCGAACGACGTCTCGCCGCGCACGTGGTCGACGACCAGCGCCATCTTGTTGCGGTAGTTACGCGGAAACGCCATTCCGACCGGCCGCCGCACCGCGACGTCGTAGAAGCCGCCGATCCGGCGCAGCGCGTTGCGAACGATCTGCTCCTTCCACGCGAGCTGCGCCGGGTACGCCAAGTGCTGCACCTGACAGCCGCCGCACGTGCCGAAGACGGGGCAGAACGGCTTCGCGCGCATCTCCGACTGGAACTCGTACGCCGTCACCTCGCCGACAGCGTACTTCGGCTTCACCTGCGTGATCCGGACGCGCGCGCGCTCACCGGGCAGCGGCCCCGTGACGAAGACGACCAGACCGTTGACGCGGCCGACCGCCTGGCCGTTCGCGAGCAGGTCGGTGAACCGGACCGATGCGACGGTCCCCGGGACGAGGCCGGGCGACGGGCGCGGCGGCCGTTCGACGGCACGCGCCGCCCGAGGATCCACTAGGCCTGCGGCTTCTTCTCGTCGAGCGTCTTGATCAGCCGGTTCGCTTCGTCGATCAGCGCCTGGACGCGGTCGGCCGTCTCATCGGACGGGACGGCGCCGCCGCGCATCGAGATCGCGGTCCGTAAGACGAAGTAGGTCAGCGCGGCGGAGGCGCCGGCGATCCCCAGCCACATCAGGGTGCGGCCGAGCGGCACGCCGCCGCGGTTCGGCGCGGCGTCGTGCGGGACGAGCGGGGCGCTGGCTTCTTGGGTCACGTCGGTGGCGTTTCGGCGGAGTGGAGAGGATTCCGGCTGGGATC
>DASWSC010000209.1:0-10053 GCA_036402855.1 Candidatus Elarobacter sp. | reverse complement strand
GTCGTGCGCGCACGGAGCTACCGCTGCGTTCGCTCCCGCGCATCCTGCGCTCCGCGAACTTCGCGAGTGCCCCCGCACAGCACGTCCCCGCCCCCGCCTCGGCACGATGCCGGCTCGAGCGGGTGGGGGTTTGCAGATCGTGGAGTTGCCGGGCGCGCGGACCGCGCGCACGGCAACGGGCCGGCTCGGTGGCGTGGCGGGTCGCTGCGCTCCCGCCGGCACGAGGGCTCCTCTTGTCGGCGTGGGGACTCGTTGTCACCCTGAGCTTGTCGAAGGGTGAGCGGGCACGCGGAGCGTGAGCGCGTCGGCGCGGGTCGGTTTTCGTGGTCTTCGGGTGCGGGTGATCCTGTGGATTGCGGGGATTGGTGTGGGTCGTCGTGGAGAAGTCAACTTTCTTGTGGAGAAGCGGGTCGGCAAGGGTTTGTTCTATTGCCAATTCGTTTGGGTGCACGTATGATGTGAACACGTCGGAGGCAACGACGACGGGCGAGCGGCGAGAAGCTCGCAGCGCAGATGATCGGACGAGGTTCGGTGCAAGCCGAGCAGCGTATGGAAGAAGCGCCAATCGAAGTTCGACGACGTAATGGCTGCCGAAAGGCAGCGAGGACGCTCGCAGATCGGATTCTCGTGCTGACCGAAACCGAACGGAGAAATCCGGGCGGTTTCGTCGCATTCTCCCCCGGCGCGGATTTCGCGTCGAAGCCGCGCCCCGTGCACGTCACCGCCGTCCTCCAAAACGATGCAACGACACCGCGCTGACGTTCCGGTCGCCGTCTCACCCTTCGACAAGCTCAGGGTGACATCGTCGCCGACAACGTCCTCGCCGTAACAACGAGTGCGCCCCACGGTGCGACGCATGCCACGAATCGCCCCGGCGGGAGCGCAGCGACCGTCACCGCCACGCCGTTGGCCCGTCGCCGTGCGCGCGGCCCGCGCGCCCGGCAACTCCACGATCCTGCAAACCCACCCCCCCGCGGACCACGATCGTGCCGGGCCGGGCGCGCGCACGGCACTGTGCGGGGCACTCGCGGAGTTCGCGGAGCGCAGGATGCGCGGGAGCGAACGGAGCGGTAGCTGCCGGCGCGCACGAAGCGCGCCGGCAGCGTGCCCAGCACAGTGCCGTGCGCGCGCCCGGCCCCGCCCCAACCCCTGTGAATAGCGCGAGAACGCTGCGAATCCCAGTGGACAACCAAACTTTCTTGTGGACGACCCGCCACCCCATCTTGCACCCACCCGCTGCACCCCATATGATGCACCCACGTCGGCACCAGCCGACGGCGAGTAGCGAGAAACTCGCCGGTCACCCGAAGCAGACACGGAAGGCGAAAGCCCAACGGATGCAACGAGACCGAGACGAATACGACGCCCTCCTGGCTGAGCCGATCGGCGAGGGGACGCGCTCCCTCGATTCTCGCGCGAGCTCCGAAGCCGCGACGGCGCCCACGCCCCGCGGCTTCTTCGCGTCCGCACGCTTCTGCCAACATGCCGCCAGCGCGCGTGAATCCGCGTGATACCGGCGAAGCGGCGCGTCATGATGCGCGTACGAATCCTTTCGGCCGCGGCGGTTGCGCTCGTGGCCGCCGCCGGCTCCGCCGGAACATCGCCCGCCGCGAGCGGCGCGGTGACGATGTTTCGCGGTTCGCCGGCGCACGAAGGCGTTTTCCCGGGCCGCGGGACGGTGCAGTACGGCGGGGTGCAGTGGCGCTTCCGCGCGAGCGGGTCGATCCACGGATCGCCGGTGATCGCCGGCGGCGTGGTGTACGTCGGCAGCAGCGACGGCAAGCTCTACGCGCTCGACGCGCGCACCGGCGACGTGCGCTGGGCGCGCGCCCTCGGCGCACCGGTCGACTCGACGCCCGCGGTCGCGAACGGGGTCGTGTTCGCGCAGTCGCACGCCGGCCGCGTCGTCGCGCTGCGGGCGGCCTCCGGCGTGACGGTGTGGGAGCGGGCCGGGCGCGCGGACGCACCGCTGCCGTGGGGACACGAGAGCGGTGACTGCTACACGTCGTCGCCGGCGATCGCCGGTGACAGCGTGCTGATCGGCGGCGGCGACGGCGCGTTGCGCGCGCTCGATGCGCAGACCGGACGCGAGCGGTGGCATCTGATGACGCGGGGACGCGTCCGCGCGACGCCCGCGGTCCACGCCGGGCGGGTCTTCGTCGCCAGCTTCGACGGCGACGTGTACGCGGCGGATCTCGCCACCGGAAAGCCCGCCTGGCGTTTCGAGACCGAGGGGCACCAGCTGGAGTCGGGCAAGTTCGGCTACGACCGCCGCTCGGTGCAGTCCTCACCGGCGATCGCGAACGGCGTCGTGACGTTCGGGTCGCGCGACGGCCACTTCTACGGCGTCGACGAAGCGACGGGGACGCAGCGCTGGCGGCTGCACGACACGGTGTGGTGGATCAACGCCTCCCCGGCGATGGAGAACGGTCGGGCGTACGCGACCAGCTCCGACGGGCGCTACGTCGAAGCGGTCGAGTCCGCGACCGGGAAGCCGGTCTGGACGTTCGACGCCGCCTCGAACTTCTTCGGGTCGGTCGCGCTCGCGGGCGACGTCGCGTTCGCCGGCGACTTCGACGGCCGCCTCCACGCGCTCGACAAGGCGACGGGGAAAGAGCTGTGGCGGTTCACCGCGGAGGGCAGCCGGATCCTCACCTCACCGGTCGTCGCCGGGGACCAGGTGTTCTACGGCGCCGACGACGGCTCGGTCTTCGCGCTGAACCTCGTCCACGACGCCGCGCTGAAGCGCGCGGTGTTCTGGGACGCCGCGTACACGAAGTCGGTCACCTACGGATCGCACGAGCGGATCAAGACGTATCTTGCGGCGCGCGACTACGCGGTGCTGGACGCCGAGGGGGTGCGCGCATTCCTCGAAGCGCGCATCGCCGACCGCGCGCGCAGCGTCGTGGTGTTCGCGATGGACGACCTCCCCGACGCACTGCGCGACGACGCGCACGGGCACGGCGTCTTCCGGCGGTACCTCGACGCGGGCGGCAAGGTCGTGTGGCCCGGCGTTCCCCCGCTGCTCACGCAGCTCAACCGCACGACCGGCGAGATGGACAACATGGCGACAGGGATCAACCGCGCGCGTCCGGCGGCGCTCCTCGACGTCCGGTTCGATCGCTCGAACTTCGATCCGCTCACGCAGCACGTCACCGCCGCGGGGCGGCGCTGGAACCTCGAAGGCT
The DNA here is from genome assembly GCA_036402855.1 of Candidatus Elarobacter sp. Lineage (GTDB taxonomy): Bacteria > Vulcanimicrobiota > Vulcanimicrobiia > Vulcanimicrobiales > Vulcanimicrobiaceae > Vulcanimicrobium. The sequence continues at coordinate 6,865 of DASWSC010000209.1, read as the reverse complement.
GGTGGAACGGAACGTGGTCGGCCGACGCGGCATCGGTCAGCACGGTGCTGACGCGCGACGAGAACGGCGAAGCCGGGATGTTCGTGAAGCGCTACGGCGGACCGGAGGGCACCGGCTTCGTCGGGATGCGCGTCCCCGTCGATGCCGGCGCGTCGACGCACTACTTCGGGATGATGCAGGTCGCCGCGGAGTACTTCCCGCGCTGAAGCGCGGCCCTAGTTGCCGTTCCAGGCGGTGAACGGAGCCGGTTTTCCGCGGTGCGGCGAGCCGACTTCGATCGTCGCGTCGAGATGCTGGACGAGCTGGATCGCACCGGGGTCGCCGGTATAGCGCGCCCCGTTGATCCACACCGCGATGCTCTCGTTCTTCTTCAGCTTCGCGCCGGCGACGTCGCTCTTCGTGAGCGGCTGGCCCCAGACGTCGAAGAAGTTGCGCAGCGTGAAGGTCCGGAAGTTCGGCGACTCGATGTGGATGATGCCGTCGGGCGTGTGAGTGTGGATCCAGTAGAAGCACTGGCCGACGATCGGCCGGCCGACGTCGTCGGGGATCGCGACCGGCTTGCCGTGATCGAGAATCGTGAGGTGCTGGTGGATGTGCATCAGCGCGCCCTCCATCTGATCGCAGCGGATCCCGTCGACCGGCTGACCCGCGGGGACGGCCGCGGCCGCCGCGCCGGCGCAGAGCAGCACCGCAGCGGCCGCGAGGGAGAGCAACGTGTTCATCGGTCGCTTCATGGTCTAGCGACTAACGCGACCCGAACCTGCGCCGTTCCTCCTAGGCGTAGCGCGCGGCGAGCTCCCGCGCGATCTCGGCGGCGGCGCGGCGCGCCTCCTCGGGCGCGAGGACTTCGGCCTCGGCTCCCCAGCCGAGCGACCAGCGGACGATCTCCAGCGGGTCCGCGACGCGGTACGTGATCTCGGCGCTGCCGTCGTCGCGCGGCTCGATCCGGCGGTCGCGCGCCGTCGACGCCGCCGCCGCCGCTTTCGCGACCAGCCGCGAGAACCGCACCCGCACCTCGCTGAGCGCATCGCCGTGGACCACGCCGCTGACGGAATCGGCGCCGTACGCCTCGAGGTTGAAGTCGGCCGGCTTCTCGAACGTCTGCGGCGTCACCGCGACCTCGGAGACGTTGTCCACCGCGAAGGTACGCAGGTCGGTGCGGTTGTGGTCGTAGCCGACCAGGTAGACGCGCCCGCTCGAGACGATGAAGCCGTACGGGTCGACCCGGCGCTGGGTGCGCGCGCCTTTCTTGTCGGTGTAGCCGAACTGGACGCGCCGCCGGTCGCGCTGCGCGCTCTGGAGCTGCTCGAACGCGCGCTCGACCGCGTCGTCCATCGCGACCGACTCGAACCGGATCGCGAACGAGGCGCTCTCCATCGAGACCTCGGTGCGCCGGTCGCTGGACCGCAGCAGCTTCCGGGTCGTCTCCTCGATCGCCGTCGCAAAGGTCGGTCCGAGCGACGAGCCGAGCCGTTTCAACGTGACGAGACCCTGCAGCTCCCGGTGCGAAAGGTTCAGGCGCCGCAGGCTGTAGCCGTCGGCGAACCGGTACGTCCCGCTGCCGCGGTCGAAGAACCACGGGAACCCGGCGTCGGCGAGCACGCTGAGATACCGCCGCAGCGTACGCGTACTGGGCTGCTTCTCGTCCGCGATCTGCTCCTTGAGCGCTTCGAACGAAAACCGTCCTTCGTCGATTGCGCTGAGCAGCCGAACGAGGAGGACGACTTTGGGTTCGGCCCGTTCCTCCGCCACGACGGTGTGTCTTCGGCGCAATTTCTTCGGTGTCCGTGTCGTATTCTCGTAGGGTGCTGTGAGAACGCGAAGAAACGGACCCGAAAATCAGCCAAGACCCCGGCAAGGAGCACCATGGACGACCAACGCCCAGAGACTTCCGTCGAACGGAAGGAATTTCTCCGCCGTACCGGCGCCCTCGGCCTCGCCGGGGCGGCCGCGCTCGGCTTCCCTCTCGCCGAAGCGCGCCCGGCCGGCGCCGCGCCGCTCGCCCCGCCGCGTGACGTCATCGCCGCCGGCGGCGGCGCGACCGTCAAGATCGGCCACGTCGACGGCTTCTCCGGCGTTTACGCGGCAGCGTCGCAGTCGCAGCACCACGGGATGGAAGTCGCCGTCGCCGAGGCGATGAAGAAGAACAGCCGCATCAAGTACGAGCTCCTCAAAGGCGACGACGCCAGCAATCCGGCGACCGGGACCAACGAGGCGAAGCGGCTGATCTCCCAGGAGAAGGTGGACGTGCTCACCGGCTGCCTCAGCTCGGCGGTCGGTCTCGCGATCTCCGCGCAGGCGCAGATCGCGAACACGTTCTTCCTCGCGGTCGGAACTCACGACACCAACATCACCGGCCCGAAGGCGCACCGGGTCACCTTCCGCCAGACGACCTCGAACGCGATGCTCGCGAACGCGGTCGGCCCCGAGCTGCTGAAGCACGGCAAGAAGTGGTACTTCCTGGTCGCCGACTATGCGTTCGGCACCGACGGGCGCGACCGCGTCAAGAAGATCCTGCTCGCGCACGGCGGTCAGGTCGTCGGCGAAGACCTCCACAAGCTCGGCGAGACCGACTACTCGTCCTACCTCACGAAGGCCCGCAACACGGACGCGAACGTGCTCTTCTTCTCGAACTACGGGCCGGACTGCCAGAACGCGACGAAGGCCGCGGTCGGGCTCGGCCTCCACAAGAAGATGACGTTCGGCGGGATCCTGTGCGGCAACGACGTCGCGGTCGGGATGCCGGTCGACGACCTCGTCGGCTCGGTCTGGGGCTACGTCTGGGGCCCGGAAGCCGGCGGAAACGCGCAGAAAGTCTACAACGCGCTGAAGCCCGGCGTGTCGGCCGTCGACTGGCGGCAGTACCTCGGCTACATGGCGGCCTCGAACATCATCAACCGGCTCAACGCGGCCGGGACGACGCAGACCGAGAAGCTCGTCGAGGCGTTCGAAAACTACCACTACGACGCCGCGAAGAAGTCCGGCGCGTACTTCCGGAAGTGCGATCACCAGGCCGTGCAGCAGACCTACGCCGGTGTGATCGTGCCGAAGAACAAGCGCAAGGTCGAAGGCGAGTACTTCGCGATCGCGTCGACTGTGGGCGGCGAGTACGCCGCCGAAGCGTGCTCCAACCCGGACAGCACCGCGGCCGAGAAGATCATCACCTCGGAGAAGATCGGGCCGCGGGAAGGCTACAACGTCGTCTCGCTCAAGTAAGCGGGTCTTCACAGCACCACCGGACGGCGGTCGCGCAAGCGGCCGCCGTCTTCCTTTTTCGGCCGACAAGGCTTCTTCTTAAAACTTTAGTTGACAGCGGCCGCGGCGCGTGGTAGCGTCGTTCCATGCCCCGCAAGAAGTCGCCCACCCTTACGGAGGCGGAGTATCGCCTCATGCAGGTCCTCTGGGACCGCGATGAGTCGAGCGTCGCGGACGTGGTCGACGCGATCGGCGATCCGCCCCTCGCGTACAACACCGTTCTGACCACGATGCGCATCCTCGAGCAGAAGGGCTACGTCCGCCACAAGGCCGTCGGACGCGCCTTCATCTATCGCGCCGTCGTCGCGCGCGACGAGGCGCAGCGCAGCGTCGTCACCCACGTCCTGTCGCGCTTCTTCGACGGCTCGCCGCGCGAGCTGGTGCTGAACCTCCTCGAATCGGAGGCGGTCGACGAACACGAGCTGGACCGGCTCCGCGAGCTCCTCGACAAAGCCAAAGGCCAGCAGTAGTGCTCGAGGCGATCGTCGGCGTCGCGCTGCGCGCGATCCTCGCGAGCGTCTTCCTGGGCGGCGTCCTCGCCGCGCTCGTCTTGCTGGCGACCCGCGCGCTTGCGCTCACCGCCGCGACGCGGCACGCGCTCTGGACGACGGCACTCCTCGCGACCGCGATCATGCCGCTCGCCGGCGTCGGCGTCTCGGTGTGGAAAGGCGCCCCGCCCCAGGCTGCGCGCCCCGCAATCGAAGCGTTGGAGCCGCATCACGATCTCTCTGCGCTCGCTCCGTCTCCATCGTCGCGGCAACCGGCGGCGCAGCCGCTGCCGGCGGCGCACCCGCCGACGGCGAACGCCGGCGCAGCACCGCCCGCGACGTGGCGGCCTGAGTCCGCCGCCGCGGTCGTCGCATCGATGGTCGAGCGCGTCCCGCTCGCCCGCTGGACGCCGCGCATGTCGCGCGCGCTTGCCGCCGCCGTCGTGGGAGTCTGGGCGGCCGGCGCGCTGATCGGGCTGATCGGCCTCGCCGCGAGCCTCATCCGCGTGCGCGGTCTCAAGCGGCGTTCGAGCCCGCTCGACGGGACGCTCGCCGACGAGCTGCCGTGGCTCACCGAGGTCGGCCCCGGGCGCGAGATCTATCTGCGCCTCTCGTTCGAGACGGAGACCCCGGTCGCGATCGGGTTCCGCCGGCCGGTCATCTTGATCCCGACCGAGCTCGCGACCGCCGACGGGCTGGCCGCGATCGAGCAGCTCGTCCTGCACGAACACGCGCACTTGCGCCGCTACGACGACTGGACGAACCTCGCGCAGCGCACGATCGAGCGGATCTTCTGGTTCAATCCGATCGTCTGGCTCGTCGGGCGCCGGATCGCGCTCGAGCGCGAGATCGCCTCGGACGACGCCGTGGTCGAGAAGACCGGCGAAGCCCACGCCTACGCGACCTCGCTGTGGAAGCTGGCGCGCGAGATGCGCATGCCGGAGCACGCGGTCGTCGCGCCGGGCGCGCTGCTGACCCGCAAGCAGATCACCGTTCGGATCGAGCAGCTGCTCGACAAGAAGCGCGCGCGGCTTCATCGCTCGCCGGCCGCGGCGCTCGCCGTGACGCTGGCCGGCGTCGCCGCGGTCGCATTCGTCGCGACGAGCGCCCCGGCCGTCGAGCTCCCCGCCGGCAGCGAGGCGCCCGTGACCGCGCACGCCCGGTCCGCCGCGCCACCCGCGGTCGCGGCCCGGCACCAGGTGAAGCCTGCGACGGCCGTTCACGCGCCGCGCGTCGCGCACGACGCGGGCGCGGCGGCGAAACCGGCGACGGTCGCATACGAGCGCATCGCGATCGATCGCAACGTCTCCGCGCCCGTCCTTCCGAGCGGCGGCAAAGCCGCCGGGGTTGCCGCGGGAGTCGCCGCGGTACGCCACGCCGCGGCAAGCGCACCTGCGCATCATTCCTCGGGCGCGGAGGCGCCGCCCGGCGAGATCGTCGCGCCGGTTCCGCCGGTCCCGGCGGTGCCCGCCGTCCCGCCGGCCGCCTCGGCGGTTCCGCCGCCGATCCCGGCGGTCCCCGCGCTCCCCGGCTCGTTCACCCTGAAGTTCCACGGCCTGACGAGTGCCCAGCTCGCGAAGCTCACGGCCAAGGTCCACATCATCGCGACGCACGCCGCCCGGACGTCGGATGCGAACGAGTTCGGTCCGCAGGTCGCCAAAGAGCTCCAGCAGACGCTGGCCGCGCTCCCGCACGAGATCGCGCAAGAGTCGAACGCGACCCGGCGCACGGCGATGGACGGGGTCAAGCTCTCACGCGAGCTCGTCGCGTCGTGCATCGCGTGCTCGTTCCGCAACGCCGACGTCCGCGGCGTCGACCTGCACGGGCTCACGATCAACGCCGACGACTTCTCCGGCGCCGACCTGCGCGGCGCGAACCTCTCCGGCGCAAACCTGATCGGCGTCTCGCTGGCGCACGCGAACCTCTCCAACGCCGACCTTCGCGACGCCCAGCTCAACGGCGCCGAGCTGCGCTATGCCAACCTCGACGGCGCCCGGCTCGAAGGCGTGAAACTGATCGGAATCTCGCTGCGCAACGTCAGCCTGCGCGGGACCGCGCTGCGCAGCGTGGTCGCGAGCTGTACCGGGTGCGACTTCTCGCACTTCGACCTGCACGGTCAGGACCTGCACGGCCTCATGCTGAACGGCACGAACTTCAACGACGCGGACTTGCACGGTGCGAATCTGGCCGGCACGCAGTTCATCGGCGTCTCGCTCATGCGCGCCAATTTCACCAAGGCCGATCTCCGCAACGCGATGCTGAACGGGGCCGAGCTGCAGGACGCCAACTTCGACGGCGCGATCCTCGACGGGATGAAGCTGAACGGCGTCTCGATGCGCCGCGTCAGCTTGCGCGGGACGGCGCTGCGCAGCGTGCTGGCGAGCTGCGCCGGTTGCGACTTCGGCCGCCTCGACCTGCACGGCCAAGACCTGCACGGGATCTCCCTCAACGGAACGAATCTCGCGCACGCCGACCTGCACGATGCGAACCTCTCGGGCGTCCGCTTCACCGGCGTCGATCTGACGCAGGCGAACCTCAGCGGCGCCGACCTGACCAACGCGCGCTTCGAGGGCTGCTCGATGGCCGGGATCGACCTGCACGGCGCGCGGACCGCCGGGATGACGATGCAGGGGAGCTCGCTCTCCGGCTGACGGCGAGCGTATCTTTTTTTGGGCTCGACTCTTATTTTCATAGTTAGAACCAGGAGGCACCCGTGATCCGAACTCTCGTCTTCGCCGCCGCCGCGCTCGCGTTCGCCGCGCCGGCGCCGCCCGCGCTCGCCGCCGACGACGGCCTCTCGCGGCAGCTCATCAACTCGTGCGTCGGATGCCGTCTTCCGCACGATCTGCACGGACGCGACTTGCACGGGCTCCGCTTCGTCGGAAGCGATCTGCGCGACGTCGACTTCTCTCACGCGAACTTGCGCGACGCCGAGTTCACCGGGGCCAACCTCGACGGGACGCGCTTCGACGACGCCGATCTGAGGAACGCGCACTTCACCGGCGTGCACCTGCGGCACACGTCGTTCGCTCGCGCGAACACCGACGGGGTCAAGTTCGTCGGGGCGAGCGTCTCGCAGTCCGACATTGACGGCGCGATGGGACGCACGATCCTGCGCGACT
>DASWSC010000208.1:0-3574 GCA_036402855.1 Candidatus Elarobacter sp. | reverse complement strand
GCGCGGGCTCGCCGCGGCGCTGATCGTCAGCACCGCGCTGCTCTCCGTCCCGGCTCCCGCGCGTGCCGCGGGTGAGGCGAGCGACGTGGTCGTCGACGTCGTCGATGCGGTGACCGGCGCTCCGCTTTCGCTGGTGCGCGTCGTGCTGCAAGGCGAAGTCGGGCTCATCGGCTACACCGACCCCGACGGCCACGCGCGGTTCGAGTCGGTCGCGACCGGCGCCTACCGCGCGATGGCGGTGAAGCGCGGCTTCATCGTCGCGCGCTCGGCGCTCTTCGACGTGGCGGCGAACCGCACGTCGAGCGTGCGCGTGCAGATGCAGAAGAACGGCTCGGCGCTGAAGCAGATCGGCAGCGTCACGGTGACGAGCAGTCCGGCGCGCGCCTCGCGTGAAACCGGCCAGGACGACGCGCTGCGCTATCTCGACGGCTCGCTGCGCGACGCGATCGGTGATCTGCCGGGCGTCACGTCGAGCGGCGACGGGCTCCAGATCGACGGCAACGATCCCTCGCAGACGGGGACCACCGTCGACGGCGTCTCGATCCCGGGGATCGGCGGCTCGCTGACCGCGCGCGGCGTGAACGCCGACCTCTTCGGCGGCGCGAGCGTCAGCTCGGGTGCCGGACACGGGGCACTCGGCGGCGAGGTCGCGTTTCGCACGCTGCAGCCGACCCGCTTCGCGCAGCAGCAGGCGACGCTGCAGTACGGCAGCGAGAACTCGTCCTCGGCGCTCTTCGTCGCCCGCGGATCGGTGAACAATCTCGGCTACGTGTTCGAGCACGCCTCGCGCGGCCGCACCAGCCCGTTCACCGGGTTGGACTTCACCGACCAGACGGGGCTCAGGTACCGTCACGACGCGGAACGGCTGCTCTCCGGCGACCTGGCGAAGCTGCGCTGGGCGCCTTCGATCGCGCAGACGCTGACGCTCACCGCGACCGCGTCGAACGCGCAGAACGGCCTGGTCTGCGCGCAGCTCACGGCGCTCTACCCGTGCGGTTACGGACCCGGTGCCGCGGAGCGCACCCGCGGTTCGCTGATGACGCTCTCCGAGAACGCGACGATCGGCGCGACCAGCATCATGCTGGGCGGTTTCGTGAACGGCTCGACCGACTCGTTCGACGAGCGTTCGCGCATGCTGGCCGGCGTCCCGGCGCCGCAGTTCACGTCGTACCGCGCGAACGCGCGCGGCGTGAACCTCGGCATCCAGTTGCCCGGCGGCGAGCGGCACGATCTCTCGCTGAACGCGCAGACCTACGGCATCGCCTTCGAGGGCGCGACGACGACGACCGCCGGAACGTTTCCGCTCGTGCAGCGCAGCTCGTTCCACGGCGCATCGGTCGTCGACCGCTACCATCCGAACCAGCGCGTGACGGTGACGACGCGCGCCGGCGTGAACGGCGGAAACGGCTCGAACGCGTTCGCGACCGGGCTCGACGTGCGCTGGCAGCCGAACCGCGGGCTCGCGTACGACGTCAACGGGTCGTTCGGCGACGCGGGGAGCGGGATCGTGATCTCCGGGACGGCGTTCCCCGATCCGCGCACGCTGACGTTCGACTGCGCGAACGGTCTCGCATCCGGCGAGCTGCCCTCGGTCAACGCGCCGCGCCAGCGCTCCTCGGCGCTTCGCGCGACGGTCGAGAAGTCGGCGCAGCATGCACGCGTCGTGCTCAGCGGATGGTCGGCGCGGCTCACGGGCTCGCCGGTTCTCACCGCGCTCGACGCGGCGGCGGCCGGGGTGCCGCCCGGCTATCTCGGGGCGGTCGGCGCCTTCGCGTCTTCGCCGCTCGTCTGCGGCTCGGCGCCCGTCGGCTCGCTCGCGTTCACCGGCTTTCAGCCCGCCGATCAGATCAGCCGCGGTGCGACGCTCGCCGGAACGGTGGAGATCGGGAAAGCGCTGATCGCGGCGTTCGCGACCGTGCAGTCACGTTTCGTCACCAGCGCAACGCCGGCGACGGCGGCGCTCACGCCGGCCGGCGCGCAGGTTCCGGGGACGCCGCTGCATCGCGCCGGGCTGGTCGCGACGGCGAAGCTCGGCAAGGCGGTCGACGTGCTCGCGAACGCGAGTTACACGGCGGCGAACAACCCGAACCGCCTGCCGGCGTACACCCTCTTCAATGCCGGCTTCGCCGCGCCGCTGCGCCGGGGCTCGCTGGCGCTGGTCGGGACGAACCTCGGCAACGCGCATCCCGGCCCGTTCCTCTCGCGCTCGGAGGTCGCGGCGCTGCCGCGCGCCGGCGCGTCGCCGCTGCTGCTCGCCGCCACGCCGCTCGCGCCGCGCGCCGTCTCGCTGACGTACACGGTTCGCACCGGACGGCTCGGCAGCACCGGGAGCGGTGCGGCGAACGCGGAGCCGGACGCCGGCGGCGGCGAGGACGCCCACGGCGGCGTCGAGCTGCGCATCCGCGCGCATCAGCTCACGACGGGGCCGCATCCCGACGCGCTGCAGATCGACGCGGACAACGACGCCTGCACGCCGACCGCGGCCCGCGTCGCGCAGCCGATCATGGATGCGATGGGGCGCATCGCGGCGGCGGCGGAGCGCGCGAAGAGCGGAAACCGCTATCCCGCGACGATCCCCGGCGGAACAGCCGTCGTCAGCGGCGTCTCGCTCGCGTACACGCCGTACGACGACGGTGCCCGGTACGTCGTCGGGGCGAAAGCGCCCGACATGCGCTCGGGCGCCGCGTTCATGAACTGCGCGCGCCTCGCGGTCGTCCAGCCCGGCGACAGCGAGAAGCTGCACGTCTACGTTCCGGCCGACCAAGGCCGCGAGTTCTTCGTCGGCTACTCGCCGGTGTTCGGGGTGTACTTCGCGCCGCCGGCGCAGGGCCCGCGCGGCGGAACGCTCGTGCGCGCCTCGCTCGATCCCGAACCGGCGTCGCCGCCGGCCAATCCGTTCGCGCTCCGCGACGCGCCGCAGTGCCCGGTCGGATCGAAGCCCGTCGCCATCGCGATCGTCGCCGCGGTTCGCGCCGCGCGCGACGCGCAGCGCAGCGGCGCGGCGATGCCGGCGGCGGAGCTGGCCGAGATCGCCGCGCACGGCGCGCCCGCGACGGGGTGGCTCGAGATCAAGCCGGCCGACCCGCTCGCGCAAGGCGCGATCCTGCAGTGCCTGCACGTCGCGAGCGTCACCGCGGAGCATCTGAAGGCGGCGGGCGTCGCCGACGTCCGGCGGGCGGGCGCGCTCGGCTTCGCCGACCGGTTCGGTTTCTACACCGTCGGGCGGCCCGGCGAGGGACCGGCCGGGCCGGCGGCGCCGCCGGGGCACGGCACGATGTAGGTCACGAGGCGGTGTGCGATTCGAGCGCGAGCACGGCGCGCTCCCATGCGGCGAGGGCCTCGTCGGCCTCGCCGCGATTCGCTTCGAGCGCGTGCTGCAGCGCGACGACGCGCTCGGAATCGCCGTACAGGTCCGGCGCCGCGAACTCGAGCTCGAGGTCGCGGCGCCGCTCGTCGAGCCGTGCGACCCGCGCTTCGGCCTCGTTGACCGCCCGGCGCAACCGGTACAGCTCCTGTTTCACGTGGTGCGCGCTGCGACGGTCGCGCGCCGGCGGCAGCACGGGTGCGGGAGCCG
>DASWSC010000207.1:0-6226 GCA_036402855.1 Candidatus Elarobacter sp. | reverse complement strand
CGATGGACGCGCCCCGCTCCAAACCACGACCGACGGTCTGTTTTTTGTCTACCTGGATGCAAGCTACGGAGGCCAGAGCGCCACCTTCGTGGTGATGGGTGCTTCGATACCGTGCGCGTTGACGAACGACGTCGCCGGCCTGACCGACGATGAAGCAATGACGGAGTACACGACCGGAACGAATACGGTGCTCGTCCCGCTACCTCCGGACGTCTACTCCCCGACGCTCACCATCCCCTGAGCGCACGGCACGCCGCGCGCGTCCCGGAGGACATCATGACCGTGACGACATCGTCGCCGCTGCCGGCGCCGACACAGCTCGACACCACGTGGACGTTTGGCAATACGTTCCAACAGCTCGACTTCGGCCCGTTTCCTGCCGGCGACCGCATCATCGGCGTGGCGCAGTCGACCATCTTCGCGATCGACCCGTACACGGGGCAGACCGTCGGCATCGACGCACAGGGCCAGGTGAGCGGAGGCACCGACACGTGCACGCCGGCGTATCCGTATGCGATGAACAACGGCGACGACCTCATGTTCGCCACGACCGGCGGATACTTGTACTTCGTCGATTCGAACGGTTCTGAGCGCGCCGTGTACTCGGTGCGGCTCTGCGACGGCACGCCGCAGACCGGCTGGACGCCCCCGGCGGCGGACACCGTCGTCGGCCTCTTCGCGCACGACGGCCGCGTGATCGTCGTGTCTTCGACGGCGGGGGCGAGCGGCGGAACGCAGATCGCCGTCTACGACGCGACGACCGGAGCGCAGGTGCGCGCGGCGGTGCCGATCGGCGAACAGACGCCCGGACCGACCGCATTCGACGGCCGGACGCTCTTCTTCGCGTCGGATGCGGCGTACGCGGTGAACGCCGACTACGGCGATCAGGCGTGGCGCACCGTGTCGCCGTCGTCGGGAGCGTTCAACGACACCGCGCAGCCGGTCGTGGCCGGCCGGCTCGTGCTGTTCGGTGCTGCGGAGCTGGTGGCGCTCAGCCGCGACAAAGGGACGCCGGCGTGGAGCATCGCTCCGACGACCTCCCCCGTGCAGTGGTTCTCGCCGCTCGTGTCGCCGGACGGCACGCGCGCGATCGCCGCCAACAGCGGCGGCGACGTCTTCGGGATCGCGCTGCCGGACGGGACGGTGCAGTGGAAACAGTCGCTCCCGCAACCCGGCGCACCGTTTCCGAACGCCTCCGGCGTGTGCGTTCCGTACGGCGGCGGCAGCGATTTGGCGTCGCTCGGGTGGGACGGTTCGATCACGGCCGCCTATACGTTTCCGGATGCGAGTCCGAACACGACGCCGGTCGTGACGAATGCGACCGCGTTCATCAGCGGTGCGAACGCGTCGATCGTGGCGCACGCGTTCGGCGCGCAGGACGCAGCGATGTTCGACGGCTCGACGTCGCGCATCGACGTGCCCGCGAACGGCGACCAGTTCGACCTCGGATCGGGCGACTTCTCGGTCGAGGCGTGGTTCCGCAGCTCGGCAGGCGGGACGATCGTGTCGAGCTATCCGGCGACCGGCGCGGGCGACCAGTTCGGGTTCCGTCTGGGGCTGCGACCGTCGGGGCAGTTCGCCCTCGGCGTCGTCAACGCGCGGCTCCCCGCACGCAGCGTCGGACGCACCGCCGCGACGAACGCCTGCGATGGCGGGTGGCATCACGTCGCGCTGGTGCGCGCGGCGGGCGCGTACAAGATCTTTCTCGACGGCCTGTCGCTGAGCGTGCACGTTCCACCGGCTGCATCGGCGCAACCGCTCTCGCTCAGCGGCTCTCAGGCGCTCACGATCGGCGCCTTCGTCGCTGCGCCGGGCACCCCGCCGGCGGCGCACTTCTACGGTCTGCTGCGCGAAGTGCGGCTCTGGGATGTCGCGCTGACGCCGGCGCAGGTGAAGAAGAACCGCAGCATGGAGCTCGTCGGCAACGAGCCGCGCTTGCGCGGCTTGTGGCGGCTCGACGAAGTGCAGAGCGCGGCGGCGCCGCAAGAGCCGGAAAACGCCGTCCTTGCCGCGCGCGACCCCAGCGCGAAGCTCGCACCGGGGTACATGGCGACGACGTTCGTGAACCCACGATCGGTCGCGACCGATCTGGCGATGAATCGCTCGGCGTTCCCGTATCTCTTGCCCGAAGCGCGCGCGCAATGGCCGTATTCGGGGGCGTGGGCCGCGCGCGGCGAGCAACCCGTCGCGAGCGCGCCCGCGGTCACCGCCGACGGCATCGTCGCGTTCGGAACGAACAACGAGCTCTACGGCGTTCACGCCCTCGACGGGCTGCACGCGTGGTCGATCGACCTGGGCGCCGGCGCCTCCGCCCCCGTCGCCCGCGGCAGCGAAATCTTTGCGTTGACGGGCGAAGAGTCGCTGGTCGCGATCGACGGGACAACCGGCGTCTCGGGGCAGGTACCCGGCTTCGGAGATCTGCTCGGGCCCGGAGCGGCTCCGCCGTTCGCCGCGCCGGCGTTCTCCGGCGGGTGGACCGCCGCGGCGTCGCCGACCGGCGCGGTCCGCGCGCGAAGCTCGGACGGTCGCACGTTACCCGCCGGGGTGACGGTTGCCGGACGGCCCACCGCGCTGTCGGTCACCGACACGTCGGTGGTCGTTGCAGCGACATCGTCGAGCGGCCCCGCGCTCACCGTCGTCTCGTTGGCCGACGGAACGACTACGCCGCTGAGCGTTGCGTCCGGCGCGTTCTGGACGTCCGGCTCCGCCCTGGTGTGCGTCGGCGCGGGCGGGCTCGCGCGGTACGATCTGCGCGCGCTCGGCGCGCCGACGGCGACGAACGCCGGCATCGCCGCAGCTTCGGTCACGGGGCTGAACGGTCAGGAGGCGTCGGATCTGCTCGTCGCGACGACCTCGGACGGACACGTGCACGGGCTTTCGTCCGCGACGCTGCACGAACGGTGGACCACCGCGATCCCGGCGCACGGTTCGGCGGCTCCGGCGGTGCCCAACGCGCCGTCGTTCGACGATGCGGGCCGGATCGTATGCACGGCGAGCGACGGCACGGTCTGCGTGCTCGATCCCGCGACCGGCGGCGTGCTCGGGGTGTACCGGCACCCGCAGCCGATCCTCACGCCGGCGGTGGTTCACGCGGGCGCTGCATACTTCGGCTGCGCGGAGTCGACCGACGGCACCGCAGACCGCGACGGCGCGCTGCACAGCGTCGTGCTGGGCGAGACGATCGCATTGCGCCTCGGCGTCGACGCGTTCGGGTCGGCGTCCGGCACGCGGGGTGCGCACGCCGTCGTCGAGTCGGACGGGCCCGGCACCGTGCTGCATCTCATGAACGTGCAGGAGAGCTGCGTGGAAGCATGGATCAACGTCGCGCCGGGCGGTACGCCGCCCGCCGGCGGGATCCTCGGCATCTGTGCGAACGGCGACGCGCAAGCATTCGATCTGAACCTCGCGGTCGATCCGGACGGCACCATCGCGTACACGGCGCACGCGAAGGATGCAAGCGGGTGGACCGGCGTCCGCGCCGGGGGAGCCGGCGGCGTCTGCGACGGCAAGTGGCATCACATCGCCGTGTCGAGACGCGAGTCGAACGTCACGATCTACGTCGACGGCGCGAAGCTCGCCGGCGTCACGGTCGCGCCCACGACGGATGCACCGAGCGCTGCGGTCACCGGCCTCAAGGCGTATCTCGGTGCGGTCGCCGCGCCCGATGCAACGGCAGCGTCGCCGTTCGCCGGCCTGATCGGCGAGGTCCGGGTGTGGGACACGTACCTCGAGTCGAGCGAGATTGCCCGGCGCATGCACGTGAAGCTCCGCGGCGACGAGCCGGACCTGATCGCCTACTGGAACTTCGGCTCCGGCACGCTCGCCGATGCCTCGCGGCACGGCCACGACGGCGCGCTTGCCGGTGGAAGCAGCGATCCGGCATGGTGGCTGAGCGATTTGCCGTTCACGCTGCCGGAGTATCCCGAGATCACCACGGCGGCACTGCTCATCCCGGGCGACGGTTCGGCAACCGGCACGACGTACCAGCTCACCGTCACGGTGAAGAACGCCGACGACACGCCGATGGGGAGCACGGCCGTGTCGCTGTGGTACGTGCAGCATCCGTCGGAGCCCGCGACGATCACCCTCAACGGGTCCTCGCTTTCCGGCGTGACGTCCAGCGCCGATGCCGCCGCGGCGCAGGGTCTCACGACCGACGTGCTCGGGCAACTGAAGCTCACCGTGTACACGCCGCTCGCTCAGCACGGGCCGTCCCTCGACGTTTCCGTCCCCGCGTTCATGGCGGTGAACGAACGCTTCCACGTCAGCTGCCTGATCGACAATCAAGCCTTGGCGAAGCCGGCGCCGCCGTCGCTGCACGCACAGGTCAAGCTCGTTCCGGACTACCACTACACGCGCGGAAACAAGATCGACGAGACGCGTGACCGCACCACGCATCGCGTGATCCTCACCGCGCAGAACGCCGACGGGAGCCCGCGCGCGCAGGAGACGATCAAGCTGTGGGCGTCGAGTGACGTGACCATCGAGGTCGGCGGTCAGGCGTATCCGATCAACAATGACACCTACGCGACGTTCACCGCTCCGACGGGAGAGCTGGCGGTCGTCCTCGAGGCAGCGGACGTGAGCGCGCCGCAGCTCTTCGCGCACGCCGGGTTCATGCACCGCAACGATCGTGTGGTGATCTCCCCGGACGACGGTGCGCACACGCAGCTCTCGACGCTGCAGCCGAAAGACACGACGGCGCGCGTCCTGACCTGGTCGCCGTCCGGCGGTACGGCGCAAGCGATGTTCAACAGCGATTACGCGCCGCACGCCCCCGAGATCACGAGCGCCGTCCGGACGGTGATGTCCGCGGTGAAACCCGCGCCTCCGCCGCCGAAGCTGCGCGCGACGCGCGCGCAAGCCGCGGCTCCGCCCCGCTCGTTCGGCGACATGCGCCAGCGGCGGCTTCCGAAGCGGGCCGACGCGTCGTTCACGGCGCGGACGTTCGCGGGCGTCGCGCGACGGCGGTCGGTCAACCCCGACGCCTTCGTCCGCGCTCTGGGCGGAGCGAAGGGCTTCATCATCGGCACCGACGCGAGCGGCGCGTTCGTCCACACGGTGCTTCAGACCGAAGACGAGGCGCGCGCCGCGCGCGGTGAAGGGAACGGCGCACGGCCGCACGCGATGCTGCGTTCGGCCTTCTCGATCGGCGGCGATTTCGAGAGCGCCATCGGCGGGATCGTCGACTCCGCCGAAGATCTCGCCGAAGAGGCGTACGAAGCCGCGCAAGCGATCGCGGTGACGATCGCCAACGACGTCGAGGTCGCGATCCACAAGCTCGAGGACGGCGTGCTGTCGATCACGCGCGTGGTCGTGGATTCGGTCGAGAAGGCCGTCAACGCCGTCAAGAAGTTCCTCAAAAAGCTGCTGCTCGCGCTGGAACTGCTGATCCTCTTCTTGCGCGCGATCTGCGACTGGACGGGGATCAAGGGCGCGAAGAACCTCGTCCACGAGCTGATCGACGGCGCCGCCAAGGCGGTGACCGGGGACCTCGTCCCGGCGCTGAAGCGCGGTGTGACGGAAGCGCTCGACGGTGTCCGCTCCAGCCTCGGCGGCAGCGCGAGCGGGACGACGACGTCTCCGAGCGACGCCGTCGGAGCTGCGTCCGACGCTCTCGACTCCGCCGACGACGGGTCATCGGCGAGCTCGATGTCGATGTCGGGCGGCGTCTTCCCGAAATGGCTGTTCCACAAATTGACGGACAACCTCGAGGGGGCTCTCGCCGGGGGCGGTGCAGGCGAGCCGCCGGCCGGGGACCTCGAGGCCGCGATGCAAGACTTCTTCGTCGGGCTCGTGGGGATCGCACCCGATCTGATGTCGGCGGATCTGGACGGGTTGCGATCGGGGCTGACGTCGCTCGCCCGCACGTTGCTCCTCGATGCGGACAAGATCCTCGAGGACTCGTTACTCGAATCGATTGACGCCCTCGCGCACCTGCTGTCGCAAGCGATGGGCGTGCTGGACTACGAGCTGGATATCCCGTTCGTCAGCGCGCTCTACAAGTGGGCCTTCGGCGCGGACCTGACCCTGCTCGACGTGTTGGCCTTCGTCCCGGGCTTCGCGCTGCATGTCGTGTACTTCGTCATCGAAGACGGCGATCGCGTCTCCGACGCGGGCCTCGGCTGGCCGGCGCCCCAGCCGGCGGCGACGGCGCCGGCGCGGCGCGAAATGGTCATGTTGCGCGCGAGCGCGGGTAGCTCCGCGCACTCGGCGTGGGACGTCT
>DASWSC010000206.1:0-7948 GCA_036402855.1 Candidatus Elarobacter sp. | reverse complement strand
AGGATCAGTGGGACTACGTCGACACCATCGCGTCCGGCTCGTTCCCGGTCCCGCGAGAGAAGAGCCTCTGCAAGCTCTAGCGCGGCGCTGCGCGCGCGGTCTTGGCACGCTGGGCGGGTAGGCGGGCGACTCGTCGGCCTTGCATTCCGTATCGCGTGTGCTACCATGACCGAACCTCGCGTGCTTTGAGCGCGCGGGGACCGGCAACTCCGGGCTCATGCTCGGGGGCTGCGGCGCTTCAGCGGGGAGGGCGTTACTGTGAGCCCGTTGTTTTCCGTTGACCTCGAGTCGAAGGCGGCGTACGTCAGCTATCGCCCCTCGGTCGGCATCACGCGCCAAGTACGCGTCGTCCGCGGCCGAACCGGCCGGCTCGGCGCGATCCCGTTCGGACCGGCGCTCGACGGCACGCCGCACGTCATCGCGGAATACGACGCGGCCGGCAACGTCGTCGGGGTGCAGATCGAGGACGTCAACGCCGAGACGCTCGGTCTCGCGAACGAGTTCCTCAGCCTGCTCGACCTCGCGCCGCCGCCGTTCTTCAGCGCGTGACGGGCGGGCCGTAGTGCATGACGAGCACGACGCTCGAGCGCATCGGCATGCAGTCCTTCACGGCGGTATGGTAGGTCGAGTTCCGCGCCGCGAGGAGCGCGGCGGGATTGAGCACCGGCGACGGCGTCTCGAGGACCTTCGCGTCGATCACCCGGGATGACTCGTCGAGGTCGACCTGGACTTTGACGTCGCCCCAGTTGGTCTCGACGGCGACGCCCCGGCCGTTCGGGCGCCATACATCGACGACGTGCGCGGGCGCCGTCGAGAAGATGCATGAGCCGGGCGGCGGCGGCACGTCGCCGGGGCGGCAGCGCTCGGCGCTGAGCGTCCACCAGTCGTCGGCCGTGCCGGTCGCGGGACGCGAGAAGCTGCGCCGCATCTCGCCGTTGTCGAAGAGCTCGTAGCGAATTCGCTCGAGCGCCCCGTTGCCGGCGCGCGCGCGGATGTCCCACACCGGCGTCGTCCACGGCGGCGCCGCACCGTCGACCTCGATCCGCGACCCGGCTCCGGTCGAGACCGCCCAGCGGTTCGCAGCGGGCTCGAAGACGAACAGATCCCGTACCGTGCCGCGCCGGCCGGCGGCGGTCACGACGTCGTTCCTGACCTCGATCCGGTCGCCGTCCCGCGTCCCGACGTGATGGGTCGTCGCGCCTTCGAGCGTGCGGCACGACCACGTTCCCGCGAGCAGGCCGACGTGATCGGCGGCCGGCGGCGCGTCCGGCGCGGCGGCGACGAAGGAGAGCGCCAGCGGCAAAGCCGCCGCGGCTCGAAGCACCCGGTTGAGCGGCATCCGGTGGAGTTCTCCGGTCGCCGGGAGCCGGTCCTGGACGTTCATCTGCTTTGGGCGAAGGGACGCCGGCGCCGCGGACGCGCATAGCCCGGGATGGCCGGTCTGTCCCGGGGGCTCACGAACTACGGCGATCGCGACTTCTCGCTGTACCTCCGGCGCGCGTTCGCGAAGTCGATGGGCTTCTCCGACGCGATGCTCGAGCGGCCGATCGTCGGCGTCGCGACCGCCGGCGGCGGATTCAACAACTGTCATCGCACGACGCCCGAGCTGCTCGCCGCCGTCTCGCGCGGCGTCCTTGCCGCGGGCGGGCTGCCGCTCGAGTTTCCGACGATCTCGCTCGGCGAGCCGTTCCTCTCCCCGACCAGCCTCGTCTTCCGCAATCTCATGGCGATGGACGTCGAGGAGATGATCCGGGCGCAGCCGATGGATTCGGTCGTACTGATCGGCGGCTGCGACAAGACGCTGCCGGCGCAACTGATGGGCGCGATCTCCGCGAACAAGCCCGCGATCGCGCTGGTCGTCGGTCCGATGATGACCGGCACCTTCGAAGGGACGCGGCTCGGCGCGTGCACCGATTGCCGCTCGTGGTGGGCGCGCTACCGCGCGGGCGAGCTCGACGACGCGCGCATCCGCGCGCTCGAGTCGAATCTCGCCACCACCGCCGGGACGTGCGCCGTGATGGGAACCGCGAGCACGATGGCGTGCGTCGCGGAGGCGCTCGGGATGAGCCTGCCGGGCTCGGCGACGCCGCCGGCGGTGCACGCCGAGCGGCTGCGCGTCGCCGAAGCGACCGGCGCCCGCGCGGTGGAGCTCGCGCGCGAGGATCTCACCCCGGACCGCGTCGTCACCGAGGCGAGCGTCGAGAACGCGCTGCGCGTGCTGCTCGCGCTGGGCGGCTCGACGAACGGCATCATCCACCTCACCGCGATCGCGGGACGCCGCGGCATCCCGCTCACGCTGCGGCGCTTCAACGAGGTCAGCGCCGAGACGCCGGTGCTGGTCAACCTCAAGCCCGTCGGCGAGCACTACATGGAGCACTTCCACGCCGCGGGCGGCGTCGGCGCGCTGCTGCGCGAGCTGCGCCCGCTGCTGCACGGTGAGGCGCTCTCGGTCGGCGGCGAGACGCTCGATCACAGGATCGATCGCGCGCCCGCGTACGTCGACCGCACCGTGATTCGCGCGGCGGGTGCGCCGCTCTTCGCCCGCGACGCGCTGGTCGCGCTCTTCGGAAACCTCGCGCCGAACGGCGCGATCCTCAAGGCCTCCGCCGCCGACGCATCGCTGATGGAGCACGAGGGCCGGGCGGTCGTCTTCCGCGATCTCGCCGACATGGCGGCGCGGATCGATGCGCCGGACCTCGACGTGGAGCCCGATGACGTCCTCGTCCTGCAGCACGCCGGTCCGCTCGGCGCGGGGATGCCCGAAGCCGGCTATCTCCCGATCCCCAAGAAGCTGCTCGCGCGCGGCGTGCGCGACATGCTGCGCATCAGCGACGCGCGGATGAGCGGAACGGCGTACGGCGCGGTCGTGCTGCACGTCTCACCGGAAGCCGCGCTCGGCGGTCCGCTCGCCGCGGTGCGCGACGGCGACCGGATTCGCATGAGCTTGCGGGAGAAGCGGCTCGACGTGCTGCTCTGCGAGGACGAGATCGCGCGCCGCCTCGCCGGCTTCGCGCCGCCGCCGCCGCCGCGTCGCGGGTACGCGAAACTGTACGCGGAGCACATTCTCGGACCCGAGCAGGGCTGCGACTTCGATTTCCTCGTTCCGCCGTTCGCGTGATCGGAGCCGTCGCGAAACGCGGGCGAGCAGGGATCGGGACGACCGGACGGTACTTTTTTCCGTCTACCGCGCCTCGAAAGGAAGACCATGAGCCATCCTGACCGACGCCGCTTTCTCGAGCTGTCCGCCGCCGGAATCGGCGGCGCCGCGCTGGCCGGGGGGCTTCCCGCGCTCGCATACGCCGCCGATGCGTCACCGTTCAAACCGGAGAAGGGCGCGTCGCTCCAGCTCCTTCGCTGGACGGGCTTCGTGAAGAACGACGATATCATCTGGCTGGCGAACACCAAGAAGTTCGAAGCCGCGACCGGCGTCAAGGTCGAGATTCAGTCGCTGAGCTGGCCGGACGTCACGCCGAAGGCGGCGCTCGCGGCGCAGGTCGGCTCCGGCCCGGACATCATCATGGGCTGGAACGACGACCCGTTCGTCTATCCCGACAAGCTCGTCGACATGTCCGACCTCGTCGACCACATGGGCAAAGCGCACGGCGGCCTGTACGACAACGCGCGCTCCTACTGCTACGACACGGACGTGAAACGCTGGGTCGCGTTCCCGGTCGGCTGCACCGGCAACGCGGTGAACTACCGCAAGACCTGGGCCAAAGAAGCCGGCTTCAACGAGTTCCCCAAAGATCTCGACGGGATGCTGAAGCTGGCGCGGGCGCTGAAGAAGAACGGTCATCCGATCGGCTTCGCGCTCGGCCACGCGGTCGGCGACGCGAACAGTTGGACGCACTGGATCCTGTGGGCGTTCGGCGGAAAGCAGGCCAACCCGGACAACTCGATCGCGATCAACTCCGCGGAGACGGTGCACGCGCTGGAATACGCGAAGCAGCTCCACGAGACGATGATCCCGGGCGTCGCCGGCTGGCTCGACCCGAACAACAATCAGGCGTTCCTGGCCGGTCAGATCAGCATGACGATGAACGGCATCAGCATCTGGTACGTGGCGAAGGACAGCAGCCCGGCGATCTTCGCCGACATGGCGAACGCCGTGCCGCCGGCGGGGCCCGTCAAGACGCCGACCGTCTCGAACAACTTCACGTCGGCGTTCATCTTCAAGTACAGCAAGTACCCGAACGCGGCGAAAGAGTACCTGCGCTACATGCTCGATACCGCGCAGGCGACCGAGTGGGTGACCGGGATGCGCGGCTACGTCACCCCGGCGCTGAAGGGCTACTCCGAGCTGCCGATCTGGACGTCCGATGCGAACATCACGCCCTACCGTGACGCGCTGGCGCACGCCAAATACGACGGGTACAACGGACGGCCCGGCAAGGCGGCGGCGCAGGCGCTCGACGAGTTCGTGATCGTCGACATGTTCGCCGACGTCTGCATCAACAACATGAGTCCCAAGGACGCGGCGAAGAAGGCCGAGCAGAAGCTCGCGACGATCTACAAGCGCGCTTGACCTCGCGGTCGCTCCTCGTATCGCGGCTCGACTCGCCGCGGGTGCTCGGCTATCTGCTGGTCGCACCCGCGGCGGTCTTGCTGCTGGGGCTCCTGGCGTACCCGCTGTTCCTCGGGATCTGGCTGAGCACGACCAGCGCGACGCTCGGCAAAGCGGGGACGTTCGTCGGGTTCAGCAACTACGCGACGATCCTCGCCGACCCGACGTTCCGCGGAGCCGCGTTCTACTCGGTGTTTTACACGGTGTTCGCGGAGCTCGGGAAGCTGGTGCTCGGGCTCGCGCTCGCGTTGCTGGTGAACCAGCGCTTTCGCGGCTATCGCAGCGCGCGTTCGCTGATGCTGCTGCCGTGGGTCGCGCCGACGGTGCTCTCGGCGCTGGCGTGGCTGTGGCTGCTCGACCCGCAGTTCAGCGCGCTGAGCTGGCTGCTGGTGAAGCTGCACCTCATCGGCGAGAACGTCGACTTCCTGGGCCACCCGTGGAACGCGCGCATCACGCTCATCGTCGTGAACATCTGGCGCGGCCTGCCGTACTTCGCGATCGGCTACCTGGCCGGGCTCCAGGGGATCTCGAAAGACCTGTACGAGGCCGCGGCGATCGACGGCGCGAGCGGTTGGCGCCAGTTCCGCAGCATCACCTGGCCGCTGCTCCTGCCGATCACGACGATTCTGGTCGCGTTCTCGTCGATCTTCACGCTGACCGACTTCCAGCTCATCTGGACGATCACGCGCGGCGGTCCGACCGACGCAACCCAAGTCTTCACGACCCTGGCCTACCAGCGCGCGATCACCGGCGGCCAACTCGGCGAAGGCGCCGCCATCGCCATCTCACCGATCGTCTTCATGGTCGTCCTCGCCTACTTCGTCGTCCGCTCCGTCCGCGACCGCTAACATGCCCCACCCCAACATCATCCCAAGCCACCCCAACATCATCCCAAGCCGCCCCCATGTCATCCCGAGCCGCCCCAACGTCATCCTGAGCCGCCCCCATGTCATCCCGAGCCGCCCCCATGTCATCGTGAGCCGCCCCAATGTCATCCTGAGCCTGTCGAAGGATGCGCCAACGCCGTGAACCGCGCCCTCCGAATCTACGGCCCCCTCGCGCTCTACGCGCTCTTCCTGCTGCTGCCGTTCCTGTGGATGATCCTGACGACGTTCAAGCCGAACGAAGAGCTCCTCAACACCCCGAACCCGTTCTGGATCTTCCACCCGACGTTCGAGCACGTCACCGACTTGCTGACGAAGACCGCGTACCTCCAGTGGTTCGCCAACACGCTCTTCGTCGCGGTCGCCTCGACGGTGGCGAGCGTGTTCATCTCGTACATCACGGCCTACGCGATCATCCGGCTGCGCTTCCCCGGCTGGCAGGTGGTGAGCACGGCAATTTTTCTCGCCTACATCGTCCCGCCGGCGATCCTCTTCATCCCGCTCGCGACGATCATCATCCAACTGCACTGGTTCGATCGCCTCTGGGCGCTCGTCCCCGTCTACTGCACGTTCTTGGTGCCGTTCTGCACCTGGCTGCTGATCGGCTTCCTGAAGAACGTCCCGCGCGAGCTGGAAGAGGCCGCGCGCGTCGACGGTGCGAGCAACGTCGCGATCCTGTGGCGCATCATCTTTCCGATCGCGGTCCCCGGGTTGATCTCCGCCGCGATCTTCTCGTTCACGCTCTCCTGGAACGAGTACCTCTACGCGCTGGTCTACATGTCGTCGTCCGGCAACAAGACGGTCTCGGTCGGGATGACGACGGAGCTGATTCGCGGCGACGTCTTCCAGTGGGGCCAGCTCATGACCGGCGCCCTGATCGGCGTCCTCCCCGCGATCGTCGTCTACTTCATCTTCGTCGAATACTACGTCGCCGGACTCTCCGGCTCAGTCAAAGAGTAGCGCGCCCCGCACCAACGTCACGCTGAGCCTGGCGAAGGGTGAGCCGCAGCTCACATCTTCCGCTGGTGCAGCGCGAACTTGTTGCCGTCGGGATCGGTGACGAAACACGTCCAGCACACCGGCGACTCGTTCAGGTCGCCGACCTCGACGCCCGCGGCTTTGAGCCGCGATTGCATCGCGCTCACGTCGTCGACCTCGAAGGCCACGCTAAAGCTCTTCCCGGGCTCGATCCCGAGCGTCTCGCCGTTCCCGACGCCGAACGTGGTCGCCCCGACGTTGAACTCGATCCACTGATCGCCCCAGGCGTCGCCCGGCGTGAGGCCGATCGTATCGCGGTAGAACGCCACCGCGCGCGGCACGTCGCTGACCGAATAGGCGATGAACGCGACATCTTTGACCATCATGCAGCTCCTACGTGCTCAGAAAAACGCGGCGCCGGATGCGGCGTCGAAAAGGTGGACGCGGTTGGCGTTGATGCCCAGCGCGATTGCGTCGCCGCCGACGACGGTCACGTCGGCCGGCGCGCGCGCCGTGATCTGGACGCTGCCGACGTTGAGGTAGAGCACCTGCTCGGGCCCGAGCGGCTCGACGACGTCGACGACGGCCGCGATCGTCCCCGCGCCGTCGGCGTGGAGCAGGACGTCCTCGGGCCGCACGCCGAGCACGAGATCGCCGGTACCGGTGCTCGGGACGGCGCTGCGGCGCGCGTCCGGGATGCGCACCGAGAAGCCCTCACCCCGCGCGTAGAGCGCGCCGTTCTCCGCCTCGAGGCGCGACGGTAAGAAGCTCATCGTCGGCGAGCCGATGAACCCGGCGACGAACTGGTTGGCCGGCTGGTCGTAGATCGCTTTCGGGGTGGCGACCTGCTGGACGACGCCGTCCTTCATCACGACGATGCGGTGCCCCATCGTCATCGCCTCGACTTGGTCGTGCGTCACGTAGATCATCGTCGTGGCGACGCGCTGGTGCAGCTTCACGATCTCGGTGCGCGTCTGCACGCGCAGCTTCGCGTCCAGGTTCGAGAGCGGCTCGTCCATCAGGAAGACCGCCGGGTGGCGCACGATCGCGCGGCCGAGTGCGGCCCGCTGGCGCTGCCCGCCCGACATCTCCTTCGGCTTGCGCTTCAGCAGCGGACCGAGGCCGAGGATTTCGGCGGCTTCCTTCACGCGCTGGTCGATCTCCGGGCGCGGCATGTTCCGCATCCGCAGCCCGAACGCCATGTTGTCGTAGACGTTCATGTGCGGGTAGAGCGCGTAGTTCTGGAAGACCATCGCGATATCGCGGTCCTTCGGACCGAGATCGTTCACGCGGCGGTCGCCGATGAAGATGTCGCCGCCGCTGATCTCCTCGAGCCCGGCGACCATCCGCAGCGTCGTCGACTTGCCGCACCCGGAGGGCCCGACGAGCACCAAGAACTCGCGGTCGGCGATATCGAGCGTCACGTCGTCGACCACGACGGTCTCGCCGAACTTCTTGCTGAGGGACTGCAGACGCACTCCGGCCATGAACGGTCCTTGCCGCTAGACCGCTCTGCTCCCTA
>DASWSC010000205.1:0-19542 GCA_036402855.1 Candidatus Elarobacter sp. | reverse complement strand
CGTCGGGGAACGGGACGGGCGGCCCCGGCTACAACCTCGACGCCGAGTTCAGCGAGCGGCCGCACATCAAAGGGACGGTCGCGATGGCGCGCGCCTCGAATCCGAACTCCGCCGGCAGCCAGTTCTACATCGTGCTCGACGACGCGCCGTTCCTGAACCGCCAGTACACCGTGTTCGGCCACGTCGTCGAAGGGCAGAACGTCGTCGACCAGATCCGCGCCGGCGACGTGATGACCAAGGTGACGATCGAAGACGGCGCCGAGGCGCACGGCTGAACCTTCCGCACCTCGCGCTCGGAACGCAGGGCTGGTCGTTTCCCGAATGGGCGGGGCCGATGTACGACGCCGGGACGCGGCCCGAGGGGTTCCTGCGGGAGTATTCGGATGAGTTCGGGAGCGTCGAGGTCGTCTCGACGCTGTACGGCACGCCGCAGCCGGAGCGCGTCCGGAAGTGGGCCGCGCAGGTCCCCGACGGCTTCACCTTCTCACTGAAGCTGCCGCGCGAGATCACGCACGACCGGCGGCTCATGGCGTCACGCGACCTGCTGAGCGCGTTCGTCGCGAGCGCGCTCGAGTTCGGCGAGAAGCTCGAGGCGCTGCTGATCCAGCTTCCGCCCGACTTCGCGCCCGCCGAGATCGAGGCGGTCGAGGCGTTCGTCGCCGATCTTCCGAGCGGGCCGCGCTGGGCGCTCGAGGTGCGCGACCGTGACTGGTTTCACGCCGAGGCGCGCGGGCGGCTGCGCGACGCGCTCGGTACGCACGGCGTTGCGCTGGTGGCGAGCGACGGTCCGTTCGTCCCGCTCGAGACGATGCTGCACGAGCTGCGCCGTCCGACCGCTTCGCACGCCTACGTTCGCTGGATCGGCTCGCGCGGCTCCGTGCCGCGCTTCGACGCGCTCACCATCGACCGCAGCGCCGAGCTCGCGCGGTGGGCCGAGGCGATTCGCGAGACCGCGCCGCAGCTCACGCGGCTGGCGGGCTACGTGAACAACCAGTACGCGGGGTTCGCGCCGGGAACGGTTCGGATGCTGTACGACGCGCTCGGCGTGCCGCACGTCGTGCCGAAGCGCATCGAGCAGACGTCGCTGTTCGAGTGACGATGATGCGGCTGGACGAAGCCGAGACGGAGCGGCGGCTCGGCGGAGTCGATCTCGTCGCGGTGATGCGCGACGCGCTGCGGTCCGCCGCGCTCGGCGACGGCGGAGGGCCGGTCCGCGCGGCGTTCACGACGCCCGGCGGACTGTGGTTCGGCGCGATGCCGGCATGGAGCGGCGGTGCGCACCCGGCGCTCGGCGCGAAGCTCGTCGTCGCAGTCCCCGCGAACGCGGCGCGCGGCTTGCCGACCCACCGGGCGGTCGTGGTGCTGCTCGACCCGCGAACGGGCGAATCGGTCGCGTGGGTCGAGGCGGAGGCGCTCACACGCGCGCGCACCGCGGCCGTCTCGGTGGTGGCGACGGGCGCGCTCGCGCGCCGCCCGCGCGGCGCGCACGCCATCCTCGGCGCGGGAGCGCAGGGCCGTGCGCACCTCGCCGCGTTCGCACGCGCCGGCCTGATCGCGCGACTCGCGGTGTGGTCACGCGACGGCGAGCATGCTGCGGCCCTGGCGGCGGCGGGACGCGAGCTCGGCCTCGACGCGTCGACCGCGGCGACCGCCGCCGAGGCGGTTCGCGGCGCCGACGTCGTCACGACCTGTACGGCAGCCGGGGAGCCGCTGTTCGATGCCTCGGCGATCGCCGGCGGCGCGCACGTCAACGCGGTCGGCGCATGCGTCGCGCACAAGCGCGAGTTGCCCGCCGCGCTGATCGCGGACGCGTCGCTGGTCGTCGACGACCTCGACGCGGCGAAGGCCGAGGCCGGCGACGTCGTCCTCGCCGTGCGCGACGGTGCGGCGAGCTGGGACGGCGTCGTCGCGCTCGGCGCCGTCCTGGCCGGAGCCGCGCTCCCGCGCGGCGGCCGGGTGACCGTGTTCGAGTCGCTCGGTCTCGGCGTCGAGGACGTCGCCGCCGCGTCGGCGATCCTCCGGGCCGGATGACGCGCGAAGGCTCGCCGGTCCGCGCCGCGCTGCTGTGGCTCGCCGGGCTCGATCTGCGGCTCACGCTGCTCGCCGTGCCGCCCGTGATCCCGCTGATCCACCGCGACCTGCACCTGAGCGAATCGGGGATCGCCGCGCTCTCGAACCTGCCGGTCCTCGTGCTGGCGGGCTCCTCGATGTTCGGCGCGCTGCTCACCGCCCGCCTCGGCGCGCGCCGCGCGCTCGTCGTCGGCCTGTGGGTGATCGCGATCTCCTCGGCCCTGCGCGGTGCCGGCCCGTCGATCCCGGTGCTGTTCGCGATGACGTTCGTGATGGGCGTCGGCATCGCGCTGATCCAGCCCGCGTTCCCGTCGCTCGCGCGGAGCTGGTTCGGCGCGCGCAGCGCCTTCGCGACCGGGATCTGGGCGAACGGGCTGCTCTGCGGCGAGGCGTTGAGCGCGTCGCTGACGATCCCGTTCGTGCTCCCGCTCGCCGGCGGCTCGTGGGAACGCAGCTTCGTCGCCTGGAGCGTCCCGGTCGCGCTCACCGCGCTCGCGGTCGGCCTCGTGCGCGACGGCGCCGAAGGCGCGGCCGCGCACGGCGGCGCCTGGCTGCCCGACTTTCGCGATCGCCGCGTGTGGCTGCTCGGCTCGTTTCAGTCCGCCGCCAGCCTCTCGTACTTCGGGGCGAACACGTTTCTGCCGGACTTCTTGCACGCGACCGGACAACCGGCCCTGGTCGGCGCGGCGCTCGCCGCCTTGAACATCGGGCAGCTCCCGGCCTCATTCGCCGTCGGCTTGATTCCGATGCGGATCCTCGCCCGCCGCCGCACCTCGTACGCCGTCGCAGCACTGATCGTCGCCGCGCTCGCGGGCGTGCTCGCGCTCGGCGGAGCGGTCATCGTGGTTGCCGCGGCGCTGCTCGGCTTCACGGGCGCGTACATCCTCACGCTCACCTTCGCGCTGCCGGCGCTGGTGGTGCCGCACGACCAGATCGCGCGGCTCGCCGCGGGAACGTTCACGCTCGGCTACGCGATCTCGTTTCTCACGACGCTCGCCTCGGGCGCCGCCTGGGACGCCACGCACGCGCCGGCGGCGGCGTTTCTGCCGATGCTCATCGCGGCCGTGATCGTCACGGTGATCGGTCCACGCGTCTCGGCGCTCGCCGACCGCGCGCCGGTCGCTTCCGCGTCAGCCGGCTGAGCCGCCGGTGCCGCGGAGCGCCGCGTCGACGCGGCGCGCGATCGCGGCGATCCCGGTGTTCGCGGCGGTATGGTTGCGCAGGCTGCGGGTCAGAACGACCAGGACGTAGGGCGCGTCGCCGAAGGGATCGACGATCGCCGCGTCGTTGCGGGTGTAGTCGATCTCGCCCGTCTTGTGCGCGCACGGCGTGCCGCGCGGAAGGCCGCGCACGATCTTGGTCGGGTCGGCGTTGCGCAGCAGCACGTCGATCATCGCACGGCAGCTCTGCGGCGAGGCGATCGTGGGGATCCCTTCGCGTGCGCCGCGCTCGATCGCGAACAGCAGCGCGGCGGTGTCGTTCGGGGTCATGTGGTTCTCGGCGCGGCGCCACGACGGGACGGTGTCGGCGAAGTGCCGCGCGAGCCGCGAGCGCGTCATCCCGGCGAGCTGCATCGTGGCGTTGATCGTGCCGAGCCCGAACGCGGTCATCAGCGTATTCGAAGCGGAGTTGTCGCTGACTTCGATCATCGCGCGCACCAGCGCGTCGATGCTCCACTCGCGGCCGGGCGCCGAACCGGCCAGCACGTCGGAACCGCCGATCATGTCGGCGGCGCGCGTCTTCACCAGGTCCGCCGGTTTCGCCGTCCCCGCGTCGTACGCGCGGTAGACGGTCGCCATGATGCCGAGCTTGATCACCGACGCCGACGGAAACGTCTCGTCGGCGCGGATCGAGACGAGCGGCGGGCCGTCGCCCATCGTCCGCACCGCGACGCCGGTGAGGCCCGGGATCTGCGCGACGACCTCACTGACATCGATCGCGGGTTGCTGCGCCGCGGCAGGGATGGGAACCGCGGCGACGGCGAGCGCGCCGCCCAGGAACGCCGCGCGCTTCACCGCGGCACCTGTTCCATCAGAAACGCCGCGAGCTGCGCGCCCAGCTCGCGCAGGCGCGGCGCCATCCACGCGAACTGCGCCGGACACGTCATCTCGCCGAACTCGATCAGCATCTTCTGCGGCGCGTCGACTCTGCGGAAGCCGTAGTACTCGTGCTCGTTCTTGGTGAAGTTCTCGCCGACGAAGCGGTACGGAAACCACGCGCGGTAGCGCGTCTCCCAGGCCGTGACGAACGCACGGCTCGTCGTGTCGGGAAATCCGACCGAGGCTCCGCTCGCACATGCCGGAGCACCGTCGAAGTGCAGGAACACCGCCGCCTTCACGACGTCGCGGCCGTCGTAGTCCGCCGGCCGCCGCAGCACGGTGTACCCGTGCTCGCGCAGCACGCGCGTCGCTTCGTCGGCGACGATCGGCGTCCACGTCCGCTCGCTCGCACCGGCGGCGCCGGTACCGAGATTGCACGCTTTGACGTGATGCGGAGCGCAGCTCGCGGGCCGCCCTTCGTGCCCGGCCTGCACGAGCACGTCGCCTTCCTCGGCAACCGCGAGCGAAGAAGAGAAGAGCACGAGCGAGGCGAGCGAGGCGGTAAACGCGGGAAGCCGGATCACCCGGCGATAATGCCCGGGATCGATGCCCACTCCTCTCGTTCCGAGCGACCTCCTCGACGTCGTGCTCGTCTCCGATCCGCAGATCGCACCCGACGGCTCGGCCGTCTTTTATCGCCGGTCGTGGTCGGACCGCGACGCCGACGAGACGCGCGGCGCGATCTGGCGCGCTGCGCGGGACGGCGGCGAACGCGCCTTCACCGGCGGAACGAACGACCGTCTGCCGCGCGTCGCGCCGGACGGCTCGGCGCTCGCCTTCGCCGGCGACCGGGACGGAACGTCGCGCATCTTCGTCCTCCGTCTCGACGGGGGCGAAGCGACGCCGCTCGGCGACGAGGTGACGAAGATCACCGCGCTGACGTGGTCGCCTGATTCGAGCCGGCTGGCGTTCGTCGCGAACGCACCCTACGACGCGCCGAGCGCGCGCGTCTTTCACGACGGGAAGTCGGGCGCGCGGCACATTCGCATGCTCCCGTTCAAGAGCGATGCCGACGGCCTGCTCGACGGCGTGCGGAAGCATCTGTTCGTGATCGACGCCGCAGGCGGCGCTGCGCGGCAGATCACGCGCGGCGACTTCGACGTCGCGGCCCCGGCCTGGTCGCCGGACGGAAAGCACATCGCGTTCGCCGCGCGCGCCGGGATCGCGGACGACGAAGGGATCGCCGCGATCAGCGATATCCACGTCGCCGCGGCCGACGGCGGCGGGACGACGAAGCTCACGCAGAGCGACGGCCCGATGGGGACGCCGGCGTACTCGCACGACGGCAAAGAGATCGCATTCACCGGGCATCGGCACGGTGACGATGCCGGCGGCCGTTTCGACACCGAGCTGCTGGTCATGCCCGCAGCCGGCGGAGCGATGCGGTCGCTCTCCGCCGGGCTCGGCCGCACGGTCGACGACGCCGTCGCGGGCGACCTGCGCAGCAGCGGGACGATCGCGCCGGTGTGGAGCGCGAACGACCGCGAGATCCTGGCGCCCGTGAGCGACGAGGGCAGCTCGTCGGTGCGCGCGTTCGCGCGCGACGGGAGCGGGACGCGCGTCGTCGCCGGCGGCGAGCGGCAGATCTTCGGCTTCACCGCCGCGAACGGCGGAGCGCTCGCGATCGCGTACAGCACGCCGGTCGTTCCGAACGAGATCGCGCTCATCGAGCCGTACGGCGGCGAGCGGAGACTGACCGACGCGAATCCCTGGCTCGCGGGCAAGACGGTCGTCGCACCGGCGCGCTACCGCCCGCGCGCCGACGACGGGACGATCCTCGACGCCTGGCTGCTGGTCCCGCCGAACGCGGCCGAGTCACGTCCGCCGCTGGTGCTCGAGGTCCACGGCGGTCCGCACGGGGCGTACGGGCACGCGTTCTTCCTCGAGTTCCAGGTGCTCGCCGCGCAAGGGATCGCGGTCGCCTACGGCAACCCGCGCGGCTCGCAGTCGTACGGCCACGCGTACTCGAACGCGATCCTGGGCGACTGGGGCGGGATCGACGCCGCCGACGTCCTGCGGATCCTTGACGGCGCACTCCAGCAGGGCGCGTTCGACACCGCGCGCATCGGCGTCGCGGGCGGGTCGTACGGCGGCTTCATGACGACGTGGCTGCTCGGCCACAGCGACCGCTTCGCCGCGGGCGTCTCGATGCGCGCCGTCAACGACTTCGTCAGCGAGATCGGTGCCTCCGATCTCGGCTGGTTCTTGGAGCGGGAGCTGCAGGCCGGCTACGCCGAGGACGCGGGCCGCAAACTGTTCGAAGGGTCCCCGATGCGCGCGGCGAGCGCGATCGACGCGCCGCTCCTGATCGACCACAGCGAACGCGACTACCGCTGCCCGATCGATCAGGGCGAGCAGCTGTTCACGGCGCTGCGCCGGCTCGGCAAGAAGAACGTCGAGTTCGTGCGCTTCACCGACAAGGGCCACGAGATGCCGCGCGCCGGGAAGCCGCGCAGCCGGATCCTCCGGCTCCGCGCGATCGCACACTGGTTCATTCGCCACCTGAAGCCGGCCGGCGTCGCACCGCGCGCAAACGAAGCGGGCGCGCTGTTCGGCCCGGTCCCGGGGGAGGCGGAGCTCTAGTTAGGCGTACTTGACCGAGACGACGGTGAGCGCGCGGTCGCCGACGGGGCGGTGCCAGGTGACCCTCGCACCGGCGCGCGCGCCCAGGAGCGCCTGCGCCAGCGGGGAGTCGATCCCGATCTTCCCCGCGGCCGGATCGGAGAGGTCGGCATCGACGATCGTGAAGGCGCGCGGTTCAGGGCCGGCGCCTCGGACGACGACGGTCGCGCCGTATCCCACGACGCTGCGGTCCTCGGGCGGGACGTGAATCTCGCCGAAGATGTGGCGCGGCCGAAGGACCAGCGCCGGCTCGGGCGCATCGTCGCGCTCCTTGGTGAAAGCACGGCTCATACGGTTCGTTACCCCTCCCGGCGCCGGGCGATGCGCAGAGCGCCGTCCGAAGGAGATTCTCGCTCGCTAGCCGGTCTCCTGACCGGCCGCGCCGACCGTTCCGAACGCGTGAACCGCGGCGACGAACTCGCGCGCGCGGGCCAGAAGTGCCTCCCCTTCCGCCAGCAGCAAGTTGCCGCCGATGAGCAGCATCGTGTCGGTACCGTAGAAGTCGAGGAGCTCCCCGACGCGGTCGACCCGCATCCCGCCCGCCGGGACCGGGAGCGCGGGGCGAATCCCGCCCCACGGCTCGCGCGCCGCCGCCGCGAGCGCGCCGCACTCCGCCTGCGGGTACGCGAAACGGCCCCCGTAGTTGACGAAGATCGGCGCGTCGGCGCCGAGCAGCCGGAAGAGCCGCCCGAAGAGCAGCGGCGGCGCGATCCGGGCGGCGCCGCCGAACGACGGGTGCGCGAGGTAGACGAACTCCGGAAACTCGTCGACCAGGTCGCGGAACGCCGGCAGCCCGACCACCATCGGCGCGACGAGGACGAACCGCACGCCTTCGTCGCGCGCGATGCGCGCCCGCTCGCGCAGCGCGCGCGGAGTCCCGATCAGGTGGGGCGCGTAGAACGACGCCGTCCCGGCGACGGCGCGCTGGCAGGCGCGCACGCGCTCGGCGAACGGCGAGTACGCCTGGTCGGCGATCCCGTGATCGTCCTTGATCACGTCGATCCCGGCGAGCGCGAACGTCCGGCACAGTGTGGCGAGGGCGGCGACGGGCATCCCTTGCGGTTTCATCGCGGCCGCGGTGAGCGCGCGGCGTGGTGCGCCGAGCAGCGCGCGAATCCCCTCGACGCCGTGCCGCGGCCCCGGGAACCGCGCGAGCAGCGCCGGCGGGAGATCGAGCCCGACGAACTGGACGTTGTCCCACAGCGAGCAGTTCCCGAAGATCATGTTGATGAGCTGCGCCGTCTCGCCGCCGGTCGTCTCGACCGAGATGCGCACGTCGACGCGATAGCGGTTCTCCGCGACCGGCTCGATCGACGCGACGCGCGCGACGATCTCGTCGAGGATGCGCCGGTCGCGCACCGCTTCGAGCGGGCACTCGACGCTCTGCTCGATCGCCAGCGCCTCCGCGCGCGCCTCGATCCGGTCGGGTTCCGACTCGATCAGATACGTCGTCGTGAGCCAGGCCATCAGCTTCCTGTTCCCTGGTAGCGGCCCAGACCCATCCGCCAGAACACGTACGCGACCGCGAACACGAGCACGCCGACGACCGGCGTCAGCAGCCCGACCGCGGGATTGAGGTTGAGTCCGTCCTCGCTCTTGTGCAGCAGAAACGTCGCCGGGAAGTAGTTCATGAACGCGAACGGCAGCACGAAGGCGAGCGCGACGCGGACGCCGCGCTGGTAGATCGAGATCGGGTAGCGCGAAAACTCCTGTTCGAGCGACATGAAGACCCAGCGCAGCGAGTCGACGCGCGTGAACCAGAACGACGCCGTCGCGATCGCCAAGTTGATCCCGAAGTCGATCAGCGCGCCGCCGACGGCGACCAGCGGAACGTAGACGATCAGCAGCCAGCCGGCGTGGACCCCGGCGTAGTGGGTCGCGACGCAGAAGTACGCGATCGCGAGGATCAGCTCGTCGGGCCAGATCTGCTGCGGCACCGTCATCGCCTGGAACAGCGGGTCGAGCGGCCGGATCAGGAACCGGTCGAAGCGCCCTTCGCGCACGAACTCCGGCACGTTCCCGACGGTGAAGAAGACGGTATTGTGCAGACCGTGGCCGAGCATCCAGAGGCCGTACATGAACGCGGTCTCGCGGAAGTTCCAGCCGTTGATCGACGGAAAGTTGCGCAAGGTGACCCACAGCGCCCCGATAGCGGTGGCATGGTAGATCACGGTGAAGCCCGCCCACATGACGAAGTTCGCGCGGTACTCCAGCATGGTGAGCAGGTTCACGCGCCAGTAGCGTGCGTACGTCGCGAAGTACACGCGGGAAGCGTTCCGTCCGTGAAGCGCGCGTCCCCGTCCGCCCGCCGTACCGGCTCGACCTCACCGCGGTCGTCCTGCGGCGGCTCTCGACCAACGTCGTCGACGTCTTCGACGGCGCCGTCTACCGCCGGCTGCTCGGCGACCCGCGCGACCCGACGCTGATCGCCGTCGAGCAGACGGCGCCGGACGCGCTCGCCGTGCGGCTCGACGGCCCGCTGGCGGACTCGCTCGACGCGGCCGCGCTCGTCGGCCGCTCGCTCGGCGCGGGGGTCGACCTGCGCGCGTTCGACGCCGGCGCCGCCGGCGTCCCGTGGCTCGACGCGATCGCGCGCGCGGCCCGCGGCGTCAAGCCGCCGCGCTATCCGTCGCTGTGGGAGACGGCGTGCAACGCGATCGTCTACCAGCAGATCTCGATCCACGCCGCCGGCGCGATCCTGCGCCGGCTCATCGAGCGCCTCGCCGTCGCGGTCGACGTGCCCGGCGCGCGGCTCTACGCGTTTCCGCCGCCGCGCACGCTGCTCGGCGCGGACCCGCTCGACCTGCGCGCGGCCGGGCTCTCGGTGAACAAGATCAACGCGCTCGAAGCGGTCGGCACGGCGATCGCGTCGGGCGAGCTGGACGAGGCCGCGCTCGAGCGCTTGCCGACGGAGGAGCTGCTGCAGGCGCTGGTCGCGCACAAGGGGATCGGACCGTGGACCGCCGCGGTGATCGCCCTGCGCGGTTTCGGCCGGCTCGACGTCTTTCCGATGAAGGACTCCGGCGTCGCCGCCGCGCTGCGCACGCTCTCCGGCGATCCGAACGTCGAAGCGCAGCCGATCCTCGATGCGCTGCGCCCGCAGCAAGGGATGCTCTACTATCACCTCTTGCTGGGCCGGCTGAAGGCGTCCGGCGAGGTCTCGCTCTAAGGGCTCAGCGCGTCCCCGTCGGCCGCAGCGCGACGAGCCGGCGAAACCGCCGCTCGTCGTAGATGTCGAAGAACGCCGGGTCGTTCTCGAGCGTGTTCAGCCAGCCGGGATCCTCGCGCACCGCCGCCTCGATGTCGTCGAGCGCGCGCGAGACGTCGCCCGACGCCAGGCGCGCGTACGCAATCAGATACGGCGAGACTTGCGATCGCTGCGCGATCTGCTCGAGGTGCTGAAGCGTGCGCTGCGCGCCCGCGCGGTCGCCGAGGTCGGCCAGCGCGCGCGCCGCCGAGGCCAGTTCATACGCATCGTCGCTCAGCCGGTCACCGGGCTGCACCAGCCCGAGCGCCTCCTCCGGTGCGCCGTTCGCGATCAGCGCGTCGGCCAGGTAGATGCGCACGATGTGCGAGCGCGGCTCGATCCCGAGCAGCTCGCGCGCTTGCATGATCGCTTCGGGCCACTTGCGCCGGAAGAACGTCGCCGACATCGCGCAGATCGCGTACGTGAACGCGGTCGAGTCGAGCGTCACCGCTTCCGTCGCGGATCGTTCCGCGGCGACCAGGTCGCCGTCGGCCAGCGCCAGGTTGAAGTTCGCGATGTGCCCGCGCGCGTCGAACGGATCGATGCTGAGCGCCTCGATGACGTGCGGGGCAGCGGCCGCGCGGCCGAGCCCCGTGTCGATCGCGACGCGTGCGAACGTCGAGTGCGCGACGGCCGACCGCGGTTCCAGCTCCAGCGCGCGGCGCGCGAGCGAGGAGGCCTTCGCGTGCGCGTGCATCGGGGTGGTGCCCAGCTCGCGCGAGAGGTAGAGCCATCCCAGCGCCAGCCCCGCGTAGCCCTCGACCGCGAGCGGATCCATCGCGATGACGCGCTCGAAGTGCCGCATCGCGCTCGCGGCGTCGGAGGGCGACCAGCGCGCGAGGAGCAGCTTCCCGAGCGCGAGGGTTCGCGCGATCTCGCCGCTCGGGCCGAGCGCGGGAGCGCGCGTCAGCACCGCGTCCATCTCGATCGCGACCGCTTCGATGGCATGCGCGCGGTAGCGGAAGAACTGCCGGGGCGAGAGGTGGAGCGACGTTGCGACCACGAGGGTCGTCTCGGCCTCGACATCGACGCGCCGCACGATCTCGCCGCAGAAGCGGTGCTCGTGGCGCAGCGCGCGCTCGACCAGCACCAGCACCGCCTCGCGCCCCG
Source organism: Candidatus Elarobacter sp. (assembly GCA_036402855.1). Taxonomy (GTDB): domain Bacteria; phylum Vulcanimicrobiota; class Vulcanimicrobiia; order Vulcanimicrobiales; family Vulcanimicrobiaceae; genus Vulcanimicrobium. The sequence continues at coordinate 8,394 of DASWSC010000205.1, read as the reverse complement.
AGAGCGTCCGGAACGCGCGCTTCAGCTCGGCCACCAGCTCGTCGCGCTCGAGCTGCGCCGGCCGGCGCAGGCCGCGCAGCAGGCGGCGAACCGCGCTACGGCTCCACAGCGCGGTCCCGTTCAACGCACGAACCCCGGCCGGGCTTGGGGCGTCATGGACGCGGCTTCCCCGGCGCCCGGGGCGTCGGCCTGTGGCGGACATGCTCCAAAGATGCCTGGTTTATGCCACCAACCGCGCGTTTGCGGTGGGAGGAACAGCCGGAACCGGCGGGGCAGCGCCCGGGTCCGGAGGGATGATGCCCATCCAGACGACCCCCGTGTTCGCCGTCCAGCGCGCCGCCGATCGAGCCGTTTTCGAGTTCGGCTGGCTGCGCACGTACCACTCGTTCAGCTTCGGGGAGTATCACGATCCGAACAACGTCAACTGGGGGGCGCTGCGCGTCTTCAACGACGATACCGTGCAGCCCGGGCAAGGCTTCGGAACGCACACGCACCGCGACATAGAGATCGTCACCTACGTGCTGCGCGGCGAGCTCGAGCACCGGGATTCGCTCGGCTCGCACGGCGTCGTCGCGCCGGGCGGGATTCAATACGTCAGCGCCGGGAGCGGCGTGCAGCACAGCGAGTTCAACCACTCCGCCACAGCGGACGTGCACTTCGTCCAGATGTGGGTGCTGCCGCGGTCGCGGGGCGGCACGCCCGGCTACGGTCAGCGCTCGTTCGCCGAGGACGAGCGGCGGAACCGCTGGCTGATCGTCGCGGGGGGTGAGCCCGGAAGCGCCGCGCCGGTGACGCTCAACGCCGACGCGACCCTGCGCGTTGCGAAGCTCGAAGACGCGGCGCTGACGCACGCCTTCGCGGACGATCGCTACGGTTTTCTGTTCGTCGCGGGCGGCGAGGTGGAGGCGCACGGCGAGCGTCTCGGCACCGGTGATGCGGCGCGCATCCACGGTGTGCGGGAGCTCGAGGTGCGCGGGAGCGCGGAGATCCTGTTGTGGGACGTCCCGGCGCTGACGGCGCGCTCGGCGGCGGCATGAAGCAAGGCCCGTGCTCGCACGCCGCGGGGCTGGCCGATCCGCCGCCGCGAACGCCCGACGGATGCGAGGAATGCTTGCAGACCGGCGACGGCTGGGTGCACTTGCGCCTGTGCGAAGCGTGCGGCCACGTCGGCTGCTGCGACAGCTCGCAGAACAAGCACGCGACGAAGCATTTCCACGCCACCGCGCATCCGGTCATCCGCTCGTTCCAGCCCGGCGAGCGCTGGAAATGGTGTTTCGTGCACGAAGCGATCTGGGAGTGAAGCCGGCGATGCTGTGGGAACCGTTCAGCCAGCCCGCGCGCCGTGCGATCGTGCGCGCGCAGGAGGTCGCGCAGATGTTCGGCTCCGTCTCGATCGGGACGGCGCACATCGCGTTCGCGCTCGCCGAAGGCGACGACGAGGTCGCGCACCTCTTCGCGCAGGCGCTCGACCGCGGCGCGATGCGGGAGCGGCTCGGCAGCGTGAGCGCCGCGCCGGTCGCCGAGATGCACTTCAGCGACGGCGCGAAGCGCACGATCGAGCTGGCGTTCGTCGCGGCACGGAAGCTCGGCCACAACTACATCGGGATCGCGCACGTCGCGCTCGGCGTCCTCGACAGCGGCGACCCGCCGGCGGCCGCCGCGGGCGTCGACCTGGGCGTGCTGCGCGCCGACCTGGAACGCGCCGCCGGCGACGACGATCCCTCGCGCAACCGATGATGAACGAGCAGAGCCTCACGACCCTCCCGGCCGGCCTCCCGGTTCCGGTCGACGACGGCGCGGCCGCGCACCTCAGCGGCGCGAGGATCCCGAACCTCACGCTGACCGCGACCGACGGCGGCACGGTCGATCTCGCCGCGATTCCCGGCACGGTCGTCGTCTTCGCCTACCCGCGCACGGGCCGCCCCGGGGAACCCTCGCTGGTCGACGACTGGGACCAGATCCCCGGCGCGCGCGGCTGCACGCCGCACACCTGCGGATTCCGCGACGTGCACGCGGAGTTCACGGCGCTCGGCGCCCGCGTCTTCGGCCTCTCGACGCAGGACACGGCCTACCAGCGGGAGATGGCCGAACGCCTGCACGTGCCGTTTCCGGTGCTCAGCGACGAGCGCCTCGAGCTGACGCGCGCGCTGCGCCTCCCCACGATGGACGTCGCCGGGCAGACGCTGCTCAAGCGGATCGCGTGGATCGCGCGCGACGGGACGATCGAGCGGGTGTTCTATCCGGTCTTCCCGCCGAACGAGAACGCGGCGAACGTGCTCGCGGCGCTCCGCGCCTGATCCGTCAGGGCGTCGCGCGCAGCCGCGTGCAGGCGTCGATCGCCTGCTGCCGCGCCGTCGCCGACTGAACGTCGACCAGGTAGTTGCCGGACTGCAGGTTGGTCAGCGGCAGGTTCACGATCGTGTCGGAGGTCCGGCCGGTGAACGGGTTGAGCAGCACCGGTCCGCGCGCGGCGTTCGCGATGCGCGGTTCCTGGCAGTCGGCACCGGAGCGCAGCGAGACGCGCGAGCCGTTCGACGGGTTCAGAAGCTGGATGCGGATGCGGCTGCGCGTCCCGCCGATGCGCTGCAGCGTCACCGTTCCGAGGTTCACACCGCTGCGGCGGTCGAGGAGCGCGTAGGTGACGTCCTTCGCTTTTGCGGTCGCGAGCTTCGCCGCTTTGGCGGCCGTCGCCGGCGACTCCGCGGCGCCGCCGAGCGGGGCCAGCACGAAGGCGGCGGCGAGGGCGGCGGCGGCGGCTCGGCGATCCACGGTCCCGCTATCGTACCCGTTCGTGCGCCGCATCCGTCCGGCTCATTCCGGCCAGGCGCGGTCGAGGATCGCGTGCGTGTCGGCCGCGGCGGGCAGCGTGCCGAACGCGAGGCCGCCTTCGCCGCCGAGCCGCGAGGCGCAGAACGCGTCCGCGACGGCGCTCGGCGCATAGCGTGCCAGCAGCGAGGCTTGCAGCACCAGCGCCATCCGCTCGACCACGCGCCGCGCCGAGCCTTCGCCGGGCGTCTCGGCGAGCTCGTCGCGGAGCGCGTCCGCGGCGCGGCGCACGTGCGCGTCGGCTTCCGCCGCCGGCTCGATCTCGGCGAAGTACGCGTCGCGCGCGGCGGGCGTCTTCGCCAGCGCGCGCAGCACGTCGAGCGCGTTGACGTTCCCCGACCCTTCCCAGATCGAGTTGAGCGGCGCCTCGCGGTACAGCCGCGGCATGATCGTCTCCTCGACGTAGCCGTTGCCGCCGAGGCATTCCAGCGCTTCGGCGGTGTGCGCGGGCGCGCGCTTGCAGACCCAGTACTTGCCGAGCGCGATCCCGATGCGCGCGAACGCGGCTTCGCTCGGATCGTCCGGCGCGCGGTCGACCGCGCGCGCCAGCCGCAGCATCAGCGTCGTCGCCGCCTCGGACTCGAGCGCGAGGTCGGCGAGGACGCCGCGCATCGCCGGCTGGTCGGCGAGCCGCGCGCCGAACGCGCGCCGGTGGCGTGCGTGGTGCGCGGCTTGCACGAACGCTTGCCGCATCAGCGCGGCGCTCCCCGCGACGCAGTCGAGCCGCGTGTGGTTGACCATCTCGATGATCGTCGCGATGCCGCGGTCCTCGTCGCCGATCCGCAACGCGAGCGCGTGATCGAGCTCGATCTCGGCCGACGCGTTGGAACGGTTCCCGAGCTTGTCCTTGAGCCGCTGGATGCGGAAGGCGTTGCGCGAGCCGTCCGGGAGGACGCGCGGAAGGAAGAAGCACGTCAGCCCGCCGGGCGCCTGCGCGAGGACTAGGAACGCGTCGGACATCGGCGCCGAGCAGAACCACTTGTGCCCGGTGAGCGCGTAGGTGTCGCCGTCGAACGGCTCGGCGCGCGTCGTGTTGGCGCGCACGTCGGAGCCGCCTTGCTTCTCCGTCATCGCCATCCCGCAGAGCGCGCCGCTCTTCTCGCGCAGCGGCCGCAACCCGGGATCGTAGACCGTCGCGGTGAGAACCGGCTCGAAGAGCGCCGCGAGATCGGCGCGGCGGCGCAGCACCGGGACCGCCGCGTGCGTCATCGAGATCGGGCAGCCGTGTCCCGACTCGACCTGCGACCAGACGTAGAAGCGCGCGGCGCGCGCGACGTGCGCGCCCTCGCGCGGCTCGCGCCAGGGCGCGCCGTGCAGGCCGTGTGAGACGGCGACCTGCATGAGCTTGTGCCAGCTCGGGTGGAAGCCGATCTCGTCGATGCGGTTCCCGTAGCGGTCGTGCGTGCGCAGCTCCGGCGGATAGCGGTTCGCCTCGAACCCCCACGCGATCGCCTCTGCGGAGCCGGCCTGCGCGCCGAGAAGATGGAGCCCGTCGAGGTCCCAGCCGGCGCCTTCCCGCCGCACGCCGTCGAGCAGCGCCGCGTCGTGCTCGGCGAGGTCGTATCCCTCGAGCGGCGGCGGCTGGTTCTCGACGTGGTGCGTGCGGTGGATCGGCCGGTCGATCGTGTCCATCACCGTCGTGGTTCGTGCCGCGCGCCGCGGCGACCGCCCGGGATTCCCCGGCGAGCGAACCGAACGGCGGCCCTCATCGCTTCGCACGCCGACACGAGGGACCGATGAACACCTCTTTCCGTCTCGCCGGAACCGCTGCTCTCGCCGCCGCGCTGATCCTGACCGGCTGCACCAAGAAGACCGATCAGACGACGACCGCGACGACGGATACCACGCAGTCGAGCGCTGCGCCCGCGGCGGACGGAACGACCGCGCCGGACGCCGCGTCCTCCCCGGTCGCGGAAGTGAGCCCCAGCACGACGCCCGACGTCTCCGCCTCGGCGGTTGCGGCGGCGACCGCCGGACCGGCGACGAGCGGCGCCACGACGGCCACGGCGTCCAACGGCGCGGGCTCCGGGCGCTTCATCACGCTCCCCGTCTATCCGGGCGCTGCGGAGACGAAGGACCAGGACATGTCGGTCACGACGAACACCGGCTCCGTCGAGATGAAGGTCTACGGGACGAAGGACGACACGAAGAAGGTCGCCGAGTGGTACAAGGCCCACCTGCCGCAGTCGTTCAAGGGCGGGATCCTCACCAGCGGCGACAAGACGGTCGGAACCTTCGCCGACGAGCACGACGACGGCGACCAGAGCGTCATCGTCGCCGACGCGAACGGGACCACCCGGATCCAGCTCACGACCAAGCACGGCAAGTAACCGCGAGCGCCCGGGCGGCCGGGCCGCCGTAAGCGCCGCGTAAGTGCCGAGGCCGGTTTCCCGTAAGCACGCCGTACATCGCCGCTGGTAGTCTGCGCGAACGGGGTTCGTGCTTGGATGGAAGAGCACGAGCCGTGAGCACGGCGCCGTCTTTAGCCCGGGACGGCGCCGTGCGATCGGTCGTCGTCAGCCGCCCTGCACGACCACCCGGCTCTGCGCGGCGCGCCAGACGAACCACGAGAGCAGCGCGAAGCCCGCGCACCAGCCGGCCTGCGCGGCCATCGCGCCGAGATATCCCGACGGCGGGATCCGCCCGAGGTAGATCAGCAGCGGCGTCGAGTAGATCGCGGCGAACGGCAGCGCCAGGACGACCTTCTGGAGCACGCCGGGGAAGAAGATCAGCGGTACGATCTGACCGCTCAGCAGGTCGCTGACCCAGCGCACCATGAGCTGGATCGCGAACGTCTCGAGCGTCCAGAACGCGACGCAGTTCATCAGGAAGTTCAGGAAAAAGTTCACCAGGTAGCCGAGCACGAAGCTCGCGGCGAACGCGGCGAGGACGTGCGCCGGCGGCACGTCGATCCGGACCATCAGCAGCGAGAGCACCAGCGCGGGGACGATCAGCAGGGCGTGCAGCATCGTCATCCCGAGGCCGTCGCTGAAGAAGTACAGCGGCAGGCTGATCGGCTTCATCAGGTCGGTCGCGATCGTCCCCTCGCGAATCTTCTCGCGGATCGCGCGCGTCCCGTCGATCTCGAGCACCAGCGACATCAGCAGCGCGACGACGGTGTACGTGAGGACGGCGTGCAGCGGAACGCCGGCCGGCGCCGCGTTCTGCGCGTAGAGCGCGGTCCAGACGGTCTTCATCAAGTACAGCCGCACCACCAGCGAGGCGACGTTGGTGAAGACCTCCATCCGGTAGGTCGCTTCGCGCGAGAACGCCTTGGCCGCGAAGGCGCGGTACGGCGCGAGGAGCTCGCCGAGGGAACGCGGAGCGGGCTCGCTTCGTATCAGAGACATATGCTAGCAGCCGTACTCCTCACGCTGGCCGCCGTCCAGTTCCAGCCAGTGACGGCCGCGACCACGGCCCAGCCGCCGCAGGTCTTCGTCCGCGACCCGAGCGCCCAGCCGCAGAGCGGGGAGTTCGCGCACGACTTCGGCTTCCGGCCGCCCAGCGACAACGATCCGGACGGTGCGCCGCTCTTCAACGCCCACGGCCAGTCGATCCAGACGGGCCTCGGCGTGTGGCGGACGGCGAACGGCACCGCGACCTTCGAGCCGAACGGCGCGCTCGCGCGCGTGCACGGGCAGTTCCGCGGGTTGATCCCGAACGCCCGGTACAGCCTGTTCGTCCGCCAGCTCGCCGGCCGCACCGGCGTCGTCTTCACGCCGCTCGACGTGCAGGGCGCGACGAACAACTTCACCGCCGACCCGAACGGGCGCGGCGAGATCACGGTGAGCCCGCCGGTGGCCTGGCCCTCGAACTCGCAGATCGTCCTGGTCTATCACAGCGACGGCACCGATCATCAGTCGTCGATCGGGATCCTCGGGACGAACGCGCACCCGCAGCTCATCGCGCGGGTCCCGTAGCGGCTTCACCGGGCCGCGCCGCCTCTTCGGGGACGTACCCTTCGAGGTAGATCCGGCGGATGATCGACTCGAGCTCCGGCTCCTCGATCGAGAGGTCGCTGACGCAGTAGCGGTCGGCGACGCGGCGGATCAGCACCTCGGCCGAGACGCTGCGCCGGTCGAAGCGGAGGCGCCAGACGGTACGCCCCTCGTTCGACTCGACCTCGGCGCCCTCGACGTCGATCACGTCGGCGGGATCGCCGAGGGTGACGACGAGCGTGCGGTGCGTCCCGTAGCGGTCGCGCAGCACGTCGATCTCGCCGTCGTAGACCAGCGTCCCGCGGTCGATCAGGACGATGCGGCGGCACAGCCGCTCGACGTCGGCGAGGTCGTGCGTCGTCAGGATGAACGTCGTGCCGCGCTCGCGGTTCACGCGCGCGACGAACTCGCGGATCGCCTCCTTCGCGACGATGTCGAGCCCGATCGTCGGCTCGTCGAGAAAGACGACGCGCGGGTCGTGGAGCATCGCCGCGGCGAAGTCGCCGCGCATCCGCTGGCCGAGCGAGAGCTGACGAACCGGGGTGCGCAGGAACGGTCCCATCTCGAGGATGTCGGTGAAGTGCGCGAGGTTGTCGCGGTAGCGGTCCGGTTTGATCCCGTAGATCGCCCGCAGCAGCTCGAAGGACTCGATCAGCGGCAGATCCCAGTAGAGCTGCGAGCGCTGGCCGAAGACGACGCCGATGTTGCGCGCGTTCCGCTTCCGCTGCTCGTGCGGGACCAAGCCGGCGACCCGCACCAGCCCGGACGTCGGCACGAGGATCCCGGTCAGCATCTTGATCGTCGTCGACTTCCCGGCGCCGTTCGGCCCGATGTAGCCGACCAGCTCGCCCTCGTCGAGCGCCATCGTGATCCCCTCGACCGCGACCTTGTCCTCGTAGTCGCGCGAGAAGAGGGTGCGGAGCGTCCCGCCGACGCCGGGGCGGCGCACCAGCGAGCGGAACACCTTGCGCAGATCCCGCGTCTCGATGATGGGCATGAACGAGGCGACTTCGGCGCGGGCCATCGGCCGCCTCGGGCGGGTCGCGCGACGCGTCGGTGCGCACCGCGCCGGAAGAGCGGCGCCGCCGCGCGAAACGCAGCGCGATGGTTCCCGACGCGCTGGCGCGGGCGCTTGCCGACGCCGCGCTGGTCGTCGTCCACGCGCCCGCAGGCTACGGCAAGACGACCAGCGTCGCCGCTGCGCTCGGCGAACGCCCCGGCGTCGCGTGGTACGACGCCCAGCCGTGGGAGGCGGGGGCGTTCGTCGCCGCGCTGGTCGCGCGCGTTCGCACGGCGCGGCCCGATGCGGGTCGCCTGACGCTCGCGCTGGCGGAGCAGGGCGCCGAGCCCGAGCGCCTCGGCGCGGCGTTCGCCGACGAGCTGGGCCACGTCGACGCGCGGCTGTCGATCGTCGTCGACGACGCGCACGTCCTCGGCCCCTCGTTCGCCGGGTTCGCGCGCAGCCTCGCGCGGCGGATGCCTGCGGCCGTGCAGCTCGTGCTCCTCTCGCGGACGCCGCTCGAGGTCGGTCTGCCGGAGGCGGTCGCCGCGGGCCGCGGCGCGCTGATCGAAGCGCGCGCGCTGCGCTTCGCCGTCGCGCGAACGCGCGCGCTCGCCGCCTCGCTCGGCG
>DASWSC010000204.1:0-4308 GCA_036402855.1 Candidatus Elarobacter sp. | reverse complement strand
TTGTACTGCTTGCAGAAGTCCATGATGTTGAGCGAATAGGGGCCCAACGCCGGACCGACGGGAGGCGCAGGGGTCGCCTTCCCGGCGGGAAGAGCGAGACCGATCTTCCCGACGACTCGTTTTGCCATGTGATCCTTTCGATCGCTTCGGACGCACGGCGCCTGAAGCCATCTGCCCCGCTGGTGAACACGCCGGCCGCCGGGGTGGGACGGCCGGGCGCGGCGCCCGTTCGGGCGCAACGCCCCATCTTAGCACGGCGCTCCGCGAGCGACAAGCGAACGGGGTACGGCGGCGACGACTGTCCGGTTGCTTGGCTGGGGCGGTTGGCGAATGCGGCTGAGGAGCGCGGCTAGCGCTTCGAGCGGTCTTCGAACTGGCGGATGAAGTCGGAGGCTGCCTGCGAGGGATCGCGCTTCACCACCCGCATGCGGCGGCGCTTCGGCAGCCCGGGAAAGCGCAGCGAGCCGCGCGCCGCGATCGCTGCCACGATGTAGGCGAGGACGGCGAAGATCACCACCGCCGAGATGGCGGTGTTGCCCGGCACGAGCGGCCAGTAGCGGGTGATCAGCGTATCGGCGACCAGCAGCACGACGAACGCGACGATGACGACGATGAGTGCGCGCTGCGTGATCACGGCATCAGTTGCGGCGGCCGAGCTCGATTCCAAGCGGCGCGAAACCGCTGCTCGTCGTTTGCGGCGGCGGCGCGGCGGCGGCGCCGTGCAGCGTGGACAACGTGATGCGGCGCGTCGCGCGGTCGGCGCGGCGAACCATCACTTCGATCGCCTCGCCCAGCTCGTAGTCGGCCGGATCGGCGTCGTTCTCGCGGACCGTTCCGACGACGCCCGGCGCGATCTCGACCTGCAGCCGCGGCTCCTTGCCGACGACTCTCCCTTCGACGGTCTGCCCTTGCCGCAGCACGTTCGCATGATCCCGCCAGGGGTCGGGAAGCGCGTTCCGCCGCGACAGCGAGATCTTCTTGCCGTTCTCGTCGATCCGCAGCACCTCGACCGGGAGCGTCTCGCCGACCTTCACGACGTCGCCCGCCTTGTCGACGCGCTCGAACGCGAGCTCGCGCATCGGGATGAGCCCGTCGACGCCGCCGAGATCGACGAACGCGCCGAAATCGGTGAGCCGGACGACGGTGGCTTCGCGCGTCTGACCGACCTCGAGCGCCCGCAGCAGCTCGGAACGCTTCGTGCGCCGTTCTTCATCGGCGGCGCGGCGGTGCGAGACGACGATGCGGCGCCGGTTCTGATCGATGTCGATGACTTTGAGCGGCAGCCGCGATTTCACCAGCGTCTCGATCGCCGTCCCTTGCGCGACGCGCACCTGCGATGCGGGCAGGAAGCCGCGGATCCCGCCGACGTCGACGAGCAGACCGCCCTTGACGGCGGTCGTGACGACGCCGTTCAGAATCTCGCCGCTCTCGCGCGCGGCGACGACGCGCTCCCACGCCTGCTGCGCGCGCTTGCGGCGCTCTTCGTTGCGCGCGATCTCTTGCGGCGAAGGCTGCGGCTTGCGCGGCGGTTCCGCTTGCGCCGGCGGCACGCCGTCCGTCGCCGCCGCAGGTTCGCTCGCCGCAGCAGTTTCCGTCGCCGGCGAGGGTTCTGCCGCGGGCTCAGCTGGCGCGGCTTCGGTCGCGGCGGCGTCCGCACTCGGCTCTTCCGGTGGCGCCGGTTCGACTGACGCCTCGGGTTCGGCGACGGCTGCGGTATCGATCGCAGGCTCCGCATCCGGCGCAGCTGCCTCGGCGGGTGCCTCGTTCGGGGGCGGTTCATCGGCGACCGGTTCGGCAGCCTGCGTTTCCGGCGGGGCCGCTTCGGCGGCGCTCGGCTCGGCGGCTGCAGGCTCTGAGTGCGGCGGCGCCGCGGTCTCGGCTACGCTCGGCTCGGGCGGCGCATCGAACGGAGAGGGCTCGGACGGCGAAGACGCCTCCGGTGTCGGGGGCTCGGTGGGGTGCGCGTGCGCGTCGGAGTCGTGCATCGGTTCGTGAGCGCGCTTTCGCCCACCGGATGAAAATAACTCTCGAATCCAGCGAGGGCTCGGGGCCGCGCTCGGGTAGGAGACCCGAGGTGCGGAGGAAGCGGCGGAACCGTTCGACGGCGCGTGACGCGCGGGGGCGGAAGCCGCACGCAGGGGCGACGTTCGGTGCCGGAATCGTCGCGGGCGCCTCGGACAACGACCCGACCACCGTCGCGACGCTCGCCGTGATCGGCTCGACGACGACCTACGAGCTCGGCTGGCTGACGCTCCTGGTCATCCCGATGCTGGCGGTGATCCAATCGATCGCGGCGCAGGTCGGTGCCGTCTCGCGAAGCGGGCTGGAAGACTGCGTGCGCGAGAACTACGGGCGCGTCTGGGCCTTCGCGGCGCTGGCGTGCCTGCTCGTCGTCAACGTGCTCACGCTCGCGGCCGATCTCGAAGGCGGCGGCGCCGCCCTCGCGCTCCTCACGCACGTCCACTACACGTGGTGGATCGCGCCGCTCGGCGCGGTCACCGTCGCCGTCCTGATCTTCGGCAAGTTCGACGCGATCGAACGCGTGCTGCGATACGTCGCGCTGCTCTTCTTGACGTACGTCGCGGCGGCGTTTCTCGCGCGTCCGGACTGGCGCGCCGTCTTCGCCGCGACGTTCGTGCCGCACTTCGACATGCGCCCCGAGACGATCGCCGGCGCGCTGGCGCTCTTGGGGACGACGCTGACCGCATACGCGTACGTGTGGGAGACGATCGAGCAGAGCGAACACAGGCCGCCGCTGCGCCGTCTCGGCCTGGTGCAAGTCGACGCGACGCTCGGGATCGTCGTCGCCGGCCTCACCTTCTGGTTCATCCTGATCGCAACCGGCGCGACGCTCGGGATTCACCATCAGCGCGCCGAGACGGCCGAACAGGCGGCACAGGCCCTGGCGCCGTTCGCGGGCCGGTACGCCTCGCTGGTGTTCGGCGTCGGGCTGCTGGGATCGGCGCTGGTCGCGATCCCGGTCATCGCCGGAACGTGCGCGTACGTCGCGGCGGAGATGTTCGGCTGGCGGCACAGCCTCGACGCCGGCTTCGCGGGCGCCCGGCGCTTCTATCTCACGCTGATCGCGTGCGTCGCGGTCGCCTGCGCGATCGGCTTCGCAGGGGTCAAGCCGATCACGCTGCTCTTCTTCAGCGGGATCGCCGGCGGGATCGCGACGCCGTTCACCATCGCGCTCATGCTGCTCGTCGCCCGCAACCGCGCGGTGATGCACGACATGCGCGTCGCGCCGTGGCTCGCCGCCGCGGGGTGGTGCGTGACCGTCATCGTCTCCGCCGCGACCGTCCTGTTTCTGGCCCAGAACCTGATGAACCGCGGCTGACCGGCGTTCAGACCGGCTTGTACACCATCAGCACCAGGATCGCGAGGACGATGACGCTCAGCGCGCCGATCATCGCGTTCGCACGGCCCTCCGTCGCGCGGAACTCCGCGCTGTCCATCCCGTGCTCCGCGATGATCCCGATCTGCCGGCGCAGCACCGGCGCATAGAGCAGATAGGCGATCGCGATCGCGATGATCCACAGACCCATCGCCCACGAGACCCAGCGGGTCCCGAACCCGATCTTCCCCACCGCGACCATCGCCGCGCCGGTGGGGAGAAGCAAGACGTACGCCGGGTTCGCGATGTAGGTGTCGAGGAACGCGATCCCGCGGAGCGCGGTCACCGCGAACTCCGGATGACGGCGCGCCCGCGCGACCCAGACGCCGTAGGTGAAGTTCGCGCCGACCGCGGTGATCGCGAGCAGGATGTGCACGAACTTCAAGGTCAGGTAGAGCATCGTGCGGTATCCGCCGGGCATCTGCGCGCACCCTACATGAAGTTCCCCGGCAGCGGCACCGCGATCGAGCGAGGCCGGAGCGCGAGGCGCGCTATCCCGGCGTCACGTCCTCGTCGACGGTCTGCGGCGCCTGCGCGATATCGCCCTCGGCCGGCACCGCCGTATCGCCCTGTTCCGCCGCCGGCCGCCGCTCCAGCGGATCGACGTGCTCGCCCTCGCTCCGCCCGCCGTTCCCGGCCCGATCCCGCTCCGCGCTCATAGCCCCGCTCTACCCAAAAGCAAACGCCCCGACAGGCTCACCCTTCGACAAGCTCACCCTTCGACAAGCTCAGGGTGACAGAGCGGCCAGCCGCGCCGCAGAGGGCGAGCGTGGCGAGCCGCGCGAGACACCACGCCACGATCGGGGCTGGGCGAGGGGCTCCCATATCCATGTCGGGTGCTACGGAGCGGCGCGGGCGTAGGATGCGCAGGAGCGCTGCGAAGTGCAGCGGCCCTCGCACACGACGTGCGA
>DASWSC010000203.1:0-2734 GCA_036402855.1 Candidatus Elarobacter sp. | reverse complement strand
CGCCGCCCCAGTCGCTCAACTGCCGAACGGCTTCCGCCGCCCGAATCGCGTTACGGTACGAGGTGGGGCTCACGCTGAGCGATCCGTCGGGCTCGCGCTCGATGTGCCAGCCGGGGTTGTCGCCGCTGAGGCGGAGGAGCTCGTCGTCGTCGAGCGGTCGTGCGGGTACGATCATGATTCTCTCTCACGCCGAGCCTATCACGCCGTCGCAGCGCGTGGCTAGTCCCTCATCACGTCTCGTTCAAGCGGGTCGCGCCGTACCCCGGCGCCTGCTTTAGACTCCTAGGTGCGAGATCAGCCAGGCGCGGCGGTCGTCGCGGACCGTCACGTCGTCCAGCGCGTGGTCGAGCTTGTAGGCTTTGAAGGTGCGGTCGCGGTTCGGCGTCGCGTTGCGGATCGCGATCCCCGTCGCTTGCGAGACGTACTCGTCGTCCTGGCCGAATTGGAGCAGCGTCGCCTTCTGCTTGCCTTTTGCGAGCCAGCCCGGCAGATCGAACGCGCTCATCCGCGCGACGTAGGCGGCGGCGTCGTCCGGCTGCTTTCCGAGCAGGTTCCACTCCCAGAACGAGAGCGTCGGCGCCATGAAGACCGCGTACTGCGGGCGCTCGTCGACGCCGAGCAGCAGCGCGCCGTCCATCGCGCCGAAGTCGTGGCCGACGTACGCGATGCGCGCGGCGTCGACGCCGCGCACCGCGCTCAGGCAGTCGAGCGCGCGGCGCAGCTTCATGACGTCGGCGACGATCTCGATCGGGTCGCTCTCGGGCCGGCGGATCGAAGTGAACCAGTCCTTCTGCGACCACGGCATGTCGACCAGCAGCGAGACGACGCCGTGCTTCGCCAGCTCCTGCGCATCGCCGAGGAACTCGGTGTGGTTCGTCGTCGCCGGCGCGCCGAGCCAGTGCACCCATAGCACGGCCGGCGCATTCTTCGGCGCGGGCGGCGCGATGAGGTAGCCGGTGCTGACCGGCGTCTCGGGGCCGCCGTACCGCACCGTCGTCCCCTGAACCGCATCGAAGCGCGCGCGCGCACACGACGGATCGGGCGCCGCGCGGTACGCCGACGTCAGGGTCCCGGTCGCGGACGGCGTTTGCGCGCCGGTGGCGGCCGGCGCGAGCGCGCCGAGGACCAGCGCGGCGAGCGGAACGGCGAAAGAGCGCATGACGCTCTATCGTCGCACTCGGTCGCCGCGAGGTCCTGCACGGTGCCGTGCGGCGCGTCAGTATGTCGTCAGACCGACGCGGTTCTGGAGGGTCGCCTCACGCCTCGGCGACCCTGCCCACGACTTGCGACGCCCGGTTGAGCCGGCGGGTGCGTGGGTCAGCGGCGATTCGCTCGTACCTGGAAGTTCGGTGATCTCACTACGGAAGTTTAGGTGCGAACGTTTCGTTTCGGTTCCTCCGCGATCGCGGCGGCTTCGCCCGGAGGTCCGGCCGCTCCGCCGCGCCGCCAGCGGAGCAGCAGCACGAGCGGGGCGGAGAGCACGAAGATGATCCCGCACAGCCGCAGCACGACGTCGTACGAGATGACGGTCGCGTTCAGCATCACCATCGCGTAGAGCTGCGCCGCGCTTCCGTGCAGGTCTTGGACGAAGCGCTGCACGCTGGGATTCGCCGGCGTGACGCCCGAGGCCAGGCGGGCGTAGGCGTTGTCCTGATAGCGCGTCTGGAGCAACTGCAGGATCGCGATCCCGAGCGACCCGCCGAGTTGCCGGACGAGCGTGTAGATCCCGGTCGCGTTCGCCATCTGCTCGCGCCGCATCTCGCCCAGCGTCGCGGTCGAGAGCGGGACGAACAGAAAGCCGAGCGCGAACCCCTGCACCGCGCGCGGCCAGAACACGTTCCAGTACCCGGAGCTCTGGTTGAGCCCGCCCATCCACCACGCGCTGAACGCGAAGACCAGCATTCCGAACGCGATCATCGCGCGCCCGTCGATCTTCGCGACCAGTCGCGAAGCGATCGGCATGCTGACCGCGGTCGCCAGCGCCCCGGGGAGGAGCGCGAAGCCCGTCTCCGTCGCGGTGAAGCCGAGCACGTTCTGAAGGAAGAGCGGGATCACGAGCGCCGTTCCGAACAAGCCGAACCCCGTCACGATCCCGATCAGGCTGCCGGCGGTGAACGCGCGCGAGCGGAACACCGTCAGATCGACTAGCGGGCGCGGATCGCGCAGCTCCTTCACCCCGAAGACGATCAGCGAGACGACCGAGACGACGGTGAGCAGCACGATCGTCGAGGACGAGAACCAGTCCTCGCGCTGTCCGCGCTCGAGCACGTACTGCAATGACGCGATGCCGGCCGTGAGCAACGCGAGCCCGGTGTAGTCGATCGGCGAGGTGTCGCGTTTGAGGTACGCGGGATCGCGGATGAAGGCGAGGGTCATCAAGAACGCGACGATCCCGATCGGGATGTTGATGTAGAAGATCAGCGGCCACGAATAATTGTCGACGATCACGCCGCCGAGCGTCGGCCCGAGCGCCGGGCCGACCATCGCGCCGAGCCCGAAGATCGCCATCGCCCCGGCGCGCCGCTCCGGCGGATAGGACTCGAACAGGATCGCCTGCGCGGTCGGCTGCAGCGCGCCGCCGCCGAGCCCCTGGATCACGCGGTAGAAGACCAGTTGCCAGACGTTCGTCGCGGTGCCGCACAGCAGCGACGCGATCGTGAAGATCGCGACGCAGGCGGCGTAGAAGTTGCGCCGCCCGAAGCGGGCGGTCAGCCAGCCGTTCAGCGGCATGACG
>DASWSC010000202.1:0-3305 GCA_036402855.1 Candidatus Elarobacter sp. | reverse complement strand
GCTCGTCCCCGAGCAAACGGCGCAGACCGTGAAGGAAGACATCGAATGGGCAAAGACTCGAGCGAAATCCGGCGCGAGATAGAAGAGACCCGCGCCCGCATGGGTGACACGGTCGAGGCGCTGGCCTACAAATCCGACGTTCCTTCGCGCGTCAAGGACGCCGTGAACGAGCGCGTCGAGACCGTCAAGGGGACGATCAGCGACGTCGTCGAGAGCGTGAAAGACACCGTGACCGGCGCGACCGGAAAGGTCGGAACGGCGCTCGGCGGCGCGAAGCGCAACGTCTCGAGCACGCTGAACGAGACGACCGGCAACGTAGGCGATACCACCAGCAACGTGAGGAGCACCGTGCAGAACACCCTGAGCGAGACCGTCGGCCGCGTCGCCGACAAGCTGCCGAACCCGGACGACGTCCGTTCGATCGCCGGCCGCGGCGTCGGGATCGCGACCGAGAACCCGCTGGGCCTCGCGCTCGGCGCGCTCGCCGTCGGATTCCTCGCCGGACTCGCCGCGCCGGTCACCGATCTCGAGCGCGAGAAAGTCGGTCCGCTGCGCGACGAGCTCGTCGGCCGCGCGAAAGACCTCGGGACCGACGCGCTCGAGCACGGGAAGCAAGTCCTCCAGGAAACCGCGCAAGCGGCGCTCGGCGCGGTGCAGCAAGCGGCGCAGCAACACGGTCAGCAAGTGCTGAGCGAAGCGAAGGGAGACACCGTGCACGACGGCGACAAGAGCCAAGGGACGACCCAGGGCGCGTCGCAAGCGGGGATGCCGAAGGACGAGTCGCAGGGCGGCGGGCTGCGCGGCGAGACGCTGATGGGCGGCGGTACGGGCTCGCAGACGAGCTCGGATTCCGGGCGGACGTCGTCCGAGTACGGCGTGCTGCTCGACGACCGCAGCGATACGCTGAAGCCCGGTTCGCCGGGCACCGCCTCGCCCTAGCGGCGAATCCTCATCGTGACGGCGCCGGGCTCGGCGCGGGGCGCGCCGTTCCCGGCGCGGGCAGCCCCGCGCCCGGCCAGGCGCTGCGGGTCCCCGGCGTGATGATGTGGGGCGTCACCGTGATGATCAGCTCGTTGCGCTGATGGGTCAGATCTTCGTTGCGGAACGCGCGCCCGATCAGCGGGAGATCGCCGAGGAGCGGGATCTTCGATTCGGTGCGCGTCGTCGTGTCCTGGATCAGCCCGCCGATCACCAGCGTCTCGTCCTCGCGCATCGCGACGGTGGTCTGCGTGTCGCGGGTCGCGATCTGCGGGATTCCGTTCGCGACGCCGGCCAGGCTGTTCACCGTCGGGTGCAGCGAGACCGTGATGAAGTTGCCCGCGTTCACGACCGGCGTGATGTCGAGCGTGACGCCGGTCTGGAACGTCTGGAGCTGGGTCGTGGCGACGGTCCCCGTTCCGCCGCCGGTCGTGGTGACGATCGCGATGTTGTCGCCGGCGCGGATCGTCGCGGTGCGGCCCGAGATCGTGGTGATCCGCGGGTCGGCGAGGACGCGGCCCTTTCCGCGCTGGATCAGCAGGTTCAGCGTGACGCCGAACGAGATCGCCGAGCGCGTCAGGGGCTGAAAGCCGATGAACGGCGGCGGGGTCCCGCCGTCCGGCGATGACGGGAGGACTTCGGAGAACGTCGTTCCGACCGCCGGGCTGCTGAGGCTCAGGCCGAGGCTCTTCGCCGCCGTCTCGTCGACCTCGAGGATCTGCGTGTCGAGGACGACCAGCTTCTGCTCGACGTCGAGCTGGTCGATCAGCGCCTTGGCGAGGCGGATCGAGTACGCGCTCCCGCTGAGCACGAGCTGCGTCCCGTTGGGCGGGACGGTGATGTGCAGGTCGGAGGCTTGGCCTTGCATCGCCTGGGTCACGGTCGCGGCGATGTCGGTCGCCGACGACGACGGGGCGCCGTTCAGCCCGGGTGCGGCGGCGCGCAGCGAGATGACCTCCATCCCGCTCAGTGCCGCGCCGGCCGCGTCGCTGCCGGGCTGCTGCACCGGCGGCCCGCCCGACGCGAAGCCCGCACCCGCGACGTCGAGCTGCGCGACGGCGTCGGCGATCCGCTGGTGCTGCGCGGCCGTGCCGAGGACCGAGAGCGCGTTGAGACCCGCGTCGGTGGTGACCTGCGCGTCGCGGAACGAGCGCGCGATCAGATCGCCGGCGGAACGCGCGTCGACGAAGCGCAGCCGGTAGATCTGCGTGTACCGCACGCCCGCCTGCGGCTGGTCGATCAGCGCGACCAGCGCCTTCGCCTTGGCGACGTCGTCGGGCGGACCGCCGAGCACGACCGACTGCCCGGCGACGCTCGCGCGCACGGTGCGGAACTGGTGCGCGACCGCGCGCGCGACGTCGCGCGCCGAAGCTTTGGTGACGCGAACGGCCTCGACGGGCGCGACCTGCGGCGCGGTGCTCGCCGGCGGCGTCTCGATCGCCGCGATCAGCGCCTTGATCTGGGCGAGGTCGCCCGGCGTCGCCTCGATGAGGAGCGTGCGGTTCGGCGCGCTCTCGATGCGCACGCCGCGGTACAGGCGCCGGACCCGCGCCGCCACGATCGCCGGATCGGCGGTGCGGAGCTGGACCGCCTCGGCGGTCGCGCGCAGGGGTCCGCGCACGTCGATCCCTTGGAGCACGGCGCGCATCGCGGCGACGTCGTCGGCAGGCGCGATCACGACGACGGCGTTCGAGGCGCGGTCGACCCGCACGCGCGCCCGCGGAAACAGACCGCGCAGCACCTCGGCGGCGCGCTCGGCGCGGATGATCTGCAGCGGGAGCACGGCGGGTGCCGCGGCGGCGGGCCCGGCCCGCGGCGCCCCGTCCGCGCGCGGCGGCGAGCCCTGCGCGCCGACCGCGACGACCGCCGACGCGAGGAGTGCCGCGAGGCGTGTTCTGCTCGATGATCTCATAGCATCCGTCCCTGGCAATTTCATGCTAGCAATTATAGGACAAGATCTTGCTTTGCGTGCAGCGATCCTGCATAATGAGGCTCGCTCGACGACGTTCGGCCCGTGCCCTAGGACGGCGCGGCCGGAAGCGGGGGTGTGATGTTCCGACGATCACGAGCTGCGGGCTCGCTGGGCGCGCTGGCGCTCGTCCTGGCGACCTCGATTCCGGCCGCGGCGAATCCCGCGGGGGTGATTCGGGTGACCAACGGTTCCTCGGCGTTCGAGCTCGCCTACGCGGCGAGCGCATCGACGCTGGGCGGCTACGTGACCTCGGACAACGCACCGCTGCCGACGATCCCGCGCCAGATCACCGACACGTTCACGATCGCTTCGGCCAGCGCCCAGACGCTGGCCGGCGCGCTGATCTACCGCGCCG
>DASWSC010000201.1:0-15904 GCA_036402855.1 Candidatus Elarobacter sp. | reverse complement strand
GCGGAGCTGGCAGCGGCCCTCGACGACCTCGACCAGGTCGAAGACGATGCGCTTCTCGACGCCGAGGACCAGGTCGAGATTGCGCAGCCCGATGTCGGCGTCGACGAGGACGACGCGGTGGCCGCGCTTGGCGAGCGTGGCGCCGAGGTTCGCGGTGGTCGTCGTCTTTCCGACGCCGCCCTTGCCGGAGGTGAGGACGATGCGGCGCGCGCGCGCCGCGGTTCCGTCGGTGGTCATGCGAGCTGCTCCCGGCGGAGATCCGCCTCGGCGAAGGGGACGACGACGATTCGCTCGGCGAGGATCGAGGCGTGCTCGGGCCCGCGCGGCTTCGAGCCCGCGTCGCTGGTCGCGATGAGCGTCGCGATGCGGAGCTGGGTCGGCGCGAGCTCGAGCGCGATCACCCGCGCGCTCCGGTCGCCCTGGGCGCCCGCGTGCGCGACGCCGCGCAGCGCCCCGAAGACGACGATGTCGCCCGAGGCGACGAGCTCGGCGCCCGGGTTGACGTCGCCGATGACGACGAGGTTGCCGAGGTTGTGGAGCGCCTGTCCGCCGCGCAGCGTCCCGCGGTGGTACAGCGTCGAGACGCCGACCGCCATCGGCCGCGGCGTCGCGGGGAGGGCGACCCCGGCCGCGGCGGCCGCGGCGACGGGTATCGGCGGGTCCTTGCGGCGCCGGACCATGTCGGCGCGCGCGCCGGCGAAGTCGGCGACCAGCGAGCGCGCCTCGTCGGAAAGGGTCACGTCACGGGTCGGGCGGCGCGGCAGCGCCGCGACGTCGGCGGCCGAGGCGGTACCGAGATACGCCAGGTCGAGCTCGGCGACGGCCGCCGCGATCGCGTCGGCGCCGCTCACCCCGTCGAGCGTGATCCCGAACTCGGCGAGCGCGTCGCGAAAGGCGGCCAACTCGCCCGCCGGCGGCTGCAGCGCGCCGAGGTTGGCGACCGCCCTGCTGCCGCGGTAGAAGTCGGGGCGGGCGGCAAACTGCGTGCGCAGCTCGTCGACCGCGTCCGATAAGGCGCGGTCGACGGCGATCTCCAGGCTGCGGCCGCGGCCGCGAACGGTGCTCATCGGTGTCCCTCCAGGACCATGATCGCCCGCCGTTCCGATGCCCCGGAACCCGGCCCTGCGCGTTCCACACGGAATGCACGGGAAAGTTCGGTTCTCCACATACATTCCTCAGGTTCGCGCGTTAGGAGTGGAGAGTTCCGGCGTTCCGTCGAACCGTTTGACCCCGGGCGTAGACCCTGGGAGCCCCCCCGAGGACAGCCATCCATGCCGTTCCGCCGTTTCGTCGTCATCGCGCTCAGTATCGCGATGCTGAGTGCCAGCATCCCGGCACCCGCGTACGCCCTGCCGACCTCTTCCGAGGTGCAGATAGGTAAAGAGCTCGACAAGCAGATCACCGACCAGACGGTCGTGGTCACCGATCCGCTGCTCAACCAGTGGGTGAACGAGATCTCGAACAAGCTCTGGGCGCAGACGGCGCGCAAGGACGTTCCCTACTCGATCAAGATCCTGGACGTCTCCGACATCAACGCGTTCTCGACGATGGGCGGCTACATCTACATCAACGAGGGGACGCTGGACTTCGTCCAGAGCGACGACGAGCTGGCGGGCGTGATCGGCCACGAAACCGGCCACATCGAGCGCCGCCACGCGGTGACCGCGCAGAACAAGGCCTCGATCCTCAACGTCATCTTCGGCGTCGCGTCGCTGTTCATCCCGATCGTCTACCGGTTCGGGCAGATCGCGCAGGCCGGTCTGCAGGCGCGCATCGCGCGCGACGACGAGAACGAAGCCGACAAGTACGGCTTGATGCTGATGGCGCGCGCCGGGTACGACCCCGATTCGATGCGCACGTTCATGGCGCACCTCGGCGCCGTCGAAGGCGAGAACCACGACCTCATCTCCAAGTATCTCGCCGATCATCCCGGGACGCCGAAGCGGCTCGCGAACCTGAACGGCGATCCCGAGCTCAACCCGGCACTCCGCACCGACGACCAGCGCATCGCGCAAGCGACCCACGACTATGACAGCGCGCGCTACAACATCGCGGCGATGAAGTTCGCCGACGTGCTGAAGCGCCGCCCCGACGACGCGACGGCGCAGTTCCAGCTCGGCCAGGCGCAGCTCGCGCTGGGCCAGGTCTCGAAGGGTGAGCAGAATCTCGTCGCGGCGGCCGAAAAGGTCTCGCCGCAGGCCAAAGCGCTCGCCGACGTTCGCGTCAAGGCGCTGCGCGACGCGGAGCGCCGGCTGAGCCTGCTGCGGCCGGACCTGACGCCGCTGCGCGCGCAGATGGCGACCGCGCAGACCAACGAGACGCAAGCCTCGACGGCGATCGCGACGCGCCGCAAGGAAGGTCTCGACCAGCTGAAGTCGCTGCGCTCGCGGCTCCAGAACATCGTCTACGGGATGCCCGACTTCTCGCGCGTGCAGCCGCCGAAGGACTCGCGCCTCGACACGCTGCTCCACAACGTCAACACGATGTCGAAGTCGCTCGACGCGGCGACCAGCAAAGCCGCCGAGACGATCGGCGGCGTCGGCTCGCTGGAACGAAACAAAGAAGGCGGGTTGCTCAAGGACAACGCCGACCTCATCGCCGAGCTGCAGGCGCCGCTCAAGCTCGACAACCCGCCGCCGCAGTCGCTCTCGACGTTCCCCGCCTACCCGCGGATGCTGGCGTCGCTGGCCGCCGCCGACTCGGACATGGTGCGCGGGGTCGACGCGGCGCGCGCCTCGCTGGCGATGCTCGACGTCGCGCTCGGCGATCTCGATCTGTTCGTCACCGAGCTGCGCCACGTCTCGCTCGACAATCGCGGCGACGTGAACGTCGGCGACTACAAGCGCATTGAGCCGGTGATGACGAAGGCCGTCGACTCGCTCAACAAAGCCGCGGTCGGCGCCACGCAGTCCTCGCAGCTCTTCAACATGGCGCGCTCGCGGCAGCTCGAGACGCGGATCGACATGCTCGGCCTGCAAGAGTCGCAGGACCGCTACGCGACGTTCCAGCACGCGCTCGACGTGCGCTTCCACACGAAGGGCGTCGACTTCGCCGATCTCGCGCGGCAGAACGTGACCCCGGGCGAGGTCGCCTCGGCCGTGATCATCGGCGCCGACACGAACGCCGCCGCCCCCGCGATCCTCGCCGAGGCCAAGGCGACCGGCAAGCCGATGGTCGACCTGGCGAACGCGCGCGGGATGTACGCGCAGTCCCTCGAGATCTTCCTGGGGCTGGTCTACCTCAGCTACGCGGACGACCCGGACAAAGAGGCGCGCGGGCGGACGTAACCCGCTCGCCCGGACGGGGTAGGAGCGTAGCGTGAACGCCACCGCCGCCGCCGCGATCTTCCAACGCTTGCGCGGGTCGCTCAACGCCGGAGCGATCCACGCGGGCGCGCGCCGCCCGTTCAAGTTCTTCGTCTGCGGCGACCCGGCGCTGCTCGGGGAGCTCCGCGCCGTCATGCTGGCGGGCCAGGAAGGCGATTCGATCCCCTTCGAGGCCGCCGCCGCGTTCGAGACGCTCGACGCGACCCGGTCGGTCGACACGACCGACGCGCGGGCCGTCATCTGCGTCGGCAGAGCCGTCGACCGCGGCTCGCTGGGGCTGGAGCGCCTGACCGCGCTTCGCCTCCCCGTCCTGGTGCTGATCGTCGACCGCGACGCGGCCGTCCCGACCGGACCGGTGCAGGCGCCGCCCGCGGGCGGGGTCGAGGAGTACGCCGTCGACCGCATCGTCTACGAGACGCTGCGCGGGCGGTTCTTGCCGCATCTGATCGACTGCTGCAAGGGGATGGAGGTCGCGGTCGGGCGGCGCCTCCCCGCGCTGCGCGACACCGTCGCCGCGAAGCTGACCCGCGACGCCGCGATGGCGGCGCTGAAGGTCTCTGGCGCCAGCGCGGTCGTCGACCACGTCCCGATCCTCGGACTGGTGCTCGGCGCGTTCGCCTCGGGCGCCGACATGTTCGCGATCACCGGGATCCAGATGAACCTCATGCTCAACATCGGCGCGACCTACGGGCGCGATCCCGATCTGGCGCAGATGTGGGAGCTGCTCCCCGTCGTCGGCGGCGGCTTCGGCTGGCGCGCGCTCGCGCGCGAGCTTTCCGGCTTCATCCCGGTCGGCGGCGTCTTCATCAAAGCCGCGATCGCGTACGCGGGGACGATCGTCGTCGGCGAAGGCGTCGCGTTCTTCTACCGCAACGGGCGTCAGATGGGCGCGCAGGACGCCTCGCACGTCTACGAAGAGGCGAAGGCGACCGCGATGACGTTCGCGCGCGACATCCTGGTCCGCTTCCGCCGCAACGGCAGCGACTAGCGCCCGGCGAGGAACTCCAGCAGCGCTTCGTCGTCGAGGTTCCTGTACTCGGCCCGCAGCGTCGGCCGTACGTGGTCTGCGATCTGCGAGGCGAGCCGCGCGCGCGCCGCGCGGTCGAGCGCCGGCCGGCGCGCCAGGAACCGCTCGATCAGCACGCGGTCGTCCTCGCTCACTCCGGTATCGGCGCGTGAGGGCCGCGCCAAGTACGCGTCGAGATCGGGCGCGGCGTCGACGCGATCGCGCACGACGATCGTTCCGGCGGCAAAGTCGCCCAGCCGCTTGTTCTCCTTGGAGATGAGCGCGCTGATCGCCGAGATGGTGTAGAAGCCGAGCGCGAGCTCCGCGATGCGCACCAGGTTCCGGATGACCGAAGCGCCCGGGTCGATCGGAAACCCGCCGTCGCGCACGACCCGCAGCCCCAGCGCGCGCTTCCCGGGCGTTCGTCCCGACCACCACGCCTCGAAGACGATGAACCACCCGAAGAAGATCGCGAAGAGGACGAGCACCAGCACGGCGATCGCCCATGCGCCGAGACTCTTCGCGAACGGAGGGATCGCTTGCGGGACGGTCGCGGCGACGACCGCGAAGACCAGGACCAGGACGAGCATCACCGCGATCTGCGCGAGCAGATCGACGACGACGGCGAGGAAGCGGCTCCCGAGCCCCGCCAGCTCGTAGCGGATCGCGACCGCCTCCCCCGTCCGCACGTCGACGCTGCGCTCCATCCCCGAAGTATTCGGCGGACCGGCGCGGAAGTCGTGCGCGATGCGGGACCGGCGGTTCGTTGCGGCACGGCGGGAGCGGTGGGACCGCCTCTCGGCACTCGTCGACCGCGCCGCGGGGAAAGGCGTGCGTTCACTCTCGCCCGACGAGATCGACGAGCTCGCCCTCGCGTACCGCGCGGCGACCAGCGATCTGGCGATCGCGCGGACGCGCGGAGTCGACGCGGTCGTCCTCGAGCACTTGAACCGGCTGACGGCGCGCGCGCACTCGGTGGTGTACGTGGCGACCGCGCGCAACGGCTGGAACCGCGCCCGCGATTTCGTCCTGCGTGGCTTTCCGCGCGAAGTGCGCCGGTCGTGGGCGCCGATCGTCTTCTGCTGCACGGTGACGGTGGTCTCGGCGCTGGTCGCCTACGGCTCCGTCTCGTCCGACCCGACGAACGTCCACGCGCTGCTCCCCGGGATGCCGCTGCCCCCCGTCACCAGGGCCTTGCACGACTCGAACTTCGGGTTCGACCGCGCGTTCTCGCCGGCGGTCGCCTCGGAGATCATCACGAACAACGTACGTGTCGCCGCGATCGCGTTCGCCGGCGGGATGACGGGCGGTCTGCTGACCGGCTGGATCATCCTGACCAACGGTCTCATGGTCGGCGCGCTCGGCGCGCTCTACGCCAAAGCCGGTTTCGGCGCCGACTTCTGGGCCACGATCGCGCCGCACGGCGTGATCGAGCTGACCGCGATCCAGATCGCCGGCGGCGCCGGGCTGGTCCTCGCCGGCGGCTACCTGCGTCCCGGGCGCGCGCGGCGGGGCGACGCGCTGGTCGTCGCGGCACGCCGCGCGGGGACGCTCGTCACCGGCGTCGCGCTGCTGCTCTGCGTCGCGGGGACGATCGAAGGCTTCGTCTCGCCGCAGCGCCTGCCGATCCCGGTGCGCGGCGCGATCGGCGCGCTCACCGCGGTGGTGCTGATCGTGTACCTGTTCGGCGCCGGGCGCTCACAGCAGGCCGCGCGTCTTGATGTCGACGTACGCGTCGAGCAGGGCGATGCTGAGCTCGGCGGCCGGGACGTCGACGACCAGCATGCCGCGTTCGCGTAGCGCTGCGACGGCGCGCGCGCGCTCGTCGGCCAGCTTCGCCGCGACCGCCGAGCGATAGGCGTCCGAGGCGTCGCGCGGCGTGCGGCGCAGCGCGCCCGCGATCGCGGCGTCGTTCATCAGCACCACGAGGACGAGGTGCCGTGTCGTCAGCAGCTTCGCGGCGCCGAGCACCGCGCTCGACGCGACCGGATCGAACAGGTCGGTGAAGAGCACGATCAAGCTCCGCCGGCGCAGCGTGCGTTCCAGGTCGATGAACGCGCGCTCGTAGTCCGCCTCCTCGAAGCGCGCTTCGAGGTCGGAGAGCGCGTCGGTCAGCCGAGCGCTGTGCTGGGCACCGGCACCGGGCGTGACGCGCGCCAGCACCTCCGCGGCGAACGCGATCAGGCCGACGCGGTCGGCGGCGAGCCGCGCGATCGCCGCGATCGACAGGGCGGCGCTCACGGCGTAGTCGAGCTTGCGGCGGTCGCCGAGGCGCGGCGTCATCAGCCGGCCGGCGTCGATCGCGACCAGAATCTGCTGCGCGCGCTCGACCTCGTACTGCGCGACCATCGGCTTCCCGCGGCGCGCCGACGCCTTCCAGTCGATCGTGCGGAACGGATCGTCGCGCGTGTACTCGCGCAGGCTGGCGAACTCCCCGCCGACCCCGCGGCGGCGCAGCCGGCGCAGCCCCGACTCGATCAGCTTGGTGCGCGCGACCAGATCGCCGCTCCGGTCGAGCGCCGAGAGATCGGGCATCACGCGCACCGGAACGCCTTCGCGGTAGCTGCGGCGCAGCTCGACGATCCCGAGGCGCGACCCGATCCGCGCGTGGTACGAGCGCAGCTCGGTGCGGCCGCGCTCGCGCGGCACGACGCCGAGCGTCACGGTCGTCCGCGAACCCGGCGGCAGCGTCGCGTGCGCCTCGCGCAGATCGATCGCGAGCCGCGCCGCCGGCGCCTCGACGATCGCGACCCGCCGCAGCGTCGCACTGCGGTTCGAGATCTCGTAGCTCAGCAGGTCGCGCCGCGCAAGCGCCAGCCGGGGCGGCACGAGCCGCACGATCCGCACGTCGCCGCGCAGCAGCAGAACGTCGCAGACGACCAGCGCGGCGAACGCCGCGAGCGCACTCGCGAGCGCGAGCGGCCACGGCGCGACGCGCGCGAGCGCGTACGCCGGGACGGCGAGGACGAGCAGCACCACGATCCCGCGCGGCGCGATCCGCGGCATCTATTCCTCCGGTGCGCGCACGCTCGCCAGCACCCGGGTGACGACGTCCTCGGCCGTCGTCCCGTCGAGCTCGGCCTCCGGGCGGACGATGATGCGGTGCGGAAGGACGAGCGGCGCGACGTCCTTCACGTCGTCGGGCGTCGCGAACGCGCGGCCCTCGAGATACGCGGCGGCCTGCGAGGCGACGACCAGCGCCCGCGCCGCGCGCGGGCTCGCGCCGAGCGCGACGTCCGGGGAGGTGCGCGTCGCCGCGACGATGTCGTAGAGGTAGCCCTGGAGCGACTCCGCGACGTGAATCGCGCGCACCGCCCGCTGCGCCGCCTGCAGCTCGTCGCTCCCGACGACGGCTTCGATTCCCATCGCGTCCAGGTGGTGCGAGTCGAACCCCGCCACCGCGCGCGCGATCAGCGCGCGCTCGTCGGCCGCGCTGGGATAGCCGGTCCGCGCGCGCACCAGGAACCGGTCGAGCTGCGCCTCCGGGAGAGGATACGTCCCCTCGAACTCGACCGGGTTCTGCGTCGCGCAGACCATGAACGGCGCGGGCAGCTCGTGCGTCGTCCCGTCGATCGTGACGCGGCGCTCCTCCATCGCTTCGAGCAGCGCAGCCTGCGTCTTCGGCGGCGTGCGGTTGATCTCGTCGGCGAGCAGGAGGTTGCAGAAGACCGGACCCTGGCGCAGCGAGAAGGTCGCGCTGCGCTGGTCGAAGACCGTCGTGCCGACGACGTCGGAGGGCATGAGATCCGGCGTGAACTGGATCCGGCCGTACGCGACGCCGAGCAGCCGCGCGAGGACGCGCACGGTGAGCGTCTTCCCCGTCCCCGGTACGCCTTCGACCAGCGCGTGGCCGCCGGCGAGCAGCGCGACGGTGAGCGCGAAGCCGACCCGGTCACCTCCGACGATGACGCGCGCCAAGCCCTCGCGCAGGCGATGCGAAACGTCGGTCGGGGTCTGTTCCACGAATGGTCTCCTCACGGGTTGCGCGGGCGAGCTGCGCGACGGCGACGAGCGCGGCGTCGTCGTTCAGCGGTTCCATCTCGGCGAAGCGCACCCGCTCGGCCAGGACGGCGTTCTCTTTCGAGCGCGGGCCGCGCTCGAGCGTTCGGCGAGCCGCGCGCAGCAGCACCTCGCCGGCGTGATCGCGCGCGCGAGCGCGCTCGTACAGTGCCGCGACCGCGTCGACGAACTCGCCCGACGTCGGCTCGCGCGGTGCGCGCAACCGCACCGGCGGTCCGAGCGGGACGATCCCGTACAGCAGCCACAGCAGTCCGGCCAGCGCGGCGAGCGCCAGCGCGACCAGCTCCGCGGCGCTGAGCGCGCGGTACCACGGCTTCTCCACCACGTCGCCGCGAATCGCTTCGTCGAAGGCGACCGCGCCGCCGGCGCGCCCGGGGCGGGCGATCAAGAACGCGAGCCGCGCGGCGTCGCCGCGCACGATCGCACGGTTCTCGAAGAGCGCGGCGCTCGCGACGCCGACGACCTCACCGCGGCCGTACCGGTATCGGACGACGAGCGCGCCGCCGCGGTCGCGCAGCAGCGTCTCGACGTCGCGCACGCCCTTCCGCGCGACCAGACGGTCGTCGCCGCGGTTCGCGAGCGTGCCGACCCAGCGCGCGAACGGACCCTGGAGCGATCCGCCGCCGTGCGTGCGGTCGTCGAGCACGACCTTCTCGCCCGCAGCATCGCCCTTCCCGGCCGGCGGCGTCAGCCCGATGTCGACCATGCGGCCGCCGCTGCGAACCCACTGCCGCAGCGCGTCGCGCTCCGAGGCGTCCCACAGATGCGGCACCGGATCGTCGGGGAACGCGACGACCAGCGTGTCGATCCCGCTGCCGGCGAGCGCGTCGTGATGGCGGCGGAACGGCTCGACGCGCAGGCCTTCGCGCGCGAGCAGCTCGGACCACGCGCGGTAACCGCCGAAACTGTAGTCTCCGCTCGCGCGCGTCGCCGCCTGCGGCTTCTGCCCGTGATCCCCGAACAGCGAGATCCCGACGACGGCGGCGAGCGCGAGGCCGGCGACGACGACGTCGCGTCTCATGCGGTGACGACGCGATCGTACGACGCGCGCATCCGCGCGACGAGCTCGGCGTCGGCGCCGCGCTCCCCGAACAGCGCCGTGACCGCGTCCCGCGCCAGCGCGTCGAATCCCGGCTCGCCGACCACCCGGCGCCATTCGCCCGGCGTGCGGGCCGGATCGTAGCGAACGCGCCCGCGCTCGTCGAGCGCGTGCAGCGCCGAGGCCCAGAGCAGCGCCGCCGCATCGTGATGACGTCCCGCCGCCGCAGCCTCGAGCGCACGCGCGAGCAGCGTCCGCGCGTCGGCGCCGGCGCCGAGCGCGCTCGGCGCGACCGCGTGCCGGCGCGCATCACGGCGCCGGACCTGCCGGACGACCCGCACGATCAGCACCGCGAGGACGACGACGACGGCTGCGAGCACGAGTAGCCCGATGATCTCGCTGACCGTGCCGTTCCCCGTCAGCGAACGGAGCGGCGCAATGAGCATCTGCCACAACCGGTGCAGCCCGTCGCCGAGATAGTCGAGCCAGCTCTTCTCGCCCGCATGCTGCGGCGCGCGCTGGTAGTGCGGCTCGGCGACGATCCGGCGAATCACCTCGCGCGGGTCGCCGTGCGGCCACGGAGCCGTCACGCGGAGCGCGCCGCTTCGAGCGCCGCGGCGAGGTCGGCGCCTTCGCGGCGGTTGCGGTAGTCGATCGCGACGACCGTGGTGAGCGCCGACCCGTAGCCGGTTCCGAGAACGGCGATCAGCGCAGGCTCGGCGGTGAGGAGCCACCACGCGCCGGTCGCGGCGGCGAGGCGCCCGAGCGTCCACTCGAACGCCATGAACGGAAGGATGACGACCAGCATCGTCGCTCCGGTCAGGAGGACCGCGCGGACCCAGCCGCCGCCGCGCGCGCGTCGTGTCGCGATCGCGAAGGCGCGCACCGGACCGGCGTCCTCCAGGATCGCAACGGGGAACGCCATGATCAACGCGACCATCAACGTCGGAGCGAAGATCACGGCCGGGATCGCTCCGATGAGGCTGCCGGAGATCGCGCCGGGCAGCCCCGCGAGCGCGCTTCCGATCCCTAGCCCGGCCCCGATGACGAAGGCGAACAGGAGGATGACGACCATCGTACCGATCTCCAGCACGAACATGGTCCAGAACGCCCGCGCGTAGCGGGCGGCGGCCCGCCGCAGCAGCGCGACCGCTTCTCGCGGTGCGGCGGCATCCGCGAACAGCATGACCAACGCCGCACCGGTCAACGAGTACACGATGACCTCGGCGAGCATCTCGACGAGGGTCCCCCCCGGGCCGCGCGGCAAGTGACCCCGGTTCAGCGCCCGCATGAGCGTGTCGGGAACCGCCGTGACGAGCGAGAGCAGGAGGACGACGCGCCAGTTGCGGGCGACGAGGGTCACGGCGCGATCGAAGATCTCGCCGATCGTGAGCGGGCGCGGCTCGGTCATGCCGGCGCGGTGGCCTCGGGGACGACGAGATCGAAGCCTTCGCGCCGGACCCGCACGTCGACCGCGTAGACCACGACGAACGCGGCGACCAGCCCGTCGAGCAGAACCGTCCCGACGGCCATGATCGCGAAGTACGCCGCCTCGACGTGCGTCAGCGCGGTGACGAGCACCGCCGCGGCGATGACGGGCAGCGTCCCCGCGTACGTCACCACCAGCAGCACGAGCCCGGCCGCAAGCGTGCGCCGCTTCATCCCCGGCGCGAACGCCCGCCGCAGGCCGATCCCGATCGCCTGCATCGGGTTCCCCGTCTCGGTGACGATCGCGACGGCGGCGAGCTCGTACGCCATGAACACGAGCGCGCCGATCACCAGCGCGCCGCCGAGCACGACGACGCCGCCGGCGATGCCGGCCACGATCGCGACCGCAGGGAGGTGCAGCGCGGCGAGCGCGACCAGCGCGAAGATCAGCATGATGTAGAGCACGAACACCGGGATCAGCGCGAACATCCCGAGCAGCATGAAGGCGAGCCCGACGACCATCTGCGGGAACCACCGCTTCAGCGCGAGACGATACGCGTCTCCGATCCGGGTGACGTGCCCTGCGTAGGCAGCGGCGACGACCGCCAGGATCGCGCACCACATCAGCACGCGGACGAACACCGAGGCGAAGATCAGGAGCGCGCCGGCCGGCGACATGCGGCTGTCGAGCGCCATCGCGTCGGCGGCCTTCTGTGCGCCGTGCGGGTCGGCCGAGGCGGCGAAGACGCGGCCCAGTTCCGAGAACGCGCGGGCCGACTCGGGGGCGACGAGCCCCTGCAGCACCATGAGCGGTACCGTCACGACGGCGAGCACGGTGACGATCAGCGCGAACCGGCGGACGTAGAGCGTGATCGCGCGATCGAGCATCTCGCCCGCACCCAGCGGACGGAGTTCCGTGTTCTGCACGCCGCAAAGGCGTTCGCGCGCCCGCTGCGCGAATCCCGGGCGATGGAGTTGGGCGTCGTCGAGGCACTCTGGCGCTATCCGGTCAAGAGCCTCAAGGCGGAGCCGCTCGGCCGGGCGAGCGTGCTCGCCGACGGCGTCGAGGGCGATCGCGGTGCCGCGCTGGTCGTCGAGACGCCGACCCATGCGCGCGCCGGGAAGCCCTACCGGGGCAAGGAGTCGCCGCACCTGCACCGCACCGCCGATCCCGCGACCGCCGCCTCGTACGCGAGCGACGCCGGGGTGCTGCTCTCGCTCGACCGCAGCCGGCCGCGCTGGTTCGACGCCCGGCCGGTCTCGGTGCTCTTCGATCTGTGGGTGCGGGACGTCGAAGCGCTGGTCGGCGAGGAGCTCGATCCGCTGCGCTGGCGGCCGAACGTGTTCGTCCGAGCAGCGCCCTCGTTCGCGCGCCGGGAGGCCGGCCTGGTCGGCGCGACCGTGCGCGCGGGTTCGGCCGTGCTGCGGGTCGTCAGCACGATCAAACGGTGCGTGACGCCCACCTACGACGTCCAGACCGGCGCATCGCTGCCGCTCGTCCTTGAAGCCGTCGCCGCGCAGCGCGACAACGTCGTCGGCGTCTACTGCGAGGTCGAGACTCCGGGAGAGGTCGCGGTCGGCGACGCGGTCGTCGCGCTCTGAGCGCTCACAGCGTCCGGCGGCCTTCGATCGCGCGCGCCAGCGTGTTCTCGTCGGCGTAGTCGAGGTCGCCGCCGATCGGCAGCCCGTAGGCGAGCCGCGTCACGCGAACGCCGCTCGGCGCGAGCAGACGCGAGAGATAGAGCGCCGTCGCCTCGCCCTCCGCGTTCGGATTCGTCGCGACGACGATCTCGTTCGGCGACTCGGCGCCGACGCGGTCGACGAGCTCGCGCACGCGCAACTGCGAAGGCCCGATCCCGTCCATCGGCGAGATGAGCCCGCCGAGCACGTGATAGCGGCCGTCGTACGCCGAGGTGCGCTCGATGGCGAAGACGTCCTTCGCCTCGGCGACGACACAGATCATCGTGCCGTCACGCCGCAGGTCGGCGCAGATCGCGCACGGCTCCTCCTCCGTGATCGAGAAGCAGCGCGAGCACAGGCGAACGCGTTCCTTCATCGCGACGATCGCGTCGGCCAGCGCGTCGGCGTCGGCCTTCGGCCGGTTCAGCAGGTGGAACACGAGGCGGGCGGCGGTTTTCGGGCCGATCGTCGGAAGCTTGCTGAACTCGTTGATCAGCGCCTGAACGGGGCCTGCGATGGTGGTCGAGATGATCGCGCTCCGCTCACATCCCGGGGATCTTGAGCCCGCCGGTGACCGAGCCCATTCGCTTCGTGGCAAACTCCTCGGCCTTCGCGCGCGCGTCGTTGAACGCGGCGACGATCACGTCTTCGAGCGTCTCGACGTCCTCCGGATCGACGACCGTCTTGTCGAGCGAGATCTTCGTGACCCGGTTGTCGGCGGTCATCGTAATCTTCACCGCGCCGCCCGCCGCCGCGCCCTCGACGGTCGTCGTCTGGATGTCTTCCTGGGCTTTGGCCATCTCTTGCTGCATCTTGCGCAGCTGGTTCATCATCTGAGGATTCACGATCGTTCCCGTTCCTTCGTTCGGTGATCAGCGCGCGGGCAGCTTCTTGAGCGCGTAGTCGAGGAGGCCTTCCTCATCGGATGCGTCCCCGTCGTCGTGCGAGACCACGAGTTCCGGGGGCGGCGCGCCGGCACCCGTCACGACGCGTACGTCGAGCGCGCGCCCCGTCACGTCGGCGATCGCTTTCTTCAGCGTGGCGAGATCGCGCTTCACGATGTCGGCCATCGGCGGGATCGGGATGCGCAGCGCTACCGTGTCGCCGTCGAGCGACTCCACGGTGGCGCGGCTGAGCGGCGCGGTGAGCGACGGCTTCACCTCTTCGGCGCGCTGCCGGATGCTCGACCAGCGCGTGCGCAGCTTCTGCAGCGTCAGCTCCATCGGTGCGACCGCTTGCGCGCGCGGCTCCGCGGCGGAGCTCGGCGGCGGCGGCGTTTCGGCGCGGGCTGCGGGCTCGGCGCGCGGTGCCGGCTCGGCGCGCGGCGCGGGCTCCGGGCGGGGCGCAGGCGCGGGCTCCGGCCGGGGCGCCGGCGCGGGGTGCGGGGGTTGATCGCCGGTCTCGAGCGCGGCGACGCGCGCGGAGAGCGCGTCGAGCGTCGGGTCTTCGCCTTGCAGGACGAAGCGCAGCACCGCGCTTTCGAGCTCCAGCCGCGCGTTGCCGGAACCGCGCGCGGCGGACATCGCGTCGGCGAGGAGGCGCAGGGCGCGCACCAGTCGGGCCTGCGGGGTGACCGCCGCGCGCTCGCGTGCCGCCTTGGCGTCGTCCTCGGCGAGGTCGCGCGCGAGGAGGTCGGGGTTCACCCGTGCGACCAGCAAGTGCCGGAACTCCGCGATCACGCTCCGGATCAGGCCCGTCATGTCGGTGCCCGCGTCGGATGCTTCGTCGACGATCCGCAGCGCGCCGGCGGCGTCGCCGTCGAGCGTCGCGTCCCGGAGCGCACGCGCGAACGCGCGACCCGTCTGCCCGAACGCGGCCTCGACGACGGCCGCGTCGACGGTCTCCGCCGAGCTCGCGGCCGCGTTCGCGAACGCCGCCACCTGCTCGAGCATGGTGAGCGCGTCGCGCAGGCCGCCGTCGGCACGGTATGCGATCGCGCCGAGCGCCTCGTCGTCGATCGCGATCCCCTCGGTGCCGGCGATCTCGCGCATCCGCGCGATCATCGTCGGGATCGCGATGCGGCGAAACGCGTAGCGCTGGCAACGCGACAGGATCGTCGGCGGAAGCGACTCGGGCGCCGTCGTCGCGAGGATGAACACCGCCCACTCGGGCGGCTCTTCCAGCGTCTTGAGGAACGCGTTGGCGCCCTCTTTCGTGAGCATGTGCGCTTCGTCGATGATGTAGACTTTTTTGCGCATCACCGCGGGCGCGAACTTCACCGCGTCGCGCAGCGCGCGAATCTCGTCGATCCCGCGGTTCGACGCGGCGTCGATCTCCAGCACGTCCAGCGCGGTCCCTTCGAGGATCGCGACGCAGTTCTCGCACGTGTTGTCGGGTGTCGCGGTCGGGCCGTTGACGCACTCGATGCAGCGCGCGAGGATCTTGGCGGCGGAGGTCTTCCCCGAGCCGCGCGGCCCGGAGAACAGGTAGGCGTGCGCGAGACGGCCGGTTTCGAGGGCCGTCGTCAGCGTCTTGACCACCGCGTCCTGCCCGACGAGGTCGGCGAACGATCGGGGCCGCCAGGTTCGGTACAGCGACACCCCGGTGGGGTTTTTCCTTTTCGACCCCGAGCCTGTCGCAGGGCCGGAAGTCGTGCGATACGGGCGGCGCAAGGCAACCCGCGGGCCGGTCTCGCGCGTTTTAACGATGAGCCGGGAGGGTACCCAGAGAGCGCCGGCTATCCACGGCCGTGGCGTCCGCTTTCCAAGCGAGGCGTCGCCTGTCGTAGGGTCGGACCCGAGAGGACGATGACGACGACGGTAGACATTCGCGCGGCGTTGCGCGAGAAGTTCGGTTACGATTTCTTCAACCCCGGTCAGGAAGAAGTGATCGGCCGGATCCTGGACGGTGAGGACACGCTCGCGATTCTCGCGACCGGCGCGGGAAAGTCGCTGTGCTATCAGCTCCCCGCGCTGCTCATGGAGGGGACGACGATCGTCGTCTCGCCGCTGATCGCGCTGATGAAGGATCAGCTGGACATGCTCTCCGAGCGCGGCGTCACCGCCACCGCGGCGCTGAACTCGACGCTCTCCGAAGACCAAGAGTTCGCCGCGATGGCGCGCATCGCGTCGGGGCAGCTCAAGATCGTCTTCGTCACCCCGGAGAAGCTCGAGGACGACGCGTTCGTCAACATCCTGCAAGAGCTCACGATCCCGCTGTTCGTCGTCGATGAGGCCCATTGCATCTCGCAGTGGGGGCACGATTTCCGGCCCGCCTATCTGAATCTCGGCAAGGTGATCCGCCAGCTGGGCGAGCCGACCGTGCTCGCGCTCACCGCGACGGCGACGCCCGCGGTGCGCGAAGACATCCTCGTGCAGCTCGGGATCCCGCACGTGAAGCCGATCGTGAAAGGGTTCGATCGCCCGAACCTGATCTACGGGGTGCGGCGCGCGGAAAGCGAAGCCG
>DASWSC010000200.1:0-11989 GCA_036402855.1 Candidatus Elarobacter sp. | reverse complement strand
GCCGAGTCGACGCTGATGTCGTTCACGGCCGAAGGAAAGCCGGACGTGGTGATGACGGAGGCGCCGCACGGCACGGCGCCGCGACTGTTCGGTAAGAACGTCGCCAACCCGATGGCGATGATCCTCGCGATCGCCGCGCTCCTCACGTTCATCGACGACCGCCGCGCGACGGCCGCCTCACGGGCGATCTATGAGGCGGTGCTCGAGACCGTCCGCGAAGGGACCGCCACCAGCGACCTCGGCGGCCACGCCTCCACGACGGAGTTCACCGACGCCGTGATCGCCAAAGTGAAGACGAAGCTCGACGTCTGGGCGACGCTGTAGCGGCACAACAAGTACTCCGTAACGCAGGAGGCGCGTGAGAATGGTGTTCGTCGACGTATCCGACGCGGCGCGCACCACGTTGAGCCCGGCCCGAAGAAGATCGAGCTTTCAAATCCGTCAATGGCTTACCCCTCGGCGGCCGGTGCGGCAGGGCTGTCGCGAAGGCGGTCCGACCAGCGGATGCGGCCGGTGAGCTGCATCGTGACGAACAGGGTCACGATCGCGCCGACGGTGATCGAGAGCCCGCTGTAGCCCTGATCGAACAGCGCGAGCGAGAAGAGGATCAGGTAGAAGAACTGCGCGGCCGCGGCCTCGATCGCGGCGAAGCGAAGTCCGACGACGAGGCGCAGGTACGAGATGGTGAGCGCCATGGAGACGGCGGCGCACAGGATGAATGCGTACTCGATGCGGATGCGGTCGACCGTGTACGCGAAGAGCAGGTGGAACGCGAAGAACGCGGCGGCCAGGAAGAAGTAGTTGATCGGGTGCAGGTCGATCCGGCGCAGCGTCGTGATCACGAGCATGACGAAGACGTAGAACATGAGCGAGAGCGGCGCCCAGAACGTGATGCGCTGCGCGAGCGGCCCCGGCTGCAAAGGCAGCGGGAACGCCATCCCGATCGCGCCGGCCGTGACGAGCTCGCGGTACGACCAGGTCAGCTCCCAGCCGTTCGGGGTCTCGTGCTCCGCCGTCGGCGCAAGGGTCCGCGGCGGGAAGTCGATCGCCTTGAAGTTCGTCCGCATCGTCAGGACAACGTCGCGGACCGTCGTGACGCCGTCGCCGAAGCGGTACTGCCACGTCCCTAGGCCGCGCGAGCGATAGCGCACCGTCACGGTGCGCGTGGCGCCCGGCGCTGCGACGAGATCGGCGCCGAGCTTCCCTTCGGCGCTGGTCGCAGGGACGCGCCGTCCGTCGACTTCGACGGCGACGTCGTCGTACGTCGCGCCCTGATACGGCAGCGGAAACGCAAGCCGCATCGGGCGCCCGGTTTGGTTCGGCACGCGGTACGTGCCGGTGAACGCGACGGCGTAGGTGTTGTACCAGAGCAGTCCCTTGCGTCGCAAGTCGAGATCGAGATCGACACCGATGCGTGAGGACGCCGGCGGCACGTCGTAGCTCTGACGCTGCTTCTTGCGGTCCTCGAACTGCGCCGAGAACGACGGCTGGCGCTGATCCAGCGCCGATCCCCACAGCCCGGCGAGCGCGGCGCGCTGGGACGTGTCGGCCTGGTCGGTCCGCACGACGATCGTCGCGCCGAGGATGAACCAGCCGATCGAGGCCGCGACGACCACCGCGAAGACGCCGAGGAGCCGAAGGAGTCCACCAAAGCGCGCACCGGTCATATCTCTGCCTCGCAAAGCGTAGTGAGCTTAGGATGCTTTGTATCACAGAGCGTAGCGCTGCGCAAGCCGTCCTTCGGCGACGGGGCTACCGCGCGAGGGCGATGCAGAGCACGCCGGCCAGCGCGAGCGCGACCCCGATCCATTGGGCCTTGCCGAGCCGTTCGCGGAGCAGCAGCGCGGCGAGCGCCACCGTCCCGCCCGGATACAACGATGTGACGACGGCCGCGACGCTGAGCGGTCCCGACCGCGACGCCAGGATGTAGGAGACGTTTGCGGCCATGTCGAGGAGGCCGGCGACGACGACGACCGGTGCGGTCGGCCGGGAGACGCGGAGCGAGCGCCTCAGCGCCCAGGCGCCCACCGCGATCGCCGCGATCGAAACCGCGCGCATCGAAAGCAGCGGGTAGAGGCCGCCGGCCGGGCTCGTCTGCGCGAGCGCGATCAGGAAGAAGCCGAAGCAGAACCCGGCGCCGAGCGCCTCCGGGATCCCGGGCGGGAGCCGCCGGGACGGTCGCGGCCGCGCCAGCGGGGCGTCCGTCTCGGCGTCGGAGGGCGCGCGCGACTGCGCGGAGACGAGCACGACGGCGGCGAGCGCGAAGGCGATTCCGAGTGCCGCCGCCGGAGCGGGCCGCTCGCCGCGTGCGATGCCGAACACGACGGGGATCACCGCGGCGAGGACCGCGGTCAGCGGCGAGACGAGCCCCATCACGCCGACCGCGAGCGCCCGGTAGAAGAGCGCGATGGCGATCGCGCCGACGACGCCGCACGCCGCTCCCCAGCCGAGATCGCTCGGGCGCGGGGCGCCGCCGACCATCGCGAGCGCCGGGAGCAGCACCAGCAGCCCCGCCGCCTGCGACCACAGGACGACGGCAAGCGCCGATACGCGCCGCGACGCCACGCCCCCGGCGAAGTCGGCCGCGCCGTACGCGAGCGCCGCCGCGAGGGAGAGGACGAGGACGTGCACAGGCCCCTCAGCGCTGCTTCGGGTCGAGGGCGTCGCGCAGCCCGTCGCCCAGAAGGTTGAAGCCGAGGACCAGCGTCGTGATCGAGACGCCGGGGAAGATCAGCGCCCACGGGGCGGAGATCCAGTAGTCGCGCGCGTCGTTCAGCATGGCTCCCCACTCCGGCGCCGGAGGGCGCGCGCCGAGGCCGAGGTAGGACAGCCCGGCCGCCTCGAGCTCGGCGGTGGCGACGCCGAGCGTCGCCTGCACCAGCAGCGGGGCGAGGATGTTCGGAAGGATGTGCCGCGCGAGGATCGCCGGGGTCCCCGCACCGATCGCGCGCGCGGCGTCGACGTATTCCAGCTCCTTGACCGCCAGGACCGAGGAGCGCGCCAGCCGCGCGTACTGAGGAACGTACACGATCCCGATCGCGAGCATCAGGTTCTCGATGCTCGGGCCGAGCAGCGTCGTGATCCCGATCGCCAAGATGATCGAGGGAAAGGCGAGCATCAGGTCCATCGCGCCCATCAGCGCCGACTCGACACGCTTCCCGGCATAGCCGGCGACGAGGCCGATCAGCGTCCCGGCGCTGATCGCCAAGCCGACGGCGACGAAACCGATCCGGATCGAGATCCGCGCTCCGAACAGGATGCGGGCGAGGAGGTCGCGGCCGAGCTTGTCGGTGCCGAACCAGTGCCCCGGCCCCGGCGCCAAGGCGCCCTGCGCGACGTTCTGGGCGAGCGGGTCGCGCCCCGCGACCAGCGGCGCCAGGAGCGCGAGCAGGACGATCGCGACGACGACGACGGCGCCCGCCATCGCGCCCGGCGAGGTTCGGAACCGCCGCCAGACGTCCGCGGCGAAGGTGCGGGACGGCGGCTGGAGGCCGGCGGCGGCCTCGAGCCCGGTCGGGACGGCGCTCATCGGTACCGCGCCCGGTGTACGGAGCGCCGCGCGCCGATGCCTTCGGTCCCTCCCGTTTTAGTCATCGCGCGAGCGGGCTGCAGGGCCGATACTCGAATACGTATGTTCGTGCGAACGACTGACGGCGCTCTCCGGGCGATCGAGGAGAAGATCGAGGCCGGGATCTCGCTCGACCACGCCGACGGCGTGGCCCTGTTCCGGACGACCGACCTGCACACGCTCGGCCGGCTCGCCCGAGCCGCGAAAGAACGCAAGAGCGGGAAGCACGTCTACTACGTCCTCAACCGCTACATCAACTCGACGAACGTCTGCTACGCGAACTGCCGGTTCTGCTCGTTCGCGCGGGGTGAGAAGGACGCCGACAAGGTCCGCATGTCGGCCGACCAGGTCGTCACGAAGGCGCTCGAGACGGGGACGAACTTCAACCAGATCCACATCGTCGGCGGACACGATCCGCGCCAGCTCTCGCTCGACTACTGGCTCCCGCTCATGCGGCGCTTCAAGGAGCTGCTGCCGCACGTGCAGCTCTCG
Source organism: Candidatus Elarobacter sp. (assembly GCA_036402855.1). Lineage (GTDB taxonomy): Bacteria > Vulcanimicrobiota > Vulcanimicrobiia > Vulcanimicrobiales > Vulcanimicrobiaceae > Vulcanimicrobium. The sequence goes on along the minus strand of DASWSC010000200.1, from coordinate 7,929 downwards.
CTCTTCACCGCGGCCGAGATCGACTACATGGCTCGCCGGCACCGGCTCTCGTACGACGAGATTTGCGGGCGGCTGCGCGAGGCGGGCCTCGACAACGTCAACGGCGGCGGCGCCGAAGTGTTCAGCGAGCGGTTCCGCCGCGAGGTGTGCCCGAACAAGGTCGATGCGGCGCACTGGCTCGAGATTCACGAGACGCTGCACCGGCACGGCGTCGCATCGAACGCGACGATGCTGTACGGGACGATCGAAACGCTCGAGGAGCGCGTCGAGCATCTGATCATGCTGCGCGAGTCGCAGCGCCGCTCGCCGGGTTACAACGCGTTCATCCCGCTCGCGTTTCATCCCGACGGCAACGCGCTCTCCGAGCACGGCTGGACCTCGGGGCTCGACGACATCCGCATGTTCGCGGCTGCACGGCTGCTGCTCGACAACTTCGACCACATCAAGGCGTACTGGATGATCCAGGGGCTCAAGGTGTGCCAGCTCGCGCTCGAGTTCGGCGCCGACGACATGGACGGCACGCACGGCTCGACCGACGAAGAGCTGATCTACCACAGCGCCGGGACGCGCTCCGGTCAGTACGTCGACGACCGCGAGTTCCGGCGGCTGATCGAAGCCGCCGGCTACGTCGCGGTGCGGCGGAACTCGACGTACGACACCTTCCCCTACGACTGGAAGCCCGAGGACGGTCATCCACAGCGCGAGCTCGCCGTTGTCTAAGCTGCGTTACGGCCGCATCTCGTACGTCAACGTCGCCCCGGTCGAGACCGCGTTCGACGCGGGCGCGGTGACGCGCGAGGTCGAGGTCTATCCCGCCGTCCCGACCGAGCTCAATGCGGCGATGTCGGAAGGCCGCATCGACGCGGGCGCGATCAGCGCTGCGCACTTCCTCGCCAACACCGAGCGGTTCGTCCGGCTCGCCGACCTGTGCATCGCGGCCGACGGCCCGGTCCGTACGGTGCTCTTCGTCTCACCGCGCCCCCCGGCGCTCCTCGGCGAAGCGACCATCGCGGTGACGTCGCACTCGGCGTCCGGCCGCGCGCTGCTCGCGGCGCTGCTGAGCGGGTTTCGCGACGTCCGTCCGTCCTACGAGGTCGTCGACGACGCGCTGGCCGCCGCTCGCGCCGGCCGCCCGGCGCTGGTGATCGGCGACGACGCGCTGATCGCGCGCGCCGAGCTGCCGCCGGCGCAAGTGCACGATCTCGGCGAAGCGTGGCGTGCGTGGACCGGACTCCCGTTCGTGTTCGCCGTCTGGGCCGTGCGCCGGGAGACCCTCGAAGCGCGGCCGGCGGAGGTCGCCGCGCTCACCGCCGCGCTGGTCGCGGCGCGTGCGTGGGGCGAGCTGAATCGCGCCGCGGTGATCGACGCCGCGGTCGCCGCGAAGCCGTACCACCGAGCGCTGTACGAAGACTACTTCACGCGGCTCTCGTACCGCATCGACGAGCGCGCCGAGCAGGGTCTCGAACGCTTCTCGACGCTCTTCATGCCCGCCGTTCGCCCCGCCGGCGGCGATTCGGAAAGTGAGACGCTTCGTGTCCGTCGCTGACCTCCTCGATCGCGCCGCGGCCGGCGGCCGCCTCACGTTCGAGGAAGGCGTGCGGCTGTACCGCGACGCGCCGCTGCACGAGCTGGGCGCCGCGGCGCACGCCCGCCGCATGGCGATGTACCCGGGCACCGACGTCACCTACGTGATCGACACGACGATCAACTACACCAACGTCTGCAACGTCCACTGCACCTTCTGCGCGTTCTTCCGCCCCGAGCACCACGCCGAGGGCTACACGATGTCGCACGACCAGGTGCTGGAGCGCGTGAAGTTCGCCGCCGATCAGGGCGCGACGCAGATCATGATCCAGGGCGGCGTCAACCCCGCGCTGCGCATCGAGTGGTTCGAGCACCTCTTCCGCCGCGTTCGGGCCGAGTACCCCGAGGTCGACATCCACTCGCTCTCCGTCTCGGAGATCTCCGGGCTCGCGAAGATCGAGAGCATCAGCGCGCGCGAGGTGCTGCTCCGGCTGAAGGCTGCGGGGCTGAAGTCGCTGCCGGGCGCGGGTGCCGAGATCCTGGTGGAGCGCGTGCGCAAGCGTATCAGCGCGCGCAAGATCGTCCCCGACGGGTGGATCGGCGTGATGCGCGACGCGCAGAGGCTCGGGATGCCGACGACCGCGACGATGATGTTCGGCTCGATCGAAACCGACGAGGAACGCGTCGCGCACATGGAAGTGATCCGCGACCTGCAGGACGAGACCGGCGGCTTCACCGCGTTCATCCCCTGGTACTACGTGCCGTACAAGACGCCGCTGCGCGGACGCGAGGCGACCGGGCTCGAGTACTTGCGCGTGCTCGCCGTTTCGCGGCTCTTCCTCGACAACGTTCCGCACTTGCAGGCGTCATGGCTCACGCCGGGGCTCAAGCTCGGGCAGCTCGCGCTGTTCTACGGCTGCGACGACATGGGCGGGACGATCCTGGAGGAGCAGGTCGTGCACGACGCGGGGAGCACGAACGAGGCGACCCGCGCGCAGCTCGAGGAGATCGTCCGCGGCGCGGGGTTCCGGCCGGTGTTGCGCGACACGTACTGGAACCTGCGCGACGACTACGCCCTCGCGACCGCCTGAGGGACCGCCCGCGGTCGCCGGATTGCGCTGTGCGGTGCTCGGCGCGGCGGGGTTCCTCGGCAGCGCGCTGACGAGCGCGCTGTGCGACGGCGGGGCGATGGTCGAAGCGTTCGGCCGCGCGCCGGCGGAGCATCAACGGCTCGACCGCCGTGCGCGCTGGACGGAGGCGGAGGTGCGCGATGGGAGCGCGCTGCGCCGCGCGCTCGGCGATGTGGACGTCGTCTTCCATCTGCTCGGACCGCCGGCCGTCGACCTCAGCCGGGGACCGCTCGATGCGCCGTCGGCCCGCGTCGACGAGGCCGCGACGGTGCTCGACGCGTGCGGTGCGGCGGGCGCCGGCCGGATCGTCTTCGCGTCCTCCGGCGGCACCGTCTACGGCGTCGCGCAGACGCTTCCGACGCCCGAGACCGCGCCGGCGCGGCCGATCTCGGCGTACGGCGCGAGCTGCCTAGCGATCGAAGAGCTGCTCGAGGCGCGTCGCGCGCGCGGGGGACCCGAGTACGTGGTGCTGCGCATCGCGAACGCGTACGGGGCGGGTCAGTCGCCGCTCCGCGGACGCGGAGTGGTCGCGTCGATGCTGCACCACGCGCTCACCGGACGCCCGATCGAGATCTGGGGCGACGGAACGACGACGCGGGATTTCGTCCACGTCGATGACGTCGCGTCGGCGCTGCTCCACGCGGCCCGCGGCGGCGGCGACGTGCGCATCATGAACGTCGGGTCATCGCACGGCCGAACGCTGGACCAGCTCGTCGCCGACATCAAGGAGGTGCTCCAGATGCCGGGCGCTCCCGTCGTACGCGTGCCGCCGAAGACCCTCGACGTCCCGGTCAGCGTGCTCGATACGGCGTTGATCCGGCGAGTGACGGGATGGCGGCCGCAGGTTCCGTGGGAGAGCGGTCTCGCCGCGACCGCGCGCTGGCTCCGCGCGACCTACGCGCCGGGCTAGAGCCGGGCGGCCGCGGGGAGCGCGGACCGGCGCATGTAGCGCGCGACGCGATCGTCGTGCACGATCGCACCGGAGGCGAGGGCTTCCTCGAACCCGGCTCCGTTCGCATGCGGAAGCGCGTCGTACCACGCGCGCAGCTTTCCCGCGCGCAGCCGCTTGTAGAGCTCGCGCCAGACGTCGAACATCGCCTTCGAGACGCGGGTGTTCCGCTCGACGGCCGGCCCGCCCGTCGCGATCTTCCGTTCGAGCTGCTCGTACGAACGGTGCGGGTAGTGAAAGATGAGGATGTCGTCCGAGACGACCGCCGGTCCGAGCGCCGCCGACTCCACGGCATGGTTGCCGGGCGCGACCGTCACGTCGGGTGCCGCGCGATGCGCGACCTTGGGCTGCAGCGGCCGGCCCAACCCGTTCACGCTCACGACGTCGCGGTACACCATCTCCTCGAACGCGTGGCCGGCGAGGCGTCGAACCGGAAGAAAGTTGGCGCGCGGAACGACGACCGAGCCCGCCTCGGGCGGGACACTCGCGAAGACGGCCTTGAGATCGCCGTCGTGCGGCCACCACAACTCGTCGGCGTCGTCGTTGATCACCCAGTCGGCGCCCATCTTCCACGCGAGACGCGCCATGCGCGTCACCCACCCCGACTGGTCGTAGTCGTCGCCGGGCTCGTCGATCAAGGTCACGTCTTCGCGCGCGTACGACCCGACGATGTCGCGCGTCTCGTCGACCGAGCCGTTGTCGGTGACGATGATGTGGTCGACGCCGCGCGAGAGGTGGTACTCGATGTTCGCGGCGACGATGTCCGCGAGATCTCGAACGAGCAGCGTCATGACGAGCTTCACGGGGCTGCCTCGTGCGTCTCGCGGATCGTCGCGCCGGCGAGCACTTCGACACCGGCCTCGTCGAGGAGCGCGACAAGCTGCCCGGGCGTCACCGCGCGGTGCGGCTGGTCGAAGTCGAGGCGCAGCGTCTGCGCGCCGGCGATCGTCGCGGTCGCCGGAACGGGCTCCGCGCGGTACCGCGTCATCGCCAGCACGCGGGTCCGCTCGGCGGCGAAGCGCTCGGGCCGGATCACGTTCAGCTCGTCGGCGAGGAGCGTATCGACGCCGAGCTCGTCCTGGCGGCCGATCACGATGGTGTTCGTCGCGGCGTCGATCCGCGTGACGTAGCGCGGTCCCTCGGCGCTCGCGGGGAGACCGCGCCGCTGGCCGACGGTGAAGCCGCCGATCCCCGCGTGCGTACCGACGCGGTCGCCCGCGGTCGTCACCACGGCGCCGGGGCGCGCAGCCGGCGGCGCGAGCGACGCCAGGATGGCACGGTAATCGCCGCCTTCGACGAAGCAAATGTCCTGCGACTCGGTCTTCTCCGCGACGGGAAGCCCCAGCCGCGCGGCGTGCGCTCGGGTTTCGGCCTTCGTCATCCCCCCGATGGGGAGCAGCAGCCGGTCGAGCTGGGCGGGGGTGAGCTGGGCGAGCGCATAGGACTGGTCCTTCGGCGACTCGCTGCGGCGCAAGTGCGGACCGTCGGCCGCGTGCTCCAGGCGGGCGTAGTGGCCGGTCGCGATCCAGCGTGCGCCGAGACGGTCGGCGTAGCCGCGCAGCGTCCCGAGCTTCACGTGGTTGTTGCACGAGACGCACGGGTTCGGCGTGCGGCCCCGCGCGTAGTCCGCGGCGAACCGCTCGATGACGCCGCGCCGGAACGCCTCCTCGAAGCCGAGGACGTAGTGCGGGATTCCGAGCACGGCCGCGCTGCGGCGCGCGTCGTCGAAATCGTCGGCGCCGCAGCACGATTTCGCATGCGCCGGCTTGGCCGGCGCGTACATCTTCATGGTCACGCCCAGGACGTCGTATCCCGCTTCCTTCAGCAGGCCGGCCGCCACCGCGGAGTCGACGCCGCCGCTCATCGCGGCGACGACGCGTCCCTTCTCGCTCATCTGCTCGTGTAACCGTATACCAGGAGAACGGGGTGCACCCGCTAAGGTTCGCAGTCATGCCTGCGCTCGGAGACGAGTTCCGAAGCGCGCGAGAAGCGCGCGGGCTCACGCTCTCGGACGTCGCCGAACAGATCCACATCCGTTCGGTCTATCTGAACGCCATCGAAAACGAGGACTGGGCTGCGATCGGTGCCCCGGTCTACGTCCGCGGCTTCCTTCGCACCTACGCGCGATTTCTGGGCACCGACGCGGAGGACGCCGTCGCGCGGTTCAACGCGACTGCCCCTCAGGAGCGGCCCGCGAGCAGTGCGGTGATCGCCGACTTCGAGGACGACGATCGCGGCGCCGGCCCCTCACTGTGGGTCGTTCTGGGGGGCCTGGTCGCCGTGCTGTTGGTTGCGTTCGTGGCCTACGAGTACTGGCAATACGCGAAAGGCGCCGACACCGCGAAAGCCGTCGCGGTCGGAACGGCCGCTCCGCAACCGGCGGCGTCGCCGGCCGGGTCCCAGCCCCCGGCTCCCTCGGCGGCGCCGAGCGGCACTCCCGCTCCCACCGCCAGGCACCGGCTCGCGATCCGTCTCACCCAGCGCTCCTGGCTCCGCGTCTCCGTCGACGGGGCGATGAAGCTGGAGGGGATCTTCCCGGCCGGTACGGCTCGCACGTTCAGCGGCGACGTCGCCGACGTTCGCGCCGGGAACGCCGGCGGCGTCACGGTCGCGGTGAACGGCCGGCCTCCGGCGCCGATGGGCAAAGAAGGCGACGTGGTCGAGCAGCGCTTCACTCTCTAAGGTGTAGGACGTACCGAACAACATGGCATCCGACTCGTCGTTCGACGTGGTTTCGCGCGTCGATCCGCAAGAGCTCGACAACGCGCTGAACCAAGCGCGCAAGGAGATCGCGGGACGCTTCGATTTCAAGGGCTCGATCGCGTCGATCGAATCGGATCAGAAGACGATCACGGTTCTCGCCGACGACGCGCTCAAGCTGCGGAACGTCATCGACATCATCCAGTCGAAGGCGGTCAAGCGAGGGATCGACCTCAAGGCGTTCGACCTCTCGGCGCAGCCGGAGCCGGCGTCCGGCTCGTCGTTGCGCCAGCGGATCGCCGTCCGCGCCGGGATCCCGAAGGACAAGTCCAAGCCGCTGATCGACGCCATCAAGAGCGCGAAGCTCAAGGTGCAGGCGCAGTTCCAGGACGAGCAGATTCGGGTCTCAGCGAAGTCCAAGGACGATCTGCAAAAAGTGCAACAACTGCTGAAGGGAATGAATTTCGAGCTGCCGCTGCAGTTCGTGAACTATCGATGACGGCGCTTGCTACCGCGGCCCGGACGGTCTCCTTCGTCTCCTTGGGGTGCGCGAAGAACCTCGTCGACTGCGAGGTCATGATCGCGAAGCTCGGTGCGGCCGGCTGGGCCCTCGTCCCTGACGCCGAGAGCGCCGACGCGGTCGTGATCAACACGTGCGCCTTCATCGACCCGGCGAAGGCCGAGTCGACCGAGACGATCCTCGAGCACGCCGAGAAGAAGCGCCCGGGGCAGCAGCTCATCGTCGCGGGCTGCCTTTCGCAGCGCTTCGGCGACCAGCTCGAGTCGCTGATCCCGGAGATCGACGGGGTGATCGGAACCGGCGCGTACGCATCGATCGTCGACCTGCTCGAGGACGCGGCGGCCGGGAAGAAGCCGGTCCGGCTCGGCTTCGAAGCGGAGCCCGAGCACGATTTTCTCCCGCGGCTGATCACGACGCCGTCGGCGACGGCGTACCTGAAGATCGCCGAGGGCTGCGATCACCCGTGCACGTTCTGCATCATCCCCCAGTTGCGCGGCGGCTTCCGGTCGCGCTCGGCCGAGTCGATCCTCGCCGAGGCGCGCGCGCTCGCCGCCGGCGGAACCAAAGAGCTCATTCTGATCGCGCAGGACACCTCGATGTGGGGCCGCGACCGCGGGATCCGGCGCGGCGGGCTCGCCGCGCTGCTGCACCGGCTGCACGAGATCGAGGGCCTCGCGTGGATCCGGATGCTCTACCTCTATCCGGCGACCGTCGACTCCGAGCTCATCGACGCGATGGCCGCGCTGCCGAAGGTGTGCTCGTACCTGGACATGCCGCTGCAGCACGTCAGCGCGCCCGTGCTGCGCCGAATGCTGCGCCCCTCGAACGGCGAGCGCTACCTCGAGATCGTCGAGGACTTCCGGCGCCGCGTCCCCGGGATCACGATGCGCTCGACGTTCATCGTCGGCTTCCCCGGTGAGACGGAGGACGACGTCGCCGAGCTGGAGGCCTGGCTCGAGCGGGCCGAGCTCGACCGCGTCGGCTTCTTCATCTATTCGCGCGAAGAGGGGACGCCCGGAGCCGAGCTTCCCGGCCAGGTCCCCGAGCGCGTCAAAAGGCGCCGGCTGCTGCGGCTGCGCGACGCGCAGCGACGCGCGTCGGAGCGG
>DASWSC010000199.1:0-2860 GCA_036402855.1 Candidatus Elarobacter sp. | reverse complement strand
GACCGTGTCACCCATGCGGGCGCGGGTCTCTTCTATCTCGCGCCGGATTTCGCTCGAGTCTTTGCCCATTCGATGTCTTCCTTCACGGTCTGCGCCGTTTGCTCGGGGACGAGCGGCGCGGCTTCTTGGAGTTTCTTCTTCCCGGTCATCGCGAGCACGCCGGCGATGATCCCGTAGATCACCGTCACGATCAGCGCCGATGCCCACAGCGGCAGCGCCAGCGCGATCAGCGCGATCAGGAACGCGGTCGCGGCGCCGAACGCGCCGAGCCCGAAGATCGCGGTGCCGCCGAACATCCCGGCCGAGGCCGCGGCGGGCTTGACCTTCTCGGCGATCTCGACCTTGGCCAGCGCGATCTCCTGACGCACCAGCGTCGAGATCTCGTCGCCGAGCTCGCGCAGCAGCTCGCCGATGGGGCGCTCCGCCTCGCGCGGCGCGTCAGGTCGCATACCGCGCGCCTCCGCTGCGCACGCCGGTTCCGCCGCGCGACCCCGCGTCGCCGTACGTCGTGTCGCCGAACGTGCTTCCGCCGTACGACGAGTCGCTGCCGTATGAAGCGCCGTCGAGCGAACCGCCGTAGCCGCCCGAGGTCGCGTCGCGATAGCGGCGCGCGCTCGAGGTCTTCAGGAAGCGCGACGCGGCGAAGCCCAGCACGAGCGCGCCGGCGGCGATCCCCCACGGGTTCGCGCGCGCGATGTTCTCGAGGTCGCCGATCAGCCGATCGCTGTCGGCGTCTTGAAGATAGGTGCCCAGCCGCTCGACGAGATCCGCCGCCTGGTCGACGTAGCCCGCGGCGAGCCCGACGGGTCCGCTCTGGCGGAGCTGGTCACCGACGTTGCGCAACTCTTGCGCGACCGAGCCGATCTGTTCTCCGATCTGCGTGGTGCGGTCGTCGATCTGCTTGCCCAAGATCGTCTTTCCTTGATTGACCGCGTTCTGAGCCGTCTCCCGAACGTCCGTTGTCTGCATTGAGTCCCTCACCGGTGAAAATGCGTCGGGCCACGTCATACCCAGCGCGCGCGAAACGCTCGCTAGCCGACGAGGGAACCGTACAGAGCCGGGGTAAGCGAGAGGGCGTGAGCACGATGACGCCGCGCCGCACGCCGGCGCTCGAGTCGCTGGAGTTCGACCACCTCGAGCTGTGGGTCGGCAACGCCAAGCAAGCGGCGCACTATTACTGCACCGCCTTCGGATTCGAACCGCGCGCGTACGCCGGTCCCGAGACGGGCTTGAAGGGCCGCGCCTCCTACGTCGTGCGCCAGAACGACCTCACGCTGGTGCTCACCTCGGCGCTCGCGCCCGACGATGCCGTCGCCGACCACGTCCGCCGCCACGGCGACGGCGTCCGCGACGTCGCGCTGCGCACCTCGAACGCCGCCGAAGCGTACGCCGCCGCCGTCGCCGGCGGAGCGGCCGGCCTGGACGGCCCGGCCGCCGCCGAGGACGCGAACGGGCGCGCCGTCACGGCGCGGGTCGCGACGTACGGCGAGACCGTCCACACCCTGATCGAGCGCGGCGCCTACCACGGCGTCTGGCTCCCGGGCTACGAGCCGTGGTCGGCCGTGATGCCGACCGCGCATCGCGTCGGGCTCGTGCGGATCGACCATTGCGTCGGCAACGTCGGATGGGGCGAGATGGACCGCTGGTGCGACTACTACGCCAAGGCCTTCGGCTTCACGCAGCTCATCGGGTTCGACGACAAGGACATCTCCACCGAGTTCACGGCGCTGCGCTCGAAAGTGATGCAGAGCACGACCGGCAAGGTGAAGATGCCGATCAACGAGCCCGCCGAGGGGCTCAAGCGCTCGCAGATCGAGGAGTACCTCGACTTCTACGGCGGACCGGGGATCCAGCACGTCGCGATCGCGACCGACGACATCGTCCAGACGGTCCGCGCGCTGCGCGGGAACGGCGTCGAGCTGCTCGACACCCCGGGCTCGTACTACGAGACCCTCGGCGAGCGCGTCGGCGCCATCGACGAAGACGTCGCCATCCTGCGCGACCTGAACATCCTGGTCGATCGGGACGATAACGGATACATGCTGCAGATCTTCACCAAGCCGCTGCAGGATCGTCCGACGCTGTTCTTCGAGATCATCCAGCGGCGCGGATCGTTATCGTTCGGTAAAGGTAACTTCAAGGCGCTGTTCGTTTCGATCGAGCAGGAACAGGCGAAACGCGGAAATCTCTAGCGACGCGGCATTCTTCCTCGGGTTCTTCGTAGCGATCGGCGCGTTCAACGCGCTGCTCTACGTCGTGCTGCGCGACGCGCCGTTCGGGTGGTACGCCACCTCGATGTTCTCGCTGGTCGGCCTGACGCTGATCGAGACGCGCGGCGCGACCCTCGGCTCGAAGGGCACGCACATCGGCGAGTCGGTCACGCTGGCGCTGTACTACATCGCCCTGACCGGGTTCTGCCGCTCGTTCCTCAACATCACGCGCGGGCGCGACCTCCTCGACTACCTGACCATCCCGGTGCTGGTCGCGAACGTCGGGCTGATCTTCGTCGAGAAGCTGACCGGGTGGCGCGGCTACGGCTACGCGCTGGACGAGCTGCTGCAGGCCGCGCTGCTGGCGCTGCTCTTCGCGCGCGGCGTCGTGGCCCGGCGCCAGGCGTTCGCGCCGGCGCGGTTCTACTTGATCGCCTTCGGTTTCGCCGCCGCCGGGATTCTGGTCAACGACCTCAACCTGCACGGGATCCTCTTCCCGCACCAGAACCTCACCCGGGCCTTTGACGCCGGGATCGCGCTGGAGGCGCTCCTCTTCGCGCTGGCGCTCGCCGACCGGAACCGCGCGCTCTCCGCCCTGGTCGCCCTCGACGGCCTCACCGGGATCGCGAACCGCCGCTCGTTCGACGGCG
>DASWSC010000198.1:0-3260 GCA_036402855.1 Candidatus Elarobacter sp. | reverse complement strand
CCTGCGGCTGGAACCACTTCTGGATCATCGCGGGCTCCGTCGCCCGGAACGAGAGCGTCTTGTAGAACGCCTTGGCGGCGAGATCGAGGACGCGCGGCGAGATGTCGGTCGCGCGGATCGAGAGCGCCGAGGCGGTCATCTTTCCCGTCTCGAGCAGCGTCATGGCGAGCGAGTACGGCTCCTCGCCCGACGAGCACGCGGCCGACCACAGCCGCACGCGCGGCGAGGAGCCGAGGAACTCGTCGAGGATCTGCGCCGACAGCGCTTTGAGCTGCGCGCGCTCGCGGAAAAAATACGTCTCGTTGTTCGAGAGCGCCGAGGCGAGGTCGGTCCACTCGTCTTCGCGCCGCGGGTCGAAGCGCAGAAACCGGGCGTACTGCCCGTAGGTCTCGATCCCGCGCTTCGCGAGCCGCGTCGAAAGGCGGCTCAGCAGCAGGAAGCGCTTCTGGTCGTCGTACCAGATCCCGAAGCGCTCGCGGATCAGATCGCGCAGCGTGACGAAGTCGTCGTCCGAGATCTCGAGCATCGCGGCGGTGCGCCTACTCGAACCGGATCCGCGGGTTCGCCGCGGCGTACAGCACGTCGACGATCGCGTTCACCACGACGAACACCGTCGCGAAGAGCAGGATGCAGCCGTTGATCAGCGGCATGTCGCGGTTCGAGATCGCGTCGAACGCGAGCCGGCCGACGCCGGGCCACGCGAAGACCGACTCGGTCAGCACGGCGCCGCCGAGCAGCAGCCCGGTCTGGAGCCCGAGGACGGTGATGATCGGGATCAGCGCGTTGCGCAGCGCGTGCTTGAGCACGACCGCGCGCTCCCCGAGCCCTTTCGCGCGCGCGGTGCGGATGTAGTCGGACGAGAGGACGTCGAGCATCCCGCTGCGCGTGATCTTCGCGACGATCGCGAGCGGGATCGTCCCGAGCGTGACCGCGGGGAGGATCAGATGCCACAGCGCGTCGAGCGCCGCACGCCCGTTCCCGGCGAGCAGCGCGTCGACGACGACCAGGTGCGTGCGCGCGGGTACGAAGTACGTCACCGCGATGCGCCCGGAGATCGGGAACAGGTTCAGCCCGTGCTGCGACGGGATCACGGCCAACAGGTAGACGAGGATCCAGCCCAGCCAGAAGACCGGGATCGAGACGCCGAGCAGCGCCGCGCTCATCGTGAACGCGTCGACCGCGCTGCGATGCTTCGCCGCCGCGAGGACGCCCGCCGGGACGCCGGCGACGATCGCGAAGAGCATCGCGCTCACCGTCAGCTCGACGGTCGCGGGGAAATACTGCCCGAGCTTCGCGGCGACGGGCTGCGCGTCGAACACGGAACGGCCCAGATCGCCGTGCGCGACGCCGCCGAGATAGATCGCGAGCTGCACGAACCACGGGCGGTCCAGCCCCAGCGCGGCGCGCAGGTGCGCCGCCTCTTCCGGCGTCGCGTGCTCGCCGAGCCGAAGCGCGACCGGATCGCCCGGGATCGCGTGGATGAACAGGAAGCTGACGATCGTGATCGCGACCAGCACGACGGCCAGCCGGATCACGCGATCGACGACGAAGCGCAGCATCGAGCGGTCAGACGCGCAGCGCGGAGAGCGAGAACTTCGCCGCCTGCGCGTAGAGGTACAGGCGGTCCCAGGGCCCGGCCGTCGCGCGGTCGCGCTGCAGCAAGTCGTTGAAGCGCGGCGTCTCCTCGAGCTGACGGAAGAGCACGTCAAAGCGCGCGGGCTTGCGCTCGAGGAACGTCATCAGCTTCTGGCGGCGGCGCAGGCGGCGGTAGAACGCGCGTTGCGTCAGCGCTTGATAGCGCGGCGCCGCGTTGCGGACGACGCCTCCGCGGAGTTCGCCGGCCGCTTCCGCCGCGAACCGCCCGGTCATCGCCGCCTCGTGAATCCCTTCGCCGGTCGTCGCGTCGACGAGCCCGGCGGCCGTCCCGCCCACCATGCCTCCATCGGCGCCGATCGTCGCCCGCGGGAGCCCGCCGTAGAGCAGGTTCCCTTCCTCGCGCACGGTGTAGGCGATCCCCGCGAAGAGCCGGCGTTCGACCGTCGCCAGAAAGGCGTCGAGCTCGGCGCGCAGCTCGCTCCCCGCGACCTTGCCCTGGATCCCGAGCCCGATCGAGAGATGGTCGCGCTTCGGAAACATCCAGGCGATCACGTTGCGGCCCGAGCGCGGGCTCACGTAGTAGTGCATCTCCAGCGTTTCGTACGCGGCGGCGGCCGCGGGCCGCTCGGGATAGACGCGGTACTGGAAGCAGGTGATGAGCCCGGCGTCCCAGCCGGGATGCCGGAAGCGCCGGTCGACGCCGTCGAGCCGCGCCGACGAGCCCTGCGCGAGGAAGACGCTCTGCGCGCGGATCGCGCGGCGTTCGCTCGCCTGCGTGTCGGCGTACTCGACGACGATGCCGCCCGGCTCGCGACGCAGGCCGCGGAACAGCGTCCCGGTCCGGATCTCGGCGCCTTCGCGGCGGGCGAGGTCGCCGATCGTGCCGTCCAGCTCTTCACGCGTCGTCGTGTGCGCCGGCCCGACCGCGAACGCGTACGTTCGCCGCGCGGTCGTCAGCGTGATCGTCGCCGGGTCCAGGTGCACGATCGAGCGCGGCAGGTGGAAGTCCTCGCAGAATCCCGGCCGCAGCCCCGCCGCGCAGACGCGCTTCGCCCCGACGACCGCGTCACGCTCGAGGACGACCGTGGCGACGCCCCGCCGGGCCGCCTCCCGCGCGGCCGTTCCGCCCGCCGGTCCGCAGCCCACGACGAGCAGCTCGGTCGACTCCATGCCGCGCGCCCTTTCGCGGCGTATGCGGCGAGAACCGTTCTGGGCAAAGGACCGTCACGCGGTCGCGCTAAACCCCGGACCGTTCGAGGCGCCCGGCCGCGGTCGGGGTCTCTTTTCTGTGTAGTAAAGGAATCGGTTTGACAGCACCTAGCGGGTTGTCGGCGCAGCTCGGGATCGAATTCGGCCTCGTCGCCGGAGTCATCGCGATCGCGTACGGCATCTACTTGATCTCTTGGGTTCTCAAGCAGCCTGCCGGCAACGCGACGATGCAAGCGATCGCCGGAGCGATCCAGGAAGGCGCGATGGCGTTCCTGCGGCGCCAATACACGACCGTCGCCATTGTCGCGGTCGTTCTCGCGATCGTGATCGCGGTGCTGCCGCAGCCGCTCGGCTGGGAAGCGGCGCTCGGCTTCGTGATCGGTGCCGTGCTCTCGGGCGCGGCCGGCTTCATCGGCATGATCGTGTCGGTCCGCGCGAACGTCCGCACCGCGGAA
>DASWSC010000197.1:0-4265 GCA_036402855.1 Candidatus Elarobacter sp. | reverse complement strand
GAGCACGTCGATCAAGGTGACGCCGTAGATCGGAACCAGGGCCGCCGCCTTGCTTCGCACGCCTCCGTTTCCGACACCGACGCCTCGGGTACCTCATAGGTCGCCCGCTCGCCCGCCCACGGAGGACCGTTGGCCGCTTCGACCTTGCAGCCCGTCACGACCGACATCCCGTTTCGCCTCGACCGCCTCCCGTGGTCGAAGTGGCACTGGATGGTCGTCATCGGTCTCGGGATCACCTGGATCCTCGACGGCCTCGAGGTCACCATCGTCGGCACGATCAACCCGACGCTCGCATCGAAGCAGGGCCTGGGCTTCACCGCGACCGAGACGGGATTCGCCGCGACCGCCTACATCATCGGCGCGGTCATCGGCGCGCTCGCGTTCGGCTTCCTGACCGACCGCTTCGGGCGGAAGCGGCTCTTCCTGATCACGCTGGGCTGGTATCTCGTCTGCACCACGCTGACCGCGTTCTCGTGGGATTTCTGGAGCTTCGCGGTCTTCCGCGCGCTGGCGGGGATGGGGATCGGCGGCGAGTACAGCGCGGTCAACTCGGCGATCGACGAACTGATCCCCTCGCACCGCCGAGGCGCGGCCGACATCGCGATCAACGGCTCGTGGTGGATCGGGACGCTGATCGGCGCGCTCGTCTCGATCCCGCTGCTCGACGGCCGATTCTTCCCGCCCTCGCTGGGCTGGCGCCTCGCGTTCGGGCTCGGCGCCGTCCTCGCGGTGATGGTGCTGTTCCTGCGCCGCAGCCTGCCCGAGAGCCCGCGCTGGCTGCTGACGCACGGGAAGCACGAAGAAGCCGAAACGATCGTCGCGATGATCGAGGACGACGTCCGCGCCGCGACCGGCCGCGAGCTCCCGCCGGTGAAGCACAAGCACATCACCTTCGATCCCTCCCGGCAGACGGGCTTCGTCGCCACGATCGAGACGCTCGTCCGGACCTATCCGAAGCGCACGGTTCTCGTATTGGCGCTGATGACCACCCAGGCGTTCCTCTACAACGCGGTCTTCTTCAACCAAGGCCTGCAGCTCACGACGTTCTTCGGGGTCGCTGCGGGCGACGTCGGGCTCTACATCTTCCCGTTCGCGATCGGCAACTTCTTGGGCGCGCTCGTGCTCGGCCACTTCTTCGACGCGGTCGGCCGCAAGACGATGATCGCCGGCTGCTACATCCTGAGCGGGGCCCTGATGGTGCTCAGCATCGTGCTCTTCCTCGGGCACGCGCTCAACGCGACGACGCTGACCATCCTGTGGTCGGTGATGTTCTTCTTCGCCAGCGCCGGAGCGAGCGCCGCGTACCTGACGGTCAGCGAGATCTTCCCGCTCGAGACGCGGGCCGCCGCGATCGCGTTCGTCTACGCGATCGGGACGCTGATCGGCGGTGCGGTGGCGCCGCCGATCTTCGGCGCGCTGATCGGGACGAAGCAGCCGGAGATGCTCGCGCTCGCCTGGGGGATCGGCGCGGCGCTGATGATCGCCGGGGGGCTGGTCGAGATCGTCCTCGGGATCGACGCCGAGCGGAAGTCGCTCGAAGAGATCGCGGCCCCGCTCACCGCAGGCCGTCTGGCCGAAGCGGCGTAGGTCCGGGCGTGGTCTCCGACCCGCACTGGTACCGCGACGCGGTCGTCTACCAGACGCACGTCAAGGCGTATCAGGACTCGAACGGCGACGGGATCGGCGACCTGCGCGGTCTGACGTCCCGGCTGGACTATCTCGCCGAGCTCGGCGTCACGGCGCTCTGGCTGCTGCCGTTCTTCCCCTCGCCGCAGCGCGACGACGGCTACGACATCGCCGATTACACCGGCGTGCACGCGTCGTACGGATCGCTCGACGACGTCAAGGAGTTCCTCGACGAGGCGCACGCGCGCGGGATCCGCGTCATCGCGGAGCTGGTCGTCAACCACACTTCGGACCAGCACCCGTGGTTTCAGCGCGCGCGGCGGGCGCCGCGCGGCTCGCCGGAGCGCAACTGGTACGTCTGGTCCGACGACGACCGCAAGTACACCGGGACGCGGATCATCTTCACCGACACCGAGATGTCGAACTGGGCCTGGGACCCCGTCGCCGGACAGTACTACTGGCACCGCTTCTTCTCGCATCAGCCCGACCTGAACTTTCAGAACCTGGAAGTGATCGGCGCGATCACCGACGTGATGCGCTTCTGGGCCGAAGCGGGGGTCGACGGCTTCCGGCTGGACGCCGTTCCGTACCTGTGCGAGCGCGAAGGGACGAACAACGAGAACCTGCCGGAGACGCACGCCGTCATCAAGATCCTGCGCGCCGTGCTCGAGAAGGAATACCCGGGGATCATCTTCCTGGCCGAAGCGAACCAGTGGCCGGAAGACCTCTCGTCGTATTTCGGCGACGGCGACGAGTGCCACATGTGCTTTCACTTCCCGCTGATGCCGCGGCTGTTCATGGCGGTCGCCGACGAGGACCGCTACCCCGTCCACGACATCCTGCGCCAGACGCCGCCGATCCCGGAAGGCTGCCAGTGGGCGGTCTTCCTGCGCAACCACGACGAGTTGACGCTGGAGATGGTGAGCGAGCGCGAGCGCGAGCGGATGAACGCCGTGTACGCGGTGGAGCCGAAGATGCGCATCAACGTCGGGATCCGCCGCCGGCTCGCGCCGCTGCTGGAGAACGACCGCCGCCGGATCGAGCTGATGAACGGCCTGCTGATGTCGATGCCGGGGACGCCGGTCATCTACTACGGCGACGAGATCGGGATGGGTGACAACCTGTTCCTCAAGGACCGCGACGGCGTGCGCACGCCGATGCAGTGGTCGCCCGACCGCAACGGCGGGTTCTCGACCGCCGAGCAGGTTCGGCTCTACGCGCCGGTCGTGACCGACCCGACGTACGGGTACTCGGCGGTCAACGTGGAGACGCAGCAGCGGCACTCGAGCTCGCTGCTCAGCTGGATGCGCCGCACGATCGCGGTGCGCAAGGCGGCGAAGGCGTTCGGGCGCGGAACGCTCACGCTGCTCTACCCGGCGAACCGGCGGGTGCTCGCGTACCTGCGCGATCACGAAGACGAGACGGTGCTGGTCGTCGCGAACCTCGCGCACACCGCGCAAGCCGTGCAGCTCGACCTCAGCCGGTTTGCCGGGCGAACGCCGTTCGAGATGCTCGGTTCGAGCGCGTTTCCGCCGATCGCGACCGGGCCGTACGCGATCACCCTCGCGCCGTACGGCTTCTTCTGGTTCTCGCTCGTCCGCGACCCGCGCGGCAGCGCCGCGCAGGTGCGCTCCAGCGCGCTGCCCGAGCTGCCGACGATCGTCGTGCCGCGCGCCGGGCTCGCGCTCGACCGCTGGGCGCGTGCCGTCGTCGACACCGACGTGGTTCCGCGCGCGCTCGGCCCCTCCGAGCACGGGCGCGTCCTGGACGCGTTCGTTCCGGCCGCGCTCGACCCGTCGCTGCTCTTCGTCGTCGTCGGCGAAGGCTTGCGGCGGAACTCGATGCCGCTGCGGTTCGAGTGGGATGCGCCGGTTCGCGAAGACGCCGTCGCCCGCGCGCGCAGCGGTCCGCGCGAAGGCTGGATCGTCGACGCGGCGGCCGACGCCACGACGGCTCCGCTCGTCGAGCGCGCGATGCGGCAGGGCCTCACGCTGCGCGACCACGGGACGATGTCCTTCGGCTGGGAAGGCGATCCGGCCGGCGAGCCTGCCAGCTCGCAGCGGCTCGGCTCGGCGTCGGGCGCGCAGCGCTGGATCCTCGACGACGAGCGGCTGGTGACGCTGCACCGCGCCATGCCGCGGGTCGAGGACTCCTCGGTCGCGTTTCTGCGCCACCTGCGCGCGGTCGGCTTCCGCTTCGTCCCCGCGCTCTACGGGACCGCGCTCTACGCCGGCGAGAACGGTACGGCGCGCGTCGCCGCGACCTCGCAAACCTTCGTCAGCCACCAGGACGACGCGGAGAGCGCGCTGCGCGCGCTGCTCGCCGCAGGCACCGTCGACGAGCGCCTGCTGCGCAGCGCGGAGATGGTCGCCGACGGCCTGGTGCGGCTGCACCGCGCGCTCGCGACCCAAGGCGGCGACGCCAGCTTCGACATCGCGCCGCTGAGCGCCGACGACCTGGCGCGCTGGCGCGCCGAGGCGCAGACCGAGCTGGACGCGGTCGACGACCCCGTCCTGCGCGAGCGCGTGGCGCGGGCGCTCGACGCGCTGCCGGCCCGGGTGAGCGCCGCGGCCGGGCGCGCGCACGGGCGGCTGACCCTGCGCCGGGTGCTCTTCGCCGAGGGACAGCCGGTGTTCGTC
>DASWSC010000196.1:0-5939 GCA_036402855.1 Candidatus Elarobacter sp. | reverse complement strand
TCGACGAACGCGCGGAAGTCGTCGGGATCGCCGAAGCGGCTCGTCGGCGCGAACCAGCCCGTGGTCTGATAGCCCCAGCTCAGATCGAATGGATGCTCCGTCACCGGCAGCAGCTCGATGTGCGTGAAACCGAGCTCGGCGACGTAGGGAATCAACTGCTCCGCGAGCTCGGCGTACGTCAGAAAGCGATCGCCCTCCTCGGGGATGCGCCGCCACGAGCCCAGATGCACTTCGTAGATCTGGATCGGCGCGTCGCGGCGCTGCTTCTCCGCGCGCGATTGCAGCCACGCATCGTCGCTCCACGCGAATGCCGACGGCGCGGTGACGACGGACGCGTTGGCGGGGCGCTTCTCGCTGCGCTGCGCGAACGGATCGGCGCGCAGCGGCAGCATATCGCCGTTCGGACCGAGCAGCTCGTACTTGTAGCGCGCGCCCGGACCGACGCCGGGGAGGAAGATCTCCCAGATCCCCGCCTCACGGCGCAGCCGCATCGGATGGACGCGTCCGTCCCACGCGTTCCAGTCGCCGACGACGCTGACGCGCGACGCGTTCGGGGCCCACACCGCGAAACGCGTTCCGCGCACGCCGTCGATCTCGTCCGGGTGCGCGCCCAGCACGCGGTAGAGCTGCAGGTGATTCCCCTGGGCGAAGAGCCACGCGTCGAGCTCGCCGAGCAGCGGCCCGAACCGGTACGGATCGTCGATCGTGACGGTCATCGCGGGATAGGTGACCAGCAGGCGGTAGCGCTCCGGGATCGCGACGACGTAGGCCTCGAACAGACCGCCGTCGCCGGCGCGCTCGCTCTCGGCGAGCGCGCGGCCGTCCGCGTCGACGACCGTAACCGCGCGCGCGCCGGGAAGAAACGTCCGCACGACCGTTCCGCTCCCGAGCGGGTGCGGCCCGAGCACCGCGAACGGATCGCCTTCGCGCCCCCGCTCGAGCGCCTCAAGGCGGCCGGCGGCGATCACAGCAGCAGCCGGGCGAGCGACGGCAGCCCTTCGCTGAACGTCGGGTGGACGTGGACCGAACGTTCGAGGACGCGCCAGCTCGAGCCGGCTTCCATGTGCGCGAGGATCACGTGGATCAGTTCCCCCGCTTCGTACCCGGTGAACGTCGCCCCGAGGATCGCCTCGCTCGCCGCATCGACGACGAGGCGGAAGAACCCGGCATCCAGCGACCATTCCGGGCCTCGCGCGACGTCGGTGAGCTGCAGCGTCACCGCGCGGTGCGCGACGCCGGCCGCCTCGGCCTGGGCGGCGGTCATCCCGGCGCGCCCGACCTGCGGTTCGGTGTACATCGCGTAGGCGAGGACGCGGTCGGACCGCGTGCGGCTACGGTCGCCGGCGATCGTCGCGTCGAGCCGGCGGGAATCTTCCCACGCGACGTGCGTGAACTGCGGCTGTCCGGCGGCGTCGCCCAAACCGTAGTGGTTCGGTACCGAGGTCTCGAGGTAGTCGTCGCAGCGCAGGAAGCCGCGCGCGTCGAGCGCGATCCCCGCCTTCTCCGCGGTGCCGGGCGGGATGTTCGGTGCGCGGCCGACCGCGACGAGCAGGCCGTCGCCGCCGAGCGTCGTGCCGTCGTCGAGCGTCACGGTGAACGTGCCGTTCTCGTGCGCGACTTGCGTCGCGCGCCGCTCGAGCATCGTGCCGATGCCGTCGCGGGTGAACGACGCGGTGAGGACGCTGCAGACGTCGAGCTCCTCGCGCGCGACGAGGCGATCGTCGGGCGTCACGATCGTCACCTCGCTGCCGAGCCGCGCGGCCCCTTGACCGAGCTCGAGGCCGATGTACCCGGAGCCGAGCACGATGAGCTTCTTCGGCAGCGCCTTCTGCGCGAAGAAGTTCTCGTTGGTGAGGTACGGCGTCCCGGCGAGCCCGGCGATCGGCGGCGCGATCGCGCGGCCGCCGGTGTCGATCACGACGACGTCCGCTTCGTACGTGCCACCGCCCGCGCGCAGGACGTGCGGCGCCTCGAACGACGCCTCGGCGCGCACGAGCTCGACGCTGCTCTGCGCGATCTTCCGCTCGACGCCGTCGTGCCATTCCCGGACGATGTCGCGGACGCGCTGCATGACGGCCGGGACGTCGGGACGGACGTCGCAATGGACGTGCACGTCGGCGGCACGGCGCGCGCGCCCCGCGGCGTGCGCCGAGGCGAGGAACGCCTTCGACGGCGTGCACCCGACGTTGACGCAGCACCCGCCGACCTCGCCGCGCTCGAACAGCACGACGCGTCGCCCGCGCTTCGCGAACGCCAGCGCGAGCGGGACGCCACCCTGCCCCGAACCGATGACCGCGAGATCGTAGCGCATGAGCCCCGCGTTCGGCCCGGCCGGCGCTGCTACATGCGGGCTGAGTCGCCGAACGCGGCGAGCTGATCGATCACCTTTGCGATCAGGCCGGTCCAGCCGGTCTGGTGCGATGCGCCGAGGCCTTCGCCGGTGTCGCCGTGGAAGTACTCGTGGAACAGGATCTGATCGCGCCAGTGCGGGTCGTCCTGAAACAGCGCGCGATCCCCGTGGAACGGACGCCTGCCGTCGGCACCGCGGCGGAAGAGGCCGGCGAGACGGCGCTGGAGGTCGAGCGAGATCTCCCAGAGCGTCAGCATGCGCCCGGACCCGGTCGGGAACTCGATCGTGTACTCGTCGCCGAGATAGAAGTGGAACTTCTGCAGCGCTTCGATCAGCAGATAGTTCAGCGGCATCCACACCGGGCCGCGCCAGTTCGAGTTTCCCCCGAACAGCCCGCTGGACGACTCCGCCGGCTCGTAGTCGCAGCGGAACTCCTCGCCGCCGAGATTGAGGACGTACGGGTGCGCCAGATGCGCGCGCGAGAGCATCCGCACGCCGTGCGGCGAGAGGAACTCGTCCTCGTCGAAAACACGGCGTAGGATGGCGCGCAGGCGGCCGGGATCGCAGATCGCCAGCAGCCGTCGCTCGTGCATCCCGCCGACGTCGACGCGGGCGATGTTCTCGGCCAGGTCCGGGCGGTTCTTCAGAAACCACTCGACGCGCTTCGCGAAGTGCGGCAGGCGGTGGAGCGTGCCGCCGGAGAGCGTCTCGACGGCGAAGATCGGGACGATCCCGACGACGCTGCGCACGCGGACCGGGATTCGCTCGCCGCCGGGGAGATAGAGCTGGTCGTAGTAGAACTCGTCGTCCGGATCCCACAGGCCGCGGTCGTCGTCGCGCTGCGAGTTCATCGCGTCGGCGATGATGAAGAAGTGCTCGAAGAACTTCGAGGCGATGTCCTCGTAGATCGGCTCGACCTTCGCCAGCTCGATCGCGATGGCGAGCATGTTCAGCGCGTACACCGCCATCCACGACGTGCCGTCGCTCTGCGCGAGCGACGCGCCCGCTGGGAGCGCCTTCCCGCGGTCGAACGGTCCGATGTTGTCGAGCCCGAGGAAGCCGCCTTGAAAGACGTTGCGCCCGGCGACGTCCTTGCGGTTCACCCACCAGGTGAAGTTCATCAGCAGCTTTTGGAAGACGCGCTCGAGGAAACGGTAGTCGCCCGCGCCGCCGTTGAGCCGCGCCTCGATCTTGTAGAGACGCAGCGCGGACCAGGCGTGAACCGGCGGGTTCACGTCGTCGAACGCCCACTCGTACGCGGGGAGCTGTCCGCTCGGGTGCATGTACCACTCGCGGGTGAGCCGGGTGAGCTGCCGCTTCGCGAAGTCCGCGTCGATCAGCGCGAACGGGATGACGTGGAAGGCGAGGTCCCAGGCGGCGTACCAGGGGTACTCCCAGGTGTCCGGCATCGAGAGGACGTCGTCGTTGTAGAGATGCCTCCACGCGGCGTTGCGGCCGAGCTTGCGTGAGGCGGGCGGCGCGGGCGTGAGCGGATCTCCGTCGAGCCAGTCGCGCACGACGTAGTTGTAAAACTGCTTCGACCACACCATCCCGGCGAACGCGCGGCGCTGCACGGCCGCGGAGTCCTCGTCGAGCGGAGCGCGGGCGAGCGCGGCGTAGAAGCGGTCCGCCTCGTCGGCGCGGCGCTCGAACGTCGCGTCGAACTCCGCATCGACGCCGGAGCTTCCCGCGTCGTCGGTGATCCGCAGGCGGACGGTGTGCGTCGCCCCCGGCTCGAGCGAGAGCCGGTAGTGGAGCGCCGCCTTGGAACCGGTTCGCGCCGGGTTGACGCCGTCGCGGTCGAGGCCGCGCACGGCGCGGTCGATCCCGCTTTTCACGTACGGCGACGGTGACGGCACGCCGAAGGCGCGCTCGAAGTCCGTCTCGTTCTCGGTGAACAACCGCTCCGTCTCGCCGCCGTCGCTGAACACCCAGCGCGCGCCGAGCGTGGTGTGCTCGGCCAGCAGCGCGCCGGTGGCGGCGTCCTCGCGGATCGACGGGCGCGGCACGCCGGCTTTCCACGACCACTCGTTGCGGAACCAGAGCTGCGGCACCAGCCGGAGCGGGGCGGCGCCGGGCCCGCGGTTCGTGGCGGTGATGCGCACGAGGAGATCGTCGACGTCGCGCTTCGCGTACTCGACGGTGATGTCGAAGTAGGCGCCCCCGTCGAAGATCCCGGTGTCGGCGAGCTCGAACTCGCGCGCGTCCCGGCCGCGCCGCGCGCTCTCCTCCCGCAGCCGCGCGTACGGAAAGGCTTGCTGCGGGTAGCGGTAGAGCGCTTTCAGGTACGCGTGCGACGGAACCGCGTCGAGGTACCACCAGTACTCCTTGACGTCCTCGCCGTGGTTGCCCTGATGTCCGCCGAGCCCGTAGAAGCGCTCCTTGATGATCTCGTCTCGCTCGTTCCAGAACGCCGGGGCGAAGCAAAGGCGCTGATGGTTGTCGCTGATTCCGAGGATTCCGTCCTCGCCCCAGCGGTACGCGCGCAGCCGCGCCATCTCGAACGGAAAGTAGTCCCACGCGTTGCCGTCGGCGCTGTAGTCCTCGCGAACCGTCCCCCACTGCCGGTCGCTGAGATACGGACCCCAGCGGCGCCAGTGCTCGGCGCGCCGCGATGCGGCGTCGATCCGCGCGCGCTCGGGATTCGGGTCCATTCCCGCTTCTCACCGGGCTGGCGCAAGGTTTCCTGTTCATCCGCGCGCGAAGGGCGGCGGCCCGGGTTCTCAGACGGAGGTTCCCCTTGGGCTACATCATCTCTCCGGGATGCACCGGACCGAACGGCGAGACGCTGGCGCTCGCGGCGATGGACGACGGCTCGATCGTCGTTCAGGACGCGAGCGAAGCGACGATCCAGTGCTACTGGTCGCTCGTCTACGACATCACGAGCGGCGACTTCGGTCTGGCCAGCGCGAGCAGCGTCGCGTTGGGGAACCCGTCGGTCCTGAGCCTGCGGAACGCCGGCGGCGGCACGACCCCGCTGACGCTGGTGTCGTACAAAGACGGCCTTTCGGCGGCGACGACCTGGAACGTCGCGACCGGCGGCAGCGCGCTCGCGGTGCGCTCAACGTCGAGCTCGAGCGTGAACCTGAACGTCGCCGGGACCGGGCCGTATCCGCCCGGGAGCGCCGTCATCGCGTACGACGGATGGGGAAACGGGCAGCCGAACGAGATCTGGACCTTCCAGGATGCCGGCTACGACGATTTCCCGTGGGACTACACGTTCGCGCCGATGTCGGCGCAGGGTCTGCTGGTGAGCGCGAGCCTCACCGACGCGGGCGGCCAGTTGACGCTGCAGCCGCCGGGCGGCGCGGACGATACCGCCTCGACCGAGCAGTTGTGGAGCGGCACGTACCGGATCGACGGCGTCGTCCCGCGGGGAGCCGTCTTCGTCAACGAGGCGCTCAGCATGGTGATGCGGACGACGCCGGGCGGCGGTGCGGTCTTCACGGCGGACCCGAGCGCGTTCGACGTGTGGTCGTCCTGGCGCGTCGGGGGCGCGCCCGACGCCGGCGCGTGGGTCGTGCACTCGGGCGGAAACGATGACCTGACGCTCAACGTCTCCGGCGGCGGCGGCGCGCCGGGCAGCGTG
>DASWSC010000195.1:0-8744 GCA_036402855.1 Candidatus Elarobacter sp. | reverse complement strand
GGCGGCATCGACGCAACGTTCAGCGCGGCGAAGAAGTGGATGTGCCCGGCCAGGACGGTGTCGAACCGCGCGAGCGCGTCGCCCATCGCGCTGCGCTCGTCGTCGTTCAAGTACGGCGGACGGTGCGTCACGAACCAGCGCAGCGTCCGGAACTGCGGAGCGCGCATCCCGGCCGGGGGGACGTGGGGCGCCTCCGCCATCGCGCGCACCGCCGCGAACTGGCGCCGCATCGACGGCGCACGGGCAGGATCCGCTTTGCGGTCTTCCGCCGCGGCGGAATCGAACGCAACGATGTCGAGATCGCCGAGCGCAACTTCGTACGGCTCCGTTCCGCTGCTGCAGGCCGTGGTCGCGTGCGGCTCGAGGTAGCGGAACCAGCCGGCGCCGTTCCGAGCGCATTCCTCATGGTTTCCGCGCAGCAGCAGGACCGGTGCCGCGGCGAAAACCGGGGCCGCCGGCGTCAGAAAGTCGGCGAACCAGGCGGGTGCGTCGTCGCCGTGCGGGCTGCCGGCGCAGCGGGCCAGCAGCGGGCACGCGCTTTCGCGGTACAGATAGTCGCCGACGTGCACGACCAGATCGGGATGCAGCGCAGTGATCGCGCGCGCGCTCACCGGAAACGGCCATTCGTTCGGATCGTTGCACGACTGCGCGAGCACCGGGCTGAGCCGGCACCCCGTATCGCCGAGTACGACGATGGTGCGCGGGTTCGCCGCGGGCCGCGGCAAGTCGCGTTCGCCGATGCGGATACGTCGCGCGCCCACCGGGACGCGCGCCACGCAGACGAGGTCGGGGAATTGCTCGGACTTCCCCGCGCGCTCCGCCATCGCGGTCGTCACGCCGTCCGCAACGACGTTCGGACAGATCGCGTCGCTCACGACGGCGCGCGCCTGCGGTGCGCCGTCCGCGGCGTACTGCAGCCACGCCGAGAGCACCGCGGCGAGGATCACTGCCGCTTCGCTACAACGCTTTCACGCCGGCGACGACGCCGTCGATCGATTTCTTCGCGTCGCCGAAAAGCATCACCGTCTTGGGATCGTCGTAGAGCGGGTTGTCGATCCCGGCGAAGCCGGACGCCATCGAGCGCTTGAGGACGACCACGTTGTTCGCCTTGTCGACGTTGAGGATCGGCATCCCGTAGATCGGGCTGGTCTTGTCGTCGCGAGCGGCCGGGTTCGTGACGTCGTTCGCGCCGACCACGAGCGCGACGTCGGCCCGTTCGAACTCCGGGTTGATGTCGTCCATGTCGTACAGCGACTCGTACGGAACGTTCGCTTCCGCGAGCAGCACGTTCATGTGCCCCGGCATGCGGCCCGCGACCGGGTGGATCGCGTACTTGACCTCGACGCCCTTCTTCGCGAGCTGGTCGGCGAGCTCGCGGATCGAGTGCTGCGCCTGCGCGACCGCCATCCCGTAGCCGGGAACGACGATCACTTCGTTCGCGTACGCGAGCATCGCCGCGACGTCGTCGGCGCTCACCGAGCGAACGTTGTGCCCGCCGCTCGTCCCCGCCGCCGCGGCGCCCGGCTTCACCGCCCCGAACGCTCCGAACAGCACGTTCGTGATGGAGCGGTTCATCGCTTTGCCCATCAGCACGGTGAGGAGCGTCCCCGACGCGCCGACCAGCGCGCCGCTGATGATGAGGACGTTGTTGCCGAGCACGAAGCCGGTCGACGCCGCCGCCAGGCCGGTGAACGAGTTCAGCAGCGAGATGACGACCGGCATGTCGGCGCCGCCGATCGGCAGCACGAACAGCACGCCGAGGAGCAGCGAGGCGCCGAGCGCGATCCAGAACCACTGCAGCACCGGCTGCACGCCCGCGACGACCAGCCCCCAGGAGACGACGATCGTGAGCAGGATCAGCGCGTTCACGACCTGCTGCCCGGGATACGTGATGGGGCGTCCCGTCATCAGCTCTTGCAGCTTCAAGAACGCGATGATCGAGCCGGCGAACGAGAGCGCGCCGATCACCGCCGAGAGCACGCTGGTGAACGAGACGTCGTAGGTGATCGGGGTGCCGGAGTTGACGTACTTCAGCAGCTCGCCCGCCGCCACCAGCGCCGCGGCGCCGCCCCCGGCGCCGTTGAACGCGGCGACCATCTGCGGCATCGCGGTCATCTTCACGCGCTGCGCCGAGATGATCCCGACCGCCGCTCCCACGACGAGCGCGGAGGCGATGACGATCCAGTTGACGATCCCTTGCGTCAGCGTCGCAACGACGGCGAGCAGCATTCCGGCCGCGCTCAGGCGGTTGCCGAGGACCGCCGTCTTCGGCGAGCTCAGATAGCGCAGCCCGAGGATGAACAGGACGCCGGTGATCAGGTACGCGATGTCGACCGGATTCGCGAGCGCCGTCGCAGCGGCGTTCATCGCGGGCCTTCCGCGGGCGGCTGCGGCGCCGGCCGTTTTTTCGGCCGGAACATCTCCAGCATCCGTTCGGTGACGGTGTAACCGCCGAACACGTTCAGCGACGCGAGGAGCACGAGGAAGAACCCGACGACCGATCCGCCGATCCCGGCGAACGGCGTGTCCACCGTCCCCGCGACCAGCAGCGCGCCGACCAGGACGATGCCGTGGATCGCGTTCGTCGCCGACATCAGCGGGGTGTGCAGCGTCGTGGGCACCTTGGAGATGACTTCGAACCCGACGAAGACGGCCAGGATGAAGACCGTCAGCTCGGCGAGCAGGTGGGCAGAGATCACGCGGCTCCTCCGGTGAGCGCGGCACGCGTCGGCTCGTGAACGATCTTGCCGTCGCGGGTGAGGGTGGTTCCGGCGACGATCTCGTCGTCGGGATCGAGCGCGAGCGCGCCGTCTTTGGTGACGTAGTCCAGCAGCGCCTGGACGTTGCGCGCGTACAGCCGGCTCGCGTCGAACGGGAGCGTCGAGGGAAGATTCAGCAGCCCGACGATCGTCACGCCGTTCGCGCTCGTGACGACTTGCCCGGGCGCGGTGCCCTCGACGTTTCCGCCGGTCTCGGCGGCGAGGTCGACGATCGCGCTCCCCGGCGCCATCGCGGCGACGGCTTCGGCCGTGACGAGGATCGGCGCGCGCCGTCCCGGCACCGCAGCCGTCGTGACGACCACGTCGCTCCCGCCGATCGCCTTCACCATGGCGGCGCGCTGCTTGGCGAGCGCCTCCGGTGAGAGCTCCTTCGCGTACCCGCCCTGGCCTTCGCCGCTCTCGCCGACGTCGATGTCGAGAAACTTCGCGCCGAGCGAACGGACCTGCTCCGCCACGACCGCGCGCGTGTCGTACGCGGTGACGACCGCACCCAACCGCCGCGCCGTCGCGATCGCTTGCAGCCCCGCGACGCCGGCGCCGATGATCAGCGCCTTCGCCGGTGGGATCGTCCCCGCGGCGGTGGTCAGCATCGGAAAGAACTTCGGCAGGTGGCTCGCCGCGAGCAGCACGGCCTTGTATCCGCCGATGTTCGCCTGCGAGCTGAGCGCGTCCATCGCCTGCGCCTTGGTCGTGCGGGGAATCGCGTCCATCGAGAGCGCGGTGATCCCGCGTTCGGCGTAGCGCTCGACGGAGCGCGGGTCGCCGAGCGGCGCGAGGAAGCCGACGAGTGCGGTTCCGGCGCGGATTCCCTCCAGCTCCGCGTCCGACGGCTTCGCGACGCGAGCGACGACGTCGGCACCGGCATAGGCGCTCGGTGCGTCGGAGGCGAGCGCGGCTCCGGCTGCCTCGAACGCGGCGTCCGTGTACCCCGCGCTGGTCCCCGCGTCGCGCTCGACGGTGACGGTATGCCCAGCCTTGACGAACTTCGCGACGATCTCGGGAACGAGCGCGACGCGTCGTTCACCGGGCGCGCGTTCCTTCGGGACCGCGATCTTCATGCGACCAATATCGGACCCGAACGTGCCGGTCCCTCTCGGCGCCGCAGGGCTACGTCTCCGCGACGGTCTCCGGGGCGATCGGCATCGGCGTCGGCCGCATGGCGCGCCGGCGTTTTCCCGCGTTGAGGATCGGCTGTTCGAACGCGAACGTCAAGCCTGCCGAGACGGCGAGCGCGACGGGGATCGCGACGAACCAGTACGCCACCATCCAATGCCGGTCGTCGTGCACGTCGGCCGTCGCGTACGGAGGCAGGTGAAGGTTGAGCAGCACGCGCGCCACAGGCTGGTGCCACAGGTACAGATTGTAGGAGATCGCCGCGAGGAACAGCAGCGCGCGGTTCGCGAGCACGACCTGGTACGCGCGAAACGCGAACAGCGAGCCGAGGCCGATCGCCAAGCACGCGAGCGCGACCGCGGAGCGCCATTCGACGACCCAGAGCTGCGGCCAGCCCGGATCGAAGCGGTGCTCGTAGCAGTTCACCATGAGGAGCCACAGCGCCACGAAACCGGCGACCGAAAGCACGGTGAACGCCCACTTCCGCCGGGCCAGGCCCGGCCGCCGCGTCGCGATCGCGACGTACGCGAACGCGCCCAGCATCCCGGCCGCGAAGAAATCGACGTACCCGGGGAGCTGTGCGAGCCGCTGCTCGTAGTAATAGTGATCCGAGAGCATGCACCACACGCGCCATGCGTTGGCGATCGCGAAGAGGGCGATCGCGGTGAGCAGCGGCTTGCGGACGAATGCGAGCACGAGGACCGGAAAGACGACGTAGAACTGGATCTCCACGCCGAGCGACCACATCACGCCGTCGATCGAGGCGTTCGTCGCGGCGAACCAATCGTGGATGAACACGAGGTGGAAGACGACATCCTTGACGGCGTCGGCGAAACGCGGATAGGTTTGGGCGCCGGCCGCGAGCAGCACGGCGATCGCCAGCACGTACGAGGGGACGATCTTCAGGAAGCGGCGGCCGGCGAAATGGCGCAGCGACGGCGCCGGCGCGCCGGCGAGGTGAGCGTGCGCGTACGGAAGCGTGAGGACGAAACCGGAGATGAAGAAGAACAGCGCGACGCCGAGGAAACCGGTCTCCGCGATCGGCTGCAGCGAGACGTTGACGAACGGTACGACCGCGGCTTGCCACGTGATCTGCCAGAGATGGAACCACACGACCATAGCGATCGCGATGCCGCGCAGACCGTCGATCGTGGCGATGCGGCCGCCCCGCACGAGCTCCATAGACGTCCGGGTTCGTCACGCCCCGAGCGCTCTACTCGTCGAGCGTCGGGCGCGCTCGGCTGGCGGAGCGAGGCCGCCACGATCGGCCCGGGTCCGGGGCCCCGGCGCCCGCTGCGCGGACGAACGCCGGCCTTGCCTTAGAAGCGCGCGACCAGCCGGACTTCGTTCAGCGGCTGCTTGTACGTGAGGATGTTGTCGGCGACGAACTCGCGCTGCATGTCCTCGAGCGTCCCCTGATCGATGCGCAGGTCGGGCTTGAAGTCATAGCGCGGTGCCGCCCGAATGATCTCGACGGGCTGCTTCGTGTACTTGGCGTACGTCTCGACGTTCGCCGGCGCGAAGAACCCGTTTCCGACGATCTCGGCCGCCGCTTTGCGGAACGCGCTCATCACGGCGCTCGCGCTCTCGTGATTCCGCAGCAGCGAGGGGCCGAAAAAGATCCCCGATCCGGCGATCCCGGGCGGCGGCGAAGCGACGATCGTCGCGAGCCGCTTCTGCGCGAAGTCTTCGCTGAACGGCGCCGAGGTGAACAGCGCGTCGATCGCCTTGCGCTCGAGCGCCGTCTGCTGCTCGGGGTTCGGGATGTTGAGCGACTCGATGTCCGTCAGCCGCAAGCCGTCCTTGCGCAAGATGCGCGCGACGTAGTAGGCCGACGCGGCACCGTTGTTGCCGATCCAGCCGATCTTCTTTCCCTTGAGCCCCGGGACGCGCAGCCCGCCGTCGTACAGATCCTGCCGGATCAGCAGCGCCGACGGCCGTCCGCGGCGCGGCTGGTAGCCGGTGGAGGCGACGTACTTGACTTCGAGCCCCCGGTTCACCGCGTTGTAAAAGGCGGCCGAGAGCGCCGCCGCGGCGACGTCGATCTGACCTTGCGCGACCAGGCTCATCGAGTCGGCGCCGGCCGTGATCGGCGAGAGGTTCGGATCGAATCCCGCCTCGCGGAGATAGCCCTTCTCGGCCGCGATGAAGACCGGCGCGAACAGCGTCGAGGGGACGTACCCGATCGAGAGCGCTTTGCGCGCCTGAGCGAAGATCGCGGTCGGGAACGCGCTCGCGGCCGTTCCGGCAGCGAGCGCGCCGAGGAAGCGGGCGCGTGACGTCATGACGGTGGCCGTCCTTCGGAGCTGTCCGGAAAGCGCCCTACGTCCCGAGCGGTGTCCCTTACCGCATGCGTGCGAGGAACGCGGTCATTCGTTCGAAGTAGCCCGGCGCGGCGACGTATCGGCCCGCCTCGAGATCCTTCTCGAAGCATTCGTGACATTCTGAATCGCCGGCGACGAGTTGCAAACCGTGACCCGCGCTCGGGAAGACGGCGAACTCCGCTCGTGCGTTCTTCGCGCGTGCGTACGCGAGCATCAGCCGCGCCACGCCGTCGCCGACCGGCGCCAGGCTGTCCTTCGCACCGAAGACCACGAGAACGGGGACCGTGACCTGCTCCGCGGTTCGCGCCGGGTCGTAGAGCATCTGCCGCATGAACTCGCGCAGCCCCGGGTCGATGGTCTCCGGAGTGCCGAGCGTCGCATCGAACTTCAGATCGCCGAACCACGGCCGGCTCTTCGCGCGCTCGAGCGCGGCCTGCGCGG
Organism: Candidatus Elarobacter sp.; assembly: GCA_036402855.1. Taxonomy (GTDB): domain Bacteria; phylum Vulcanimicrobiota; class Vulcanimicrobiia; order Vulcanimicrobiales; family Vulcanimicrobiaceae; genus Vulcanimicrobium. The sequence goes on along the minus strand of DASWSC010000195.1, from coordinate 2,086 downwards.
CGTCGCGTCCGACCCCGGTGCCGTAGTACGCCCACAGCACGCGCCTGAACGCGGTGACGTCGGCGGCGTCCGCGGCGCTGTAGCCTTTCGCGAGCAGTTGGCTGCCGCGCTGGAACATCTCCACCTCGCCCGCGGTCGCACCCGACGCGGAGACGCTGATGACGAAGGCGACATCGGACGACCTGCTCGCCATCAGCGGACCGACCCAGCCGCCCTGGCTGACGCCCCACACCCCGACGTGTCGCGGGTCGACCCCGGGCAGCCGCTGCAGCGCGTGAATCGCCGCAATCCCGTCGGCGGCGAGACTCTCGACCGTCTGGTACGGATCGAAGCGCCCCGGCGAGTCGCCGACGCCGCGTTTGTCGTAGGCGAATACCGAGTAGCCCGCGGCCGCGAACGGCGCGAAAAGCGGCCGGAACGCCGGGCCGTCCTTCTTCGCCGGCCCCGTCCCCGAGAGGAGCACGATCGCGGGGTGCGGTCCGGCTCCGGGCGCCCGCCGCAGCGTCCCGACGAGCTTCGCGCCGCCCGACTCGAACGTGACGGTTTCAACCGGATCGGCGGCCGCGCAAGCCGCCGGCGCGGTGCCCAGGCCGAGCCCGACCGCGACCGAGAGAGCGGCGATACCGGCAATCAGCTTCATACCGAACGAATTAGGTCAGAGGAACCAAGACTCATTCGAGGCCCATCCGGCTGGCACAACCAGGGCATATGTCGACGTCCGCTTCCGGAATCGTCCGTCCTCGCTCGCGAAGGACGTCTATCTCGAGCTCGATCGCTTCTTTCGCCATCGCCAATGCGTGCTGTCGGCTCGTACCGAACGTGAAGATTGACGGAAATGCCGGTATGACGCACCGCAGTGTGCCTTCATCGGGCTCGAGGATCACCCGATAGCCGCGCGCGCCCCCCATCGCTTCCTAGTTCGCTAGCCGCAGAGATCCCCTCGCCGCGCGAAGCGCCCTTCCGGACAAGCCCATCTACTGTCGAGCTCTCCCTGCGATCGCCGTCACTTCGAAGCGCGCTCCGAACAGCAACGGGCCGGAGCCCAGAAAGGCGCGTGCGGGGTACGGGCCGTCGAAGAAGGTGACGTACACGTCGTTGAACGCCGCATAGTCGCTTTCGACGTTCGGCGCGTGCACGGTGACCATGGTGAGGTCGGCCATCGTCATGCCTTGGCGCTGCAGGACGCCGCGCACGCGCTCCATCACCAGACGCGCTTCTTCGCGAAGGTCCTCCGGCGGCTTGCGCGTCTGCGGGTCGAGACCGATCTGGCCCGCAACGTACACGGTGTCGCCGGCGCGGACGGACTCGCGGAACGGCAGCCCGGCCGACGGATCGCCGGCCATCAGATCGGGTAGATCAGCGAGTTCGCGATCAGCTCGCTGTCGAAGACGCAGAGCTTTTCGCTGAAGCGCAGATTCCCGTCCTCGTCCACGATGCGGTCGACGTACCGCCCCGCGTTGTAGACCTCGGAGAGCGCGCCCGCCTTCGTGCGGACGACGACATAATTCGCGCGCGCGCGGAACCCGGCGCCGTCGCGCTCCGCCAGAATCCCGGAGACCAGATGCCGCTGGTAGTACGGCTCGTGGAACAGCGTCTCGGTGATCGCGTAGACGCGGTCGCGCAGCATGGCCTTGCTCTCGAACGAAAGGGTCGCCAGCGGCAAGCCCCGGTCGTAGTTCTCGCGCGGCACGATGCGGTAGACGCACTCGTCGGTGAAGAAGTCCGGCCACTCCTCGAAGCGCGCGTCGTCGATGCACGCAGCGTAGCGCGCGTACAGCTCTTCGATGCGCAGACGGTCCTCCACGGAGACCGCCGCAGCGAGCCCCGCGCTCACAGCTCCATCACCTCGCGGTAGTAGCCGTACATCGAGCGGATCAGCGTCTCGGTGACGTTGTGGTCGGCGCCGCCGCGCCCGCGCCCGTCCAGCTCGCACACGGTCGCGCCGTCCGCCCCCTGCGCGAAGCCGCGCTGCGAGAACTCGATCACCTCGCCGTCGTCGGCCGAGACGTACCCCGCCGGGCCGAAGAGATTCGCCTGCCGCAGGCGGCGGTGCGTCATCTCCGGCGTGTCGTCGGCGAACCCGAAG
>DASWSC010000194.1:0-7072 GCA_036402855.1 Candidatus Elarobacter sp. | reverse complement strand
CGGAATCCTCGGGCGCATCGAGGCGAACGGGTACGACGTGTTCGGGCGGCGCGCGTACGTCCCGCTTTCGGCGAAGATCGCGACGGCCGTCGGTGCGGTGCTCGCCGTCTAGGGCGGGTTCGCGTCCGAAGCGGCGGCGAGCCGGTGCTCTCGCGCGCCCCAGTCGGCGACGCACCACAGCACGGCGAGGAACAGCGGGGCGCCGCCGGCGAGCCACATCACGGCGCCGGCGTTCATCTGGTCGCCGAGCGCGTTCGCACGTGCAGCGTAGTGCGCGTACATCACCGTGCGGCCGACCCAGAACGCGAACCCGAGGAACGCGCTCATCGGCAGGGCGAGGAACAGCATCAGAATGCGCGCGGCGTGCGGCGGCGCATGCGGCGCAGGCGCGACCGCCAGGAGCGGCTGCCAGAACACGACCGCCGACGTGAGGTAGAGCGCGTGCTCGGCGGCGTGCACGGGCGCGTGCTCGAGCGCCGCTTCGTAGAGCGGAGAAAAATGCGTTCCGTACAGGACGAGCGCGAACTGCGTCCACGCCAAGACGGGATGCGTCACGACGCGGACGAGCGGCGCGTTCATCGCGCGTGCCAGCCCGGTCGCCGGCCGCGGCGGCAGCACGGCGAGCGCGAGCCGTAGCGGGGCACCGAGCAGCAGCAGCGGCGCGGCGACTGAGACGAGCCCGAGGTGCTGCACCATATGCCACGCCAGCGAGTCCTCGGCGAGCGCGTCGAGCGGCCCGAGCAGCGACGCGGCGACGACGACGAGTCCGGCGACGAACGCCGCGATCGCGAACGGCGGAAACGCTCGGCGCGCCTGCCGCACGCGCACGACGCCCCACGCGTAGAACGCGGCCGCGAGCAGGACGGCCGGCGCGATCGTCGTCGCTTAGCCCCAGACCCTGCGCGCGGTGGAGGCGACGAGCTCGAGCTTCGCCCACTGGTCGTCCTCGGTGAGGAGATTGCCTTCGGCCATCGAGGCGAAGCCGCACTGCGGGCTGAGCGCGAGGCTTTCGAGTGGGACGTACCTACTCGCGTCCTCGACGCGCCGGACCAGCTCGTCCGGGCTCTCGAGGGCCGGCTGCTTCGAGCTGACCAGCCCGAGGACGACGGTCTTCCCCTTGGGGACGAAGCGCAGCGGCTCGAACGTCCCCGAGCGCTCGTCGTCGTACTCCAGCAGGAATCGGTCGACGTCGAGCTCGTTGAACAGCTTCTCGGCGATCGCGTCGTAGCCGCCGGAGGCGTACCACTGGCTGCGGTTGTTGCCGCGGCAGAGGTGGATCGCGAGCGTCACGCCCGGCCGGCGCGCCGCGCGGAAACACGCGTTGTCGGCGGCGATCGCTTCGTCGAGCAGCGCGTCGGGCTCGCCGAACTCCGCGCGCAGAAAGTCGCGCCACTTCGGATCGAGGTAGTAACTGTACCGCGGCGCGTCGATCTGGATGTACGCCACGCCTTCGCTCGCGAGGTGCTCCGTCTCCGACTTCACGATCGCGACGACGTCCTGCAGAAACGCCGAGTGATCGGCGTACGCGCGGTCGCTGATCCCTTTCTTGTACGAGATCGCCGGAAACTGCGTCGCGCTGGGAAGCGTCATCTTGATCGGACCGGGGCTGTGCTCTTTCATGAACGGCAGCTCGAGCGCCGTCAGCCGCCGGACCTGGCGGAGCCGGCTGGTGACGATCCCCTTCACTGCGCTCGGCGCGACGGTCGTCGCCGTCCCCGCCGCGTTCCACGAGCGCGCGACGCCCTCGCCTTCGTCGAATCCCTCGACCGCGTCGGTCAGGTCGGTCATGAAGCCGCCCCGGCGGAACTCGCCGTCGGTGAAGACGCCGAAGCCGAGCGCGCGCTGCTTCTCGAGGACCCGCAGGATCTCGCGGTCCTCGAGCGCGCGCAGCGTCTCGGGATCGGCGCCGGACCGGCGCGCTTCGAGCAGCTCTTTCGGGCGGAGAAAGCTTCCGACGTGATCGGCGCGGTAGGCGGCGGGGCTCATCATGGCAGGGCGTGATTCTGGCCGCGCCTTCCGGGCCCATGCATCAGCGCGACAGCGCCGCCAGCACCGCGCCCAGCGTCGCGGTTCCGGCGGCGAGCCACGCGACGTAGTCGGTCACGACGCCGTCGTGCAGCCGCCGCAGCGGCGTGAGCAGGACGGCGAGCGCGCGCACGATCGCTCCGCCGGACGGGAACCGGTGCGCGAAGAGCGCGACCGCGGCGAACAGCACCGCGAGCACCGCCGCCGTCGCGCTCGTCGCGATCGCCGCCGCGGACGGCGCCGCCGGGACGACGGCGAGCGGCTGGGTCGGCGAGCCGTTCAGCACCCGAAAGAACTGGCCGGTCAGATCGACGAACGGCCCCGCGGCCGCGAGCGCCGCGCCGCCCGCGTTCGGGACGAGGCCGATCGCGTACGAGCAGACGATGAGCAGCGCGGAGAGTCCGTACATCATGAACGGGAAGCCGCTCTTCGGCGCTTCGGGAGCTTCATGGACCGGCGTATGCGCCTGCGGGTCGGGCGGAGGTCCCCAGCCGAACGCCATGCGGCCGAGCGCGTTGAGGACCGAGCCGCCGGTGAGCGCGGCGGCGACCATGAGCGCGTAGGGGAGCCACGTGAGCCCCGCTTCGTGCGCGCCTTCCTCGATCAGCGAGCCGCCGAGGAAGGTTCCGAACGGCGGCAGGCCCGCGAGCGCGAACGCGCCGAGCGCGATCGCGGCCGTGCCCCACACGCGCCCGCGCAGCTTGCCGCGGAGCGCTTCCACGTCGACGCTGCCGAGCCGGTTCAGCAGGATCCCGCTGCACATGAAGAGCCCGGCTTTCGCGAGCCCGTGGCCGATCGTGTACGCGAGCATCCCGGCGATCCCGCGCGCGCTGAACAGGGCGAACGCGCAGACGAGGATCCCCGTGTGCGCGATCGTCGAGAAGGCGAGGAGCCGTTTGAAGTGACGCTGCGCGAAGCACATGATCCCGCCGGTGAACGCCGTGAGCAGCCCGAACGCGATCAGCACGCCGCGCAGCTTGAGCTCGTACGGATGCAGCGTCCCGGAGAAGACGCTCCAGTACACGCGGGCGAGCGCGTACAGCGCGGCTTGCACCATGATCCCCGAGAAGAGCACGCACAGCGGCGTCGGCGCGACGGCGTGCGCGTCGGCCAGCCAGAAGTGGAACGGGACCAGCGCCGCCTTCACCAGCAGCCCGGCGGCGATGAACGCGAACGCGATCACCAGCGGCGTCCCCCTGGGGCCGAGCGAATGTGCGAGCTGCGCCATGTTGAGCGCGCCCGTCCGGCCGTAGAGCAGTGCGATGCCGAGCAGGATCAGGAAGGCGCCGATGCTGTTCAGCACGCCGAACGCGAACGCGCCGAGCACCGCGGCGTCGTCCTCGGTCCGGTACGAGGTGAGCGCGTACGCGGCGACGCTCATCAGCTCGAAGAAGACGAACAGGTTGAACAGGTCGCCGGTCAGGAAGAAGCCGATCAGCGCGGCCATGAAGACGAGCATGAGTGCCGGAAACGGCGGACCCGACTCGTCATAGTACGTCCACGCGTAGAGCAGCGCCGCCGTGGTGAGGAACGCCGTGAAGGCCGCGAGCGCGCCGCCGATCGGGTCGACGGTGAACGCGATGCCGAGCGCGATCCCGTGGCGCGGGGTCCAGCCGCCGAACCAGTGGACCACGGTCCCCTGCGCGGCGGCCTGGGTGAGCATGATGCACGCGGCGAGCGAGAACGCGGCGGTCGCGATCGCGATCGCGTCGAGGACGCGGCGCGGGACGAACGGACCGATCGCCATGCACAGCGCCGCCGAGGCGAGCGGTGCCCCGAGCGCGAGCGGCGCCAGCCCGTCGGGGCTCATCCCTCCATCCCCCGCAGCAGCTCGGGATCGAGCGTCTTGCGGCGCTTGTGGATCCGCAGCGCGAACGCGAGCAGCAGCGCGGTCACCGTCGCTCCGACCACGATGTCGGTCAGCGTCAGGGCATCGACGACCGGGTCGACCGCGCGCGTTCCGGGGAGCACGTCGCTGAAGACCGGCGCCGTCGCGCCGAGCCGGTAGCCGACTTCGAGGATCAGGACATAGGTCGCCGACTGCGCGACGGCCAGGCACAGAATCAGGTGGATCAAGTTCCGGCTCGTCGCCATCCCGTACACGCCGATGACGAAGATCCAGGCGGCGACCGCGAACGGCAGATATGCGATCATCGGTTCTCCGGCTCCGGACGCTCGATCCGCGTCTCGTGCGCGAACTCGAGGAAGAGCAGGATGAACCCCGCGCACACTTCGACCGCGACGCAGAGATTGATCACCGCGATCGTTCCGGTCGAAAAGAGCTGGCCTTCCCCGCCGAGCGGAAGCGCGTTCCGCAGAAATGCGCCGGTCGCCACGAGCGTCGCGAGCCCGATCGCGGCGAACGCGCCGGCCGCGACGGCCTCGACGGCCTCGGCCGGCGCCTGCGGGGCGAGGCGCGAGAGCGTGCGATAGCCAAGGCCGGCGAAGAGCAGCGCCCCGATCCCCGACGTGATCGCGCCGCCTTGGAAACCGCCGCCGGGCGTTTGGGCCGCGTGGATGGCGAGATAGACGCCGAACGCGACGGTCACGGCGATGGCGAGCGCGCTGAAGGCGCGGATCGCGTCGGTACGGCGCTCGCCGTGAAGCTCCCGGTTCGGCGGGAGCGGCTGCTCGGTGGTGCGCTTCCGATCGTTGCGCAACACCAGCGCGATCCCGGCGACGGCGGCGAAGAAGATGTACTCCTCGCCGAGCGTGTCGACGCCGCGGTAGTCGAAGTTCACCGCGGTGACGATGTTCGGGATTTGGCGCTCGTGCGGCGCGACCAGGTTGAGGAGGATCCCGTACGGCCCGGGATAGTGCCCGAACGGCGGCAGCCCGGCGCAGCCGAGGATCGTCAGAACGAGCAGCACCGCGCCGGAAGCGGCCGTCATCGCGGTTCGCGCGCGCGCGCTCATCTCGGTCCGTGCTCGATGCGAACGAGCGTCGCCAGGACCGCGAATGGTATCGCGACCGAGCCGACCGCGAGTTCCGAGAGGGCGACGTCGGGCGCTTGCAGCGCGGCGAAGAGCAGCGTCAGGACGAGCCCGTAGATCATGAAGGCGAAGATCTGGCGCTTCGGCTCGCGGGCGAGCACGACGACGGTCGCGACGAGCGCCGCGAGGACCAGCGCGATCGCCTGCACGACCTGTTCCATCACCGCCCCTCCGCCGGGCTCGGTGCGGTGTGCTGCGGGCCGCGCCGGGCGAGCGCGACGCGGCCGGTCGCGTGCGAGAGGGCGGGCCCGAACGCGACGAGGATCGCCGCGATGAGGATCGCCTTCAGCCCCGCCCCGGAGAGCGGGTTCTTCGAAACCGCGACCGCGATCGCGACGATGACCGGGGCGACCATCGTCGCGGGGCCGACGTAGTGCAAGCGCTGCAGCGGCGTCCTCATCACCAGGATCCCGGCGCAGCAGATCAGCTCGAGCACGACGGCGAGCGCGAGCAGCGCGGTGATGGTCGCGTGCTCGGCGCTCACAGCCATCGCCGGAACACCTGCGCGAAGAGCAAGCTCGACGGAAACGCGAGGACCGCCAGCGCCAGCGAGAGATCGTAGAACGACTGGCGCTGCTCGCCCTGCTCGAACGTCAACAGCGCCAGCACGGCGAAGACGCTCGCCAGCTCGAGCGCGATGAGGCGGTCGACGACGCCGCCCCGTGCCGCGAGCAGCACGCACGGGAGGAGGCCGAGCATGAACGCGGCGCTCGCGAGCAGCCACACGCTCATCGTGCCAGCCGGTGGACGATCAGCGTGCCGCGCTCGAGATCGGCGTCGGCGACCACCGAGTTCGGGCCGGCCGACGTGCCTGCGACGATCAGCGCCCGGCGCACGGCCGACCCGGCGTCGTCCGCGCCCGGATCGAACGGGATTCGCTCCAGCCGGTCCTCCGGCGCGACACCGCGCAGCGCCCGCAGCAGCACTCCGGTGACGGCGACGGTATCCCGGAGCACGGTGAACGCCAGCCGCGGAAGCTCCGCGGTGGCTCGGAGCGGGACGGGATACCGATCGCCGGCGACCGCGAGCGCGGCGGTCGCGCAGAGCGCGGCGAGCGCCGCGATCGCGATCCCGACGGGCGTCTCTTGCGGGTCCAGCTTACCGACGAGCACCGCCTCGATCCCGCTGAACGCGAGCCAGAGCGCGAGCGCGTCCAGCGCGCGTCTCATGGCGCCGGTGTACCCCGCGCGTCGCGCGCGCGAAACGAAAGAACGAGGGCGACGAAGGCCCTCGTTCTCGGTGCGCGCTCGGCGGGGGGATGCGCCGGCGTTGCGGGCTTATTGCGCGTAGAGCGTGACGGCGCCGTCTCCGTCGACGTCGACCGCGACGATGCTCGCCGGGTCGATGCCCATCTGCTTCAGATGGTCGGCGAGACTGCGCTGGTATCCGGCGAGCCCGCCGTTCTCGTCGACGATCACGTTGCCGAGGGTCTGCTGGAGCGTCGCCGCGTTCGACGGGTCGACGTTCTGCATCAGCGTGTAGCGCTGCTCGGCGGTGAGGCCGAGGTCACCGAGCGAGACGACGGAGATGTCGTCGGCGGCGATCGAGCCCAGCGTGGCGAGCGCCTGCGTGCGGTCGCTCATCGCCGCGATCGCGTCGGAGATCGGCGTCATCTCGGGCGCGTTCGCGTCCTCGATCATCGACGAGCTCATCAGCGAGGTGTCGTCCGTCTGGTCTTGAGGAACTTCTTGTGCGGAAGCGAGCGCCGGGATGCCCAGACCGAGGACCGCCGCGGCCACCGCCGTACCGAGTTTCGCTGCCTTGTGTTCCATAGCGTCACCATTGTGGCCCCACCGGCGAGACGGGAACATCGTCAGACCGGGGCACCACCCGCCGTCCGCCCCGAATTTAGGGGGAGGCTCCCGGCGATCAGGCGGCCGCCGCCCGGGCCCGAATCCCTTGCCGGCCTGACATCACGCCGAAGGAGCCGATCATCCATCCCTCACCCTCCCGGATCGACGACGTGCTCGCGGCCGGCGCCAGCTCGCCGGTGCGCGCGGGGCGCCGCGTCGGCGGCGAACCGTTCGTGTGCGCGCGCGGCGCAGGGCCCTATG
>DASWSC010000193.1:0-4067 GCA_036402855.1 Candidatus Elarobacter sp. | reverse complement strand
GCGGATCAACGCCAAGGTGCCGGGGCCGAAGATGCACATCCGCTCGGTCTCGATGGACTTCAACTACGGGACGGGATTCGGCGTCGTCTCGGCACCGGCGTACGAGCGGCTGATCGCCGACGCGATGCGCGGCGACGCGACGCTGTTCACGCGCTGGGACGCGGTGGAGCGCGCCTGGACGATCGTGATGCCGATCCTCGAGCGCTGGCAGAACACCGAGGACCAGAGCTTCCCCAACTACAACGCCGGCAGTCAAGGCCCCCAGTCCTCGGACCGCATGCTCGTGATGGACGATCGCGAGTGGCGGAAGATATGAGCCTCGAGTCCGCGACCGTCTCGACGTCGGTCGACGCGATCCGGGCACAGCTCGCGGGGACGAAGCTCTCCACGTCGACGCTGAACTTCATCGTCTGGATCGACGACGCGGAGCGGCGCGACTGGGTGCTGGAGCGGGCGTCGATGCTCGCCGAGAAGCACCCGTCGCTGCTGCTGGTGTTCGACCACACCGGGGTGCGCGCCGGCGATGCGACCGTGACGACCGCACCGCAGGGTGCGCAAGCGGCGTATACCGTGCAAGGCGAGCGCGTCGACATCGACGTCTCCGGCGCGGACGCCGCGACCGTCGTCGGCTACGTCACGGCGCTGTCGCGGCCCAGCGTTCCGACGCTGCTGTGGTGGACGGGCCGCCAGGAGAGCAGCCGCGAGATTTTCTTCGGGTTGCTGCCGCACGTCCAGACGCTGCTGTTCGACTCCTCGGGCGGCACGCGCGACGACTCCGCGTTGCGCGCGATCGTCGGCTTTCACCGCGAGCATCCCGAAGTCGTCTTGCGCGACCTCGCCTGGATGCGGCTGCTCCCGTGGCAGGATGCGATCGCCGACTTCTTCGACGACCCGGGGTTGTCGGAGGAGCTCTACACGATTCGCGCGCTGCACATCGCGAGCGGTTCCGACTCCGAGGCGTTCTATCTCGGCGGCTGGCTGGCGAGCCGACTCGGCTGGAGGCCGACCGGCCGTGACACGTTCAGCGATGCGCGCGGCAAAGCGGTCGCGTTTCACCGCCGGCGCGAGGGCGATATCCGGCGCATCCAGAGCATCTGCCTGGACAGCGAGACGTCGTGGTACCACGGCGAAGTGACCGACGACCCCGGCGCGCTGAAGCTGTGGGTCGAAGGCGACCACGCGCGGGAGTCGCATCTGTTCCCCCTGACCGCGATCGACAACGCAAGCCTGCTCGAGCGCGCGGTCCTGGAGCCGGGCGCCGACGAGCTCTTCGAGACCGCGCTGCAAAGCGCGGGGACGCTGCTCGGCTAGACCATGGCTGATCGACAAGCGCCGGACCGCGACTCGGCAGTTCACAAGCGCAGACGCTGACCGACTGAACGATGGCTGATCTCAAGCTCGTGACGGTGCTCCCCGATGCGGCCGCGCTCGCAGAAGCCGCGGCGGATCATATCGTCGAGGTGCTGCGAGAGACGCTCGCCGACCGGGACTTCGCGCACCTCGCGCTCGCCGGCGGTTCGACGCCGCGCGCGGCGAACGCGTTGCTCGCCGCGCGGCCGCGGCGCGATGCGGTCGACTGGACCCGGGTGGTCTTTTGGTTCGGCGACGAGCGCTGTGTGCCGCCCGACGACAAGGACTCGAACTACCGGATGAACCGCGAGACCCTGCTCGAGCCGCTCCGCATCGACCCCGGGCGCGTCCACCGCATGCGCGGCGACGACGACCCGAGCGCCGCGGCAGCGGACTACGACGCGGTGCTCCGCCGGGAGCTCGGCGAGCAGCCACGGCTCGATCTTGTTCTGCTCGGCATGGGCCCCGAAGGCCACACCGCCTCGCTGTTCCCCGGCACCGTGACCGGCATGGACAACGACAAGCATTGCATCGCGCACTACGTCCCGCAGCTCGACAAGTGGCGCATCACGCTGACGCCGCGCGCGATCAACGCCGCGCGCAACGTCGCGATCACCGCCGGCGGCGCCGAAAAGGCCGGCGCGCTGCACGCGGTCCTCGAAGGCCCGCGCGACCCCGACGCGTTCCCCGCCCAGCTCGTCCACCCCCGAGACGGATCGCTCCGCTGGCTCGTGGACGAGGCCGCCGCGTCGCAGCTGTAGCTGCTCCCGCCTCACTTGGCGAACAACCCATCGTTCGCGCAAGACAAGCTTGACGCATGAAGGCGTCCCCTTGACGGCGCTCGAGCCGTCGTGTACGATCGGCGTCGTTGCTCGCGAGGAGGCTCATCATGCAACACGACTACGACGAACTGCCCAGCTTTTACGCGCTCTAGCAAACGGCGCACCGGCTATCCGTCCGAGACGCGCGTCAAGCGCGGCGACCGGATCGTGCACGGCGACAAAGAGCTGCTCGAAAAGCTCGGCCGCAACGATCCTTGCATCTGCGGCTCCGGACGCCGGTTTCAAGAAGTGCTGCATGCGCACCGGCCGCTATGACGGCGTCGAGCGCGACTACTACTTTCCGCGAATAGCGAGAAGCCGCCGGTCACCCGGCGGCTTCTTCATCTGACGGGCTCGGTGCGGAGCGCGGCGCGCGCCGGAATGGCGGCGGCGAGCAGCACGAGCGCCGCGAGGAACCAGGGTGCTCCCGGCAGACCGTAGTCCTTGAGCGGTCCGATCGCGGCGGCGAGCGTCAACGAGAAGATCGACGGGCCGATCAAGAAGGCCAAGCCGCGGATGCTTCCGATCGCGCCTTGCAGCTCGCCTTGTTCGTTCGGCGCGACGTGCCGCGTCATCACTTGCTGTGCCGAGGCCGACGCGAGTCCCCAGAACATCAAGATCGGCGTCGCGATGAAGAACAGAATTCCGTTCGGCGCGAGCCCGTACAGCGCAAGTCCGGCCGCACCGGCAACGAGGCCCGTGTACAAGGCTTTCCGTTCGCCGAGCCGTTTGACGAGCGGCCCCGTCGCTGCCGCCTGAACGACGAACGACGAAATTCCGACGAACGCCAGCGAGAAACCGATCATCCGCGAGTCCCAGTGATAGCGGTAGATCGCGTACAGCACGAACGTGCTCTGCAAGCACACCGACGCCAGAATGCTCAGAAAGCTCGTGGTCGCCAGCCCCGACAGTTCGCGATGACGCCGGAGCAGCCGCAACGAGCCGAGCGGGTTGGCGCGCGCGAGCGTGAACGCCTTGCGCCGGTCTCGCGAGAGTGATTCCGGCAGCACGAAGATCCCGTAGAGCGCGTTCAGCAGGCTGCACACCGCCGCGGCCCAGAACGGCACGCGGTCTCCGTACGTGCCGAGGAACCCGCCGATCGCCGGTCCGATGATGAACCCGAAGCCGAAGGCCGCGCCGAACATCCCGAACGCACCGGCTCGCTTCTCCGGCGGAATCACGTCCGCGATGTACGCGCTGGCCGCGGTTGCGCTCGCCGAGGTGATTCCCGAAACGACGCGCCCGACGAACAGCCACGCCAGATTCGGCGCGAGGGCCATCACGACGTAGTCCAAACCGAGGCCCACGTTCGAGAGCACGATGATCGGCTTGCGCCCGAAGCGATCGGACAGCACGCCGAGAACCGGCGAGCCCACGAACTGCATCAGCGCGAACGACGTCCCGAACACCGCGAACAGCGCCGCGGCTCGGGGCGTATCGCCCGCCATGAAGTGCACCACCAGCGGCGCGAACACCGGCGCGATGATCCCGAGCGCGACCATGTCGAGCGCGACCGTGACCAGCACGAAGATCAGCGCCCCGCGCCCGGGCGGCGCCGGTTTCATGTCCATCGTCGGGTCGGCAACGGTTTCCGGGGTCGTCATCGAGCGTTCTCCGGTTCGGGTATCGCGTCCAGAGCCTGGATCCAAATATCCACCGCGCGCTGAATCCGCGCGCGATCTGCGGTGGCGAGGAGGTCGAGCAAGAACCCGCGGTAGCCGGCGAGGATGACGGTCGCGATCGCGCGAGCATCACGTTTCCCGTAGCCTTCGTCGATCTTCGCCGCCCCGAGGTACGCGATCCAGTCATCGACCGCACCACGCAGAAACTCGGAGTAGCGCTTCGGATCCTGCAGCGCGAGGCCATAGACCTCGAAGAACAGCCGGAAGACCCGCT
>DASWSC010000192.1:0-15669 GCA_036402855.1 Candidatus Elarobacter sp. | reverse complement strand
TTCGACAGGCTCAGGATGACATTGGGGGCGGCGCACGATGACGTGGGGCGGCGCACGATGACGGGGGCTATGGTTTGCGCCAGCGTTCTTGTTCGCGGGTTTGGCGGGCTACTTCGAGGAGGTTTTGGAGGGCCTGGGCGGGGCGTGGTTCGCGGCGCGTCACCATCTGCATCGAGATGCGGTGCGGCGTTGCGACGGGGACGTGGATGATGTCGGGGCGCGAGAGCGATTGCAGCGCGGCGGGGGTGAGCAGAATCCCGACGCCGGCGGAGACGAGCGCGAGCATCGTCGAGATCTGCGTCGCGTACTGGGCGACCGTGGGCGTGAACCCGGCGTCGCGGAAGACGCGCGCTTTGAGGTCGTCGAGGCCGGGGGAGAGATGGCGCGGCGTCGCGAGAAACCGCGCGTCGCGAAAGTCGGCGAGGTCGACCGGCTCGGCGCCGCTGTACGGGCTTCCGGCGGGGAGGATGAGCACGAAGCCCTCTTCGTGCATGCGCTCGGCCTGCAGGTCGTCCTCGAGCTCGGGCTCGATCGCGAACGCGACGTCGATCTCGCCGCGGCGCAGCGCTTGGAGCTGCTCCGCGGTGTGGTGCTCGTAGAGCTCGATCTCGACGCCGGGATAGCGCGCGTGGAAGCCGCGCAGAATCGTCGGGACCGCGTGATCGATCCCGTAGTTTCCCGCGCCGACGACGATGCGTCCGATCTCGCCGCGCGCCGCGCGCTGCGCGTTGCGCTGCGCCGCCTCGATCCGCGCGATCAGGTCCTTCGCATCGCGGTAGACCTCGGCGCCCGCTTCGGTGAGCGCGACGTTTCGGGTGTCGCGGTCGAAGAGCCGGACGCCGAGATCGCGCTCCAGGCGCGCGATCTGCTGGCTCAGCGGCTGCTGGGCGATTCCCAAGCGCTCGGCTGCTCGCGTGAAGTTGCGGTGCTCGGCGACCGCCATGAACGCGCGCAGGCGGCGCACGTCCAGCAACACCTGCGGGCCTGTTGATTGGGTGATATTGCCGTGTTGGACAATGTGAAGCAGATTTCCTACACTCAGCGGTACGCCGAACGGGGGAAAGCACCATGAACGAGCGCCGTTTCGACGGCCTGATCGAGGACGACGACGAGCGCGGCGTGTTTCGCGTGCACCGCTCGACGATGACCTCGCCCGAGATTCTCGCCGCAGAGCGCGAGCGCGTCTTCAACGCGTCATGGATCTACGTCGGCCACACGAGCGAGATCCGCTCGGCCGGCGACTTCGTCCGGCGAAACGTCGCCGGGCGGCCGCTCTTCATGGCGCGCGGCCGCGACGACCGGGTCCGGACGTTCTACAACACGTGCACGCACCGCGGCGCGACGATCTGCCGCCAGCCGGCCGGCAACGCGAAGGCGCTGCAGTGCTTCTACCACGCCTGGACGTTCGATCTCCAGGGAAACCTCGTCGGCTGCCCGGACGAAGCCAGCTACGGCGGTGCGTTCGACCGCGCCGAGCACGGCCTGAAGCAAGTCCGCGCCGAGGAGTACCGCGGGTTCGTGTTCGCCGCGTTCCGCGACGACGTGGAGCCGCTCGAGCGCTACCTCGCCGGGGCGAAAGAATACCTCGACCTCATCATCGACGCGTCCGAGCAGGGCGTCGAGATCGTGCGCGGCTCGAATCACTACACGATCCGCGCGAACTGGAAGCTCCTCTGCGAGAACAGCCTCGACGGCTACCATGCGCTCCCGACGCATGAGACCTACTTCAAGTACGTCGCCGACCTCGAGAAGGGCTCGGGGAAGAGCATCGAGACCTCGGCGACCGGTGCGGCGTCGTCGTATCTGACGGTCGGCGTCGCGCGCGATCTCGGGAACGGTCATGCCGTGACGGAGAAGCTCGCCCCGTGGGGCCGTCCGCTCGCCCGCTGGTCGCCGCTGTTCGGCGACGAGACGCGCGAGGAGATGACGCGCGTTCGCGCCGGCGTCGTGGCGCGGTTCGGCGAGGAGCGCGCGCTGCGGATGTGCGATCACAGCCGCAACTTGCTCATCTTCCCCAACCTGGTCGTGAACGACGTCATGGGCGTCACCGTGCGCACGTTCTGGCCGGTCGCGCCCGACGAGATGAAGGTCACGGCGTGGGAACTGGCGCCGGTCGGCGAGTCGCCCTCGCTGCGCTCGAAGCGGCTCGACAGCTTTCTCACCTTCCTCGGGCCGGGCGGCTTCGCGACCCCCGACGACATGGAGGCGCTCGAGTCGTGCCAGGAGGGCTTCCTGTGCGACGGCGTCGAGTGGAACAACATCTCGCGCGGGATGCTGCGCGAGCCGCGCCCGGTCGACGAGCTGCAGATGCGCACGTTCTGGCGGCGCTGGAACCGGCTGATCGCACAGCCGCTCGCGGCGGTCACCGCATGATCGCCGACCAGATCACCGACGCCGACGTCGAGCGCTTCCTCTACCGCGAGGCGGCGCTCCTCGACGACTGGCGGCTCGACGAGTGGGCCGCGCTGTTCACCGACGACGCCGCGTACCTGATTCCGGCGAACGACACGCCGGACGGCGATCCCGATCGGGACTTGATGATCGTCGACGACGATCACGAGCGCATCCTCGCGCGCGTGAAACGGCTCAAGAGCCGGCACGCGCACCGCGAGTACCCCACCTCGCGCACGCGCCACCAAGTGACCAACGTCATGGTGGAGCGCGACGCCGGCGGAACGCTGCATGTGAACGCGGCGTTCACCGTCTGGCGCTTTCGCAACGAACGCGGCGACTGGTACGTCGGCCGCTACGACTACGTGCTCGTCTCGGGTGAGAACGGGCTGCGCATCCGCTCCAAGCGCGCGACCCTCGACATGACCTCACTGGTCCCCGTCGGCAGCGTCAGCATCATTCTCTGAGAGGAGTCTTCATGATCCCACGCCCCTCCATCCGTCCGCTCGCGATCACCGGCGCCGCCGTCGCGCTGACCATCGCCGGGACGACGGCGATTCCAAGCGCGCAGGGTAACGCGCCGTACGTCATCGGCGCCGTCCTGTCCGAATCGGGAGAAGGCGCGAACTTCGGCCAGCCGTCCGCCGACGCGATTCGCCGGCTGGTCGAGTACACGAACAGCCACGGCGGCGTCAAAGGCCACAAGATCGAGCTCAAACTGCAGGACGACGGCGGCAACACGCAGCAGGCGCGCGCCGCGTTCTCGCAGCTCGCGGACGACAAGAACGTCGTCGGCATCATCGGCAGCTCGGCCTCCCCGGCCTCGCTCGCGATCGCGCCGGTCGCCGACGAGAAGAAGATCGTCGACCTCACGCTCGCGTCGTCCCCGCGGCTCTCGAACCCGCCGCGGCCGTACGTCTTCCAGTTCCCCGTCCCGACCGCGCTCCGCGCGAAGGCGCTGTTCGACGAGATGAAGCGCCGCAAGGTCGCCAAGATCGCGGTGTTCGTCTCGATCGACGACTACGGCCAGGTCTCGCAGAAGATCCTCGAGGACGGTGCGAAGGCGGCCGGGATCGCGATCGCGGACACGGAGCGCTTCAACCCGGCGGCGCCGAACGTCGACAGCGAGATCACCCGCGCCAAGGGCGCCGGCGTCGACGCGTTCATCGTGTTCTCGCAGGACCCCGGCTCGGCGCTGGTCGCGAAGGCGATGGTGAACCAGGGCGTCACGACGCCCGCGTACGCCGACTCGCCCGCGGTGAACGAAGGGTTCCTGCGCGCCGCAGGCGCGTCGTCGTCGCGCTGGATCATCGTGACGACGAACATCGACGTCGCCGACCTCGTCCCGAAGAACGATCCGTCGTACAAGCCGATTCACACGCTGATGGGGCTGTACCCGGCGAAGGGACCGAAGCCGAACCACTTCAGCGGGACCGGCGCCGATGCGTACGGTGTGCTGATCGCGGCGCTGGCGAAGGCCGGCCCCGACCGCGTGAAGATCCGCGACACGATCGAGACCATGAAAGGCTTCGCGGGGACGACCGGGACGTACAACTTCTCGCCGCAGGTGCACCAAGGCGTCGGCGCCGAGGGGCTCAAGCTCGTGAGCGGTGCGGTGGTGACGGGGCGCGGCCTCACCTGGAAGCTGGTCCGCTAGGAGACGCGCCGCGGTGGAGTCGTTCGTTCAGTATCTCGTCAACGGGCTCGCGGTCGGCGGCGTCTACTCGCTGATCGCGATCGGCTACGTCGTCGTCTTCCGGGTCGTGCGCATCGTGAACATCGCGCAAGGCGACCTGCTGGCGGCGGCGACGCTGGTGTTCCTGTGGCTGATGAACGCGCAGGCCGGTCTTCCGGCCGCCATCGCGGGTGCGGTGATCACGGCCCTGATCGCGTCGCTCTTCGTGGAGCGGATCGCGGTCACGGCCGGGACCGCGTACGACGAGCTGCGAGCGTTCTTGCTCACGCTGGCCGCCTCGCAGCTCATCCAGGGGGCGATGCTGCTGCTCTTCGGCACGCAGTACCTCACGATGCCGGCGAGCTCGCCGCCGATCATCGTCGTCGGGAACATCCACGTCAACGGCATCTACCTGCTCGTCACGGCGCTGGTGATCGTCGCGCTGATCGGGCTCGTGCTCTTCCTCGAGCGGACGCCGGTCGGCTGGGCGATGCTCGCTACCGCCGACGACCCGCTCGCCGCGCGTCTCTGCGCGGTACCGATCCGCCGCATGGGGATCCTCGCGTTCGCGATCGCCGCGCTCGTCGCCGGGATCGGCGGCGCGGCGTACGGCGCGGTCGCGATCGGAAGCTGGAACGCGGGGACGACGCTCTCGACCGCGGGCTTCGCCGCGGCGGTGCTCGGCGGGATGACCAGCCCGTCGCGCGCCGCGATCGGCGGCTTCATCCTCGGCATCCTGCAAGCGCTGGTCAGCGGGTACATGGCCTCGTATCTCCAGGACCCGCTCACGTTCGTGTTCCTGGTCGTGGTGCTGCTGCTTCCCGCGGTGGCGCGCGGGCTGCGGCGGCGCCGTCCGCGGCGCGCCGCGGCGGTGGCGGCGTGAGCATCCGGCGCGCCAACGCATGGTGGCTGCTCGCGCTGATCCCGGCGGTCGCCGCGTGCATCATCCGCGCGCCGTACTACCTGGTCGTGATGGGAACGATCGGGATCGACGCGATCGCCGCGGTCGGTCTCGCGATCACGCTGCGCAAAGCCGGCCAGCCGTCGCTCGCGCAGACGACGTTCATGGCGATCGGTGCGTACACCGCGAGCCTGCTCGAGCTCAACGCGCACTGGCCGCTGGCGGCGGCGGGGATCGCCGGGATCGCGGTCGCCGCGCTCGCGGCCTGGATCATCGGCGCGATCCTGCTCAACCTCGAGGGCTTGTACTTCGCGCTCGGAACGCTCGCGCTCAACGCGGCGGCCGTCGCGATCTTCCGCAACACCGGGATCTTCGGAAACGACGCGGGCCTGCAGGATCTCTCGCCGCTGCGCGTTCCGGGTCTGAGCTCGGACCAAGCGCCGACGGTCGTCGCCTGGGTGCTCGCGGCGCTCGGCCTCTACCTCGCGGTGCGGCTCGACCGCAGCCGGTTCGGCCGCGGTCTCCGCATGCTGCGCGAGTCGGCGAAGGTGACGCAATCGGTCGGTTTCGATCCCGCCTCGCTGAAGCGCTCGGCCTTCACGCTCAGCGGCGCGTACGCCGGCGCCGCCGGCGTCCTGCTCACCGCGCAGCTCAGCGTCGTGAACCCGTCGCTGTTCTCGCTCGGGAACAGCATCGCGCTGCTCGCGATGGTGATCACCGGCGGCGAAGCGCTGCTCGGGACGATCGGCGGCGCGATCGTCATCGTCGTCGTGCACGAGCTGTCGCGCTCGTGGCTGCAGTACGCGCCGGTCACGCTCGCCGGCGGGATCGACCTGGTCGTGAACGGCCTCGTCCTGATCCTGATCCTGCGCTTCTGGCCGCGCGGGCTGACCTCGATCGCCGCGCTCTTCTCCCGGCGCGCTCGAGGCGGCGCAGCGACGGCGACCGTCGCGCCCGCCGTCCTCGACGGCGTCGCCGCCCAGGACGCGAAGCCGGTGCTGCAAGCGCGCGACATCGGCCACCGCTTCGGCGGCGTCTACGCCGTCGACGGCGCCTCGCTCGCGGTCGAGGCCGGTCAGGTGGTCGCGGTGATCGGTCCGAACGGCGCCGGGAAGACGACGCTGCTGAGCGTCATCGGCGGCTACCATCCGATCCAGCGCGGCGAGGTCGATCTCGGCGGAGCGCCGGTCGACGATCTGCCGCCGTTCCGGCGCGCGCGCCGCGGGATCGCCGCGACGTTCCAGCACATGGAGGTCGTGCAGCAGATGACGGTGTGGGAGAACGTCCTCGCCGCCGGAACGCACGCCGAGCGCGTCGAGCCGGCGCTCGCGGCCGTCGACCTGCTCGGCGCGGCTGAGACGCTCGTCTCCGATCTCTCGTTCGGGCAGCAGCGGATGGTCGAGCTCGCGCGCGTCCTGGCGCGCGACGAGACGCCGCGCGTGCTGCTGATGGACGAGCCCGCCTCGGGATTGAGCCAGCCGGAGCGCGCGGTGCTCGCCGGTGTCATCCGGCGCTTCGCCGCCGCCGGGACGGCGGTCGTCCTCGTCGAGCACGACGTCGCGTTCGTCGCGCGGATCGCCGACCGGATCCTGGTCCTCGATCACGGCGTCCCGATCGCGGAGGGCGAGCCCCAGACGCTGCTGCGCGAGCAGGTCGTGATCGACGCGTACCTCGGCAGCGCCACGGTGCACGCATGAGCGCCGCGACGAACGAGGGCGCCGGCGCGCTGCTGCACGTCGAGGGGCTCGCGGTCGCGTACGGCAAGGCGCGCGTCCTCAACGACATCGCGCTCGACGTGCGCGCCGGCGAGATCGTGACGGTCATCGGACCGAACGGCGCCGGGAAGACGACGCTGGTGAGCGCGATCGCCGGGCTGCTGCGTCCCGCGGCCGGAACGATCGTGCTCGACGGCAAGCGCATCGAGCGGCAGCCGGCCGAGCGCGTCGCGGTCGCCGGCGTGCGGCTCGTCCCGGAGCGCCGCCACATCTTCACCTCGCTCACCGTGCGCCAGAATCTCGCCGTCGGCGCGTTCCGGCCGACCGGCGGCGGCAACGCGCACGACGAGATCGAGCGCGTCTTCACGCTCTTTCCGGCGCTGCGCGAGAAGGCCGATCAGCTCGGCGGACAGCTCTCCGGCGGCCAGCAGCAGATGCTCGCGATCGGCCGCGCGCTGGTCGGCCGCCCGCGCGTGCTGATGCTCGACGAGCCGACGATCGGGCTCGCGCCGCAGCCCGTCGCCGAGCTCTTCGAGCGCGTCGTCGCGCTCAAGGAAGCGGGTCTCGGCGTGCTGCTCGTCGAGCAGAACGTGCGCGGCTCGCTGGCGATCGCGGATCGTGCGTACCTGCTCGAACGCGGCTCGGTCGTCGTCTCGGGGACGGCGTCGGCGCTCGCGAACGACGAGCGCGTTCTCAACAGCTACCTAGGCGTCGCCTGAGGGCGGCCCGGAGGACCTCATGGCCGAAGCGACGATGACCGACAGCCGCGAGCGCGAAGAGCTCGCCGCCGAGCTGGCGCGCTACAACATCACGGTGCACCGCCCCGGCGATCCGCCGCTGTTCACGCGCGAGCCGCGTCCGGCGATGCGCCCCGCGCACTGGCGGGCCGCCGACATCGCGCGGCTGCTCGAGAAGCTCGGCGAGCACTTGAAGCTCGAGGCCGGCGGTCAGCGGCGAACGCTGCGGCTCACGAATCCCGGCCTGCCATGGGGGACGACGCCGACGTTCTGGGCGTCGATCCAGTACATCTTGCCGGGCGAGATCGCCGGCCCGCACCGGCACGCCGCCTCGGCGCTGCGCTTCGTGATGGAAGGGAACGGCACCGACACGATCGTCGACGGCGAGCAGTTCGAGATGCACGAAGGCGACCTCGTCCTGACGCCGAGCTGGACGTTCCACGACCACGAGCACAAGGGCGACCGTCCGATGGTGTGGCTCGACGTCCTCGACATCTCGCTCGTGCGCGCGCTCGACGGCGTCTTCTTCGAAGCGCTCGAGGCCGAGCGCCAGAAGCCCGCGGCGATCGCCGACCGTTCGTTCCGCCAGTACGGAAGCGGGATCATGCGCCCCGCCGATCCGGCGCACCGCGGCAAGACCAGCCCGGTCCTCGCGTACGCGCGCGACCGCGCCGAAGCGGCGCTGCTCGCCGCATCGGGGCTCGATCCCGATCCCTGCTACGACACCCTGCTCGAATACCAGAACCCGCTCACCGGCGGACCGGCGCTGCCGACGATCGGCACCGCGCTGCAGCGGCTGCGCCCGGGCTTCCGCGGCGCGCCGCTGCGTCAGACCGGTTCGGCGGTGCACTACGTCGTGCGCGGCGAGGGGACGACGGTGATCGAGGGCGAGCGCTTCGACTGGGGACGCGGCGACTTCATCGCGCTTCCGTCGTGGGCGCAGCACGAGATCGCGAACCGCTCGGCGAGCGACGAGGCGGTGCTCTTCCACGTCAACGATCATCCGGTGCTGAAGGCGCTCGGCTTGTGGCGTGAAGCGCGGCCCTGAGGTGCAGACGGCGCTGCGCGCCGTCTACGTGCGCGGCGGAACGAGCCGCGCGCTCGTGTTCCGGCAAGAGGATCTGCCCGCGGCGACGCCGCCGCGCGGCTGCGCGGCATGGGACCCGATCTTTCTCGCCGCGATCGGCAGCCCCGACCCGAACGGCCGTCAGCTCGACGGTCTCGGCGGCGGAATCTCCTCGCTCTCGAAGGTCGCGGTCGTCGGGCCGCCGTCGCGCCCGGACGCCGACGTCGACTACACCTTCGCGCAGGTCGCGGTGACCGAGCCGATCGTCTCGTACCGCGGCAACTGCGGCAACATCTCCTCGGCGTTCGGGCCGTACGCGGTCGACGAAGGGTTGGTCACCGTGTCGGGTGACGAGGCCGTCGTCCGCATCCACAACACGAACACCGCCAAGGTGATCGAGGCGCGCTTTCCGCTGCGCGGCGGACGGCCCGCGGTCGCGGGCTCGCTCGCGATCGCCGGCGTCGCCGGGACGGGCGCGCCGATCCGGCTCGCGTTTCGCGATCCGGGCGGCGCCGCGACGGGACGTCTGCTGCCGACCGGCCGCGCGCGCGAACCGCTCCCGCTCGCCGGCGGCTGCGCCGTCGACGCGTCGCTCATCGACGCCGCGAACCCGGTCGTCTTCGTCCTCGCCGCGGCGCTCGGCCTCACCGCGACCGAGACGCCCGACGCGCTCGGCAGCACCGTGCTGCTCGCGCGGTTCGAAGAGATTCGCATCGCCGCCGCGGTCGCGATGGGGATCGCGAGCGAGTCCGAGGCGCGCAGCACGATGAAGAACATGCCGCTGGTCGCGCTCGTCGCACCGCCGCCCGATCCGTCGCTCGCCGACGTGACGGTACGCGTGATCTCCTCGGGTCTGCCGCACCGCGCCGTTCCGCTCACCGCCGCGATGTGCCTGGCGATCGCCGCGCACGTGCCGGGCTCGGTGGTGGCGGAGGTCATCGCCCCGGGCAGCGCGGACGGCCGCGACCTGCGCGTCGCGCACGCCTCCGGCGTGCTGCACGTCGCCGCGACGGTGCGCGCGAACGGCGCAGGCGTCGTCGCCGAGGAAGCCGTCGTCTACCGCACCGCCCGCCGTCTCATGCAAGGAGAAGTCCTGATCCCGTGAAGCTCGCGCTGTTCGATGACCATCGTGTCGGCGTCGTGGAAGGCGACCTCGTCTACGACGTGACCGCCGCCGTCCCGGGCGCGAGCGCGCGCCCGCCGACGTTCGTCAACGCACTGATCGCCGCATGGCGCGAGCGCAAGCCCGAGATCGAAAGCGCGCGCGCGCGCGCCGAAGCGAAAGGCGTCGACGCGGTCCGGCTCCTTCCGCCCAGCCCGGCGCCCTCGCAGATCATCGCGGCGCCCGGGAACTACCGCGCGCATTTGGCGGAGATGGGCGCGCTTTCGGTCACGCCGAAAGGCAAGACCGCGCGCGAGCAGGGGTTCTTCCTGAAATCGCCCGGATCGCTGACGTCGAGCGGGCGCGGGATCGCGCTCCCCAAAGGCTCGCAGCGCCGATTCGACCACGAGTGCGAGCTCGCGGTCGTCATCGGGCGCACCGCGCGGAACGTCCGCCGCAACGACGCGCTCGACTACGTGTTCGGCTACACGTGCCTGGTCGACGTCACGATGCGCATCGCGCCCGACGGGCGCGCCGAGGAGCGCTCGATGCGCAAGTCGTTCGAGACGTTCACCCCGCTCGGACCGTGGGTCGTCACCGCCGACGAGCTCGGCGATCCGTCGAACCTCGCGAGCGAGCTGTTCGTGAACGGCGAGCGGCGGCAGCACGCGACGACCGCCGATCTGATCGTCTCGATCCCGGAGATGATCGAGATCGCGTCCTCGGTGCTCACGCTGGTGCCGGGCGACGTGATCGCGATGGGGACGCCGCAGGGGATCGGCCCGATCGCGCCCGGCGACGAGGTGGTGATCCGCATCGAGCGCATCGGCGAGATGCGGCTCGCCGTCGGCGAGACGGCGGACGTCTCGCCGTTCCCGTTCTGAGCGCGCGATGACTCTCGCCGCCGGCCGCGCCGGCGCGATCGCGGAACGCCTCGCCGCGGCACGCGTTGCGCGCCGGCCGCTCGCGCGCATCCTCACCCGCGCGGACGGATCGCTCGCCGACGGGTACGCCGTCCAGCGCGCGCTGATGGAGCGCGCCGGTGCGCTGCGCGGGTTCAAGGTCGGCACGACGTCGGCGGCGGCGATGGCACGGGTAGGGATCGACGAACCGCTCCTCGGCTACATCGAGCAGGGCGATGCGGTGCCGAACGGCGGGGTTGTCGATCTCGGTGAACTGATCGCGCCGCGGATCGAGATGGAGCTCGCACTGGTGACCGCGCGCGACTTGGACGCGGCGGGCTGCGAGGCGGATGAAGCGCTCGCCGCAACCGCATACGCCGTCCCCGCGTTCGAGATCCTCGACTCGCGCTACCTCGCGGGCCCGTTCGACGTCGTCGCCGCCGTGGCGGACAACATGTCGACCGCGCGCCACGTCCTCGGCGAGGAGCGGCTCGACCCGCGCGCCGTCGATCTCGCCGCGGTCGGCGCCGTGATGCACAAGAACGGCGTCGAGATCGCGCGCGGCACCGGCGCCGCCGTGCTGGGCCACCCCGCGCGCTCGCTGGCGTGGCTGGTGCGGACCCTCGCGCGCGAGGGGATCGCCGTCCCGGCCGGGAGCGTCGTGCTGACCGGCGGTTTCTCCGACGCCGTCCCGGCCGCCGCGGGCGACGCGTTCGTGGCGCGCTTCACGCCGGGCGGAACGGTCGCGTGCACGTTCTCCGCTCCACCGACGGAAGGCCCCTCATGACGTACCTCGTCGCCGCCGATCTCCCGCGCGAACCCGCCGGGACGCGCTTCCGCCGCTTGCTGGAGCGCCCCGGGATCCTGTGCTTACCGGGCGCACACAACGGGATCGCCGCGCGCCAAGCGCGCAACGCCGGGTTCGACGCGCTCTACCTCTCGGGCGCCGCGATGACGGCGTCGATGGCGATCCCCGACGTGGGACTGATCACGGTCGACGAGGTGACGTTCTTCCTGCGGCAGGTGGTGCGCGCGTCCGGCCTTCCGGTGCTGGTCGACGGCGACACCGGGTTCGGCGAAGTGATGAACGTGATGCACACCGTGCGCATCTTCGAAGACGCCGGCGCCGCCGCGATCCAGATCGAGGACCAGGTGCTGCCGAAGAAGTGCGGTCACCTCAACGACAAACGGCTGGTCGCACCCGAGGAGATGGCGACGAAGATCCGGGCGGCCGTTCGCGCGCGCCGCGACCTCGCCATCGTCGCGCGCACCGACGCCGCGGCGAGCGAGGGGCTCGACGGCGCCGTCGCGCGCGCGCAGATGTATCTGGAGGCGGGGGCCGACGCGATCTTCCCCGAGGCGCTGGTCACCGAGGAGATGTTCCGCGCCTTCGCGCGCCGCATCGACGCGCCGCTGCTGGCGAACATGACCGAGTTCGGGCGCACGCCCTTCTTCACCGCGGCGCAGTTCGAGGACATGGGCTTCAAGATGGTGATCTGGCCGGTCAGCGCGCTCCGCGCCGCCAACCGCGCACAGGACGAGCTCTACGCCGTCCTACGCCGCGACGGCACCCCGCAACCGATGCTCGACCGCATGCAGACCCGCGCCGAGCTCTACGCGACGATCGGTTACCACGACTTCGAAACCCTCGACGCCTCGATCGCCCACACCATCCTCCCACCCCCCCCCAAACCGTCGTAATCTCACCCTGAGCACGAATGTCGTCCTGAGCACCAATGGCGTCCTGAGCACGACTGTCATCCTGAGCTCGAATGTCATCCTGAGCTCGAATGGCGTCCTGAGCACGAATGTCATCCTGAGCACGAATGTCATCCTGAGCTTGTCGAAGGATACGCCGTAGCCGAACCGGTGCCCCTGCATGCCTGGGCTCACCCTTCGACAAGCTCAGGGTGACATTGAGCGCCCGGTGCCATTGAGAACATGCGCCCGGCGTCATTGAGAACATGCGCCGGCGACGAGGCCGAGGTCAGGGTGAGGAGACGCGGTGGTAGGTGAGGGTTCCGCCGTAGGCGGTGTCGCGCCAGACCATCGTGTTCGGTGAGGTGAAACGGTACCGGAAGGTGCCGCCGGGCGGCGTCGCGTTCGCCTCGTAGTGACCGGTGCCGGGCTGCGCGCCGACGACGTAGCGCCGGCGCGGCGTGAAGTCGTCCACGACGAAACTCACCGTGTTGTTCGGAAAGACGCGATACGTCCCGCGCTGGCTGGTCGCATACGGACCGCACCGCTCGATCTCGCTGTACGTCCCGGCCGGGCTGATCACCCGCTCGAACGTGCAGCGCATCCCGTTCACGATCGCTCCGCCGCGCCACGTGCCGGCGAGCGAGTCTTGCGCCGCGCCTGGCGCCGGTGCGGCGGCGAGCGCGAGCGCGACCGCGGCGAACATGGCTCGGTGTGTGCGCATCGGGTACCTCCGGTTCCGTCGTTCGCGCACGCGTCCCGGCGCCCTACGCCGCCGGCTGCACCGGCGATCGCGCGCGGCCGGGACCGCGGCGCGCGTGGCGAACGCTCGCGCGGTGCATCCCGAGGCGCAGCGGCTGATCGCCGCGTACCGGCTCCAGCCGCATCCGGAAGGCGGGTGGTACCGCGAGACGTACCGCAGCGCCGAGCGCGTGACCACCGCACGCGGCAGCGTGCGCAGCGCCACGACCTCGATCTACTTTCTGCTCACCGCGGAGACGTTCTCGGCGTTCCACCGGCTGGCGTCCGACGAAACGTGGCATTTCTATCGCGGCGACCCGGTCACGATCGAGATCATCGACGCGAGCGGGGCGCGCGAGTCGCGCGTCATCGGCGCCGGCGACCGGCTGCAGACCTCGATCGTCGCCGGCGCGCACTTCGCCGCGCACGTCGATGCCCCGGAGGGGTACGCGTTCGTCGGCTGCGACGTCGCGCCCGGCTTCGAGTTCGCCGACTTCCACCTCACCACGCGCTCGATGCTCAGCGCGGCGTACCCGCACCTTGCGCCGCTCATCGCGCGGTTCACCCGCTGAGCGCGCCTACCAGGTGTCGATCGAGGGCCGCTTCTTGCCGTCGCGGGCGCGCGGCGGCGGCGCGGCGCGCAGGCCGCGGACGATCCAATCGCGCGTCTCGCGCGGATCGATCACCGCGTCGATCTCGACCATCGAGGCGACGTTGAGCGCTTCGCCTTGCGCGTACGCCTTGGCGAGCAGCGTCTCGAAGAGCGTTTCGCGTTCGGCGTCGCTTCCGGCGGCGTCGAGCTCGCGCCGGTAGCCGAGCCGTACCGCCCCTTCGAGCCCCATCGGGCCGAACTCGCCGGTCGGCCAGGCGACGCTGAAGAACGGCTCGCGCAGGCTCCCCGCGGCCATCGCCTGCGCGCCGAGCCCGTATCCTTTGCGGAGCGCGACGAAGAAGAACGGAATCGTCATCCCGGCGGCGGTGACGAACATGCGGCTGACGCGGCGCACCTGCGCGCTGCGCTCGATCTCGGGGCCGACCATGAAGCCCGGCGTGTCGCAGAGCGAGAGCATCGGCAGATCGAACGCATCGCAGAGCTGCATGAAGCGTGACGCCTTGTCGGCTCCCGGGCCGTCGATCGCGCCGCCGAGGTGGGTCGGGTCGTTCGCGATCACGCCGAGCGGGCGGCCTTCGACGCGGATCAGCGCGGTGACCATCCCGGGCGCGTACGCGGCGCGCAGCTCGAGCACCGAGCCGGCGTCGGCGAGAAGCGCGATCGCCGCGCGCACGTCGTAGGCGCGCAGGCGGTTCTCCGGCACGGCACGGCGCAGCTCGCGCTGATCGGCGCAGTTCCACTCGGTCAGCGCACCTTGAAAGTAGGACAGATACCGGCGCGCGGTCTCGGTCGCCGCGCGCTCGTCCTCGACGACGACGTCGACCACGCCGTTCGGCGCCTGGTCGGCGACCGGACCGATCTCCTGTGGACGAAACGTCCCCAGCCCGCCGCCTTCGATCATCGCCGGACCGCCCATCCCGATGTTCGCGTCGCGCGTCGCGATGATCACGTCCGAGCAGCCCGCGAACGCCGCGTTGCCGGCGAAGCAGTACCCCGCGACGACGGCCACCGTCGGCACGAGCCCGCTCAAGCGCGCGAAGCTGGCGAAAGTCGGGACCGCGAGCGCCGAGCCGGCGTCGAAATCGGTATCGCCGGGCCGCCCGCCGCCGCCCTCGGCGAACATCACCACCGGGATGCGCGACTGCTCGGCGATGCGCAGCATGCGATCGGTCTTGAGGTGGTTGAAGTGTCCTTGCGTTCCGGCGAGGACGGTGTAGTCGTACGCCATCGCGACGCAGCGCGAGCGCTCGTCGCCGAAGCGCTCGCGGTTGACTTGTCCCAGGCCGCACACCAAGCCGTCGGCCGGGCTCATCGCCGTCAGCTCGTCCATCGCCCGCCGCCGGCGCTGCGCGGCGAGCGCGAACTCGCCGTACTCGAGGAACTCACCGCCGTCGAAGAGATCGGCCAAGTTCTCGCGCGCCGTTCGCCGCCCGCGCGCGCGACGCGCCGCGACGGCCTCCGGCCGCGCGTCGTCGCCGAGCGCGCGGCGGCGCTCGAGCACGCCGGCGAGGTCGGGCCGGACGCGGTCGATCGCGTGGGCGGGCGCCTCGGCCTCCGCCGTCGCTTCGACCTCGCCCGGCTCGGTGAAGACGACCGGGTCGCCGCTGTTCAGCACCGCGCCCGGTACCGCGGCGATCCCGCGCACGGTCCCCGAGCGCTCGGCGACCAGGACGATCTCCGTCTTCATCGACTCGATCACCGCGACGCTCTGCCCGGCGCGGACGAGGTCGCCCGAGGCAACGTCGACGCTCACCAGACGGCCGCTGACCGGCGCGGTCACGATGGTCATGCAGCGCGGGTGCCATGCGGCGCGGAGCGATCCCTCGCGCACGGCCGGTTCGGGCGTCTCGAACCGCGAAGGGCGACGGATGATCGTTCGGCCGATCGAGCCCTCCGACGAGGCGGCATACCGCGCGATCCTCGAGACGACGACCGCGGAAGACCGCTATTGCCGCTTCTTCCACCGCGTCGACCACTTCGACCCGGAGGAGATCCGGCGGTTCGTCGAGGCGCGGCCCGACATGCTCGGAGCGATCGCGCTCGAAGGCGAGACGCCGCTCGGCGCGGCGCACGCCGCGCTGCTCGACGGCGAGACCGCCGAGCTCGCCGTCGTCGTCGCACGCGGCGC
>DASWSC010000191.1:0-3100 GCA_036402855.1 Candidatus Elarobacter sp. | reverse complement strand
GGCGACGACGTTCGCCTCGATCGCCGGCGACTTGCGCAACGTGACCGGCAACGTGCAGACGCAGGCGCAATTGCGCGACACGGTCGCGAACGTCGACGCGGCCGCGCAGAAGGCCAACTCGCTGCTCGCGCAGTTCGGCGGCACGTCGAGCGTCTACGGCGTCGATCGCGGCGCGACGCCGGCCCCCGCGGGGACGCCGCGGCCCGGAACGATTCCGCCACCCGGAGCGGGCGGCGCGACGCCGGCACCGGGTTCGGTGCAGGGCAACGTGAAGAACAAGCTCGGCACGCTCGTGAAGGACCTGGTCTCGCTGCAGCTTCGCGTCTCCGCGCTCGACGCGCAGAAGGCGAACACGACGGGCTCGCCGCTGCTGACCCGCGATCGCGGCCCGCAGACCGACATCAACCTGATCGCGCTTCCGCGCGGATCGACGTACCTCTACACCGGCGCGAACGACATCGGCGCGAAGACGTCGTACAACTTCGCCGCGATGGCGCGCGTCGCGCCGAACCTGCGCGTCGGCGGCGGCGTGCTGTACTCGCGGCTCGGGGCGCGCGCGGTCTACTCTCCGGAGCTGAGCAAAGGGCTCGGGATCGGATTCGAAGGGCGCCTGTACGACCTTCGCAACCCCACCGCCGACGTCTACGCGAACCTGGGCCTCGGCAGCGGGCTCACGCTCTTCGGCGGAGAGCGCGATCTGCTGCACACCGCTCGGCGCACGACGTTCGGCCTCCAGTACCAGTTCTGAGGGAAGCGGACCGGCCGTGATTCCGATCGGCGACGACGAGCGGCGCCCGCGCGTCTTCCCGTTCGTCGTCTACGCGCTGATCGCGCTGAACGTCTTCGTCTTCGTCCAGGAGCTGAAGGCGCCGGACACCGACCGGTTCATCAACGCGTTCGCCGCGATCCCGTACAACATCGTCAACGACGTCCCGATCGCCGTCGCGACGAACCCGCCGGCGCCGCCGTATCCGGCGCTGACGCTGATCACATCGATGTTCCTGCACGGGAGCGTGCTGCACATCGGTTTCAATATGCTGTTCCTGTTCGTGTTCGGGCCGGCGGTCGAGTACCTCACCGGGCACGTGCGGTTTCTCGGGTTCTACCTGCTGACGGGGATCGCCGGCGGGCTCGCGCAGATCGCGATCGCGCCGGGCAGCCACGTCCCGGCGCTCGGCGCCTCGGGGGCGATCGCGGGCGTGCTCGGCGCCTACCTGGTGAACTACCCGTTCGCGCAGATCCGCACGGTCGTTCCGATCGGGTGCTTCCCGCTGTTCCTGCGGCTCCCCGCGCTGCTGGTGATCGGCGTCTGGGCGGCGACCCAGTTCATCGTGGGCTTCGGATCGATCAGCGACCGCGCGGCGGAGTCGACGGGCGGGATCGCGTATTTCGCCCACATCGGAGGCTTCTGTGCGGGGGTTCTGTTGATCGGTCTCTTTCGGCTTCGCTCGGGCGCCGCGCCGGCGCACCGCTACCAGCCGTAGCGTGCGGATCGGGATCGTCGGCGCCGGCGCGCTCGGGACGCTCTTCGGCGAGCGGCTCGCGGCCGCCAACGAGGTGCTGCTGCTCGAGCGGCGGCGCGAGGTGGTCGACGTCGTTCGCCGCGAGGGGCTGCGCGTCGACGGCGAGGCGCGCGCCGCGTACGCGACCAGCGAGCCGCGCGAGCTCTACGGCGTTCAAGTCCTCTTCGTGTTCGTCCGCGCCACCGACACGCTGCGCGCGCTGCGCCCGTTCGCGGGGGAGCTCAGCCCGGCCACGGCGATCGTCTCGCTGCAGAACGGGCTCGGCAACGAAGAAGCGATCAAGACGTCGCTGGGCGGCACGATCTCGCTCGCGATCGGCGCGACCACGGAGTCGGCGCTGAGCGTCGGCCCGGGCGAGGTGCGCCGCATCGGCGACGGGACGACCGTTCTCGGCAGCGCGGGCGCCTCGCCGGAGGTGATCAACCGCGTCGTGCGGCTGCTGGTCGACGCGGGCCTCCGGGCGAGCGCGGCGTACGACATTCGACCGCATCTGTGGGGGAAGCTCATCGCAAACGCCGCGATCAATCCCGTCGCGGCGCTGCTCGACCGCCCCAACGGCGTCGTCCTCGCCGGCGAGCACGCCGGCGAGGTCGCGCGCTCGCTCGCGCAGGAGGCGGCGACGGTCGCGAACGCGATGCGCATCCCGCTGCCCTTCACCGACCCATGGTCGTACGTGCGCACGATCGTCGAGCAGACGGCGCAGCTCGACAACTCTATGCTCTACGACCTGCGCGCCGGCGTGCCGACCGAGGTCGATTTCATCAACGGCGCGGTCGTCGCGGCCGGCCGGCGCGCCGCGGTGCCGACGCCGTACAACGAGACGCTCACGGCCCTCGTCAAAGCGCGCCAAGCGACGGGCGCGTGAGCCCCGGCACGATCTCCAGGCGAGCGCTCCGACGCTGATTGAAACGCTTCCTCGACGGGCAAGCAGCGCTCGGAAAGGGAGGGACCATGGCCGGAATCATTTGGGCAATCATCGTCGTCCTGTTCATCCTCTGGCTGCTCGGCTTCACGATCGGGCATCTCGGCTCGATCATCCATCTGGTGCTCGTGATCGCCGTCGTGCTGCTGATCTTCAACATCGTCACGGGACGCGGCGCGCGCGTCTGACCCGCGCGCCGGCGAGATGAAGAAGAAGAGCCCGGCTCGTCCGGGCTCTTCTTCGTCTTCGGCGCCCCGCTCAGAGGTCGTCGCGGGGGTGGTACCGGTCGAACTCGGTGCGCAGGCGGTCGCGGGCGAGCTTCGTGTAGATCTCGGTCGTCGCGGTCGACTCGTGCCCGAGGAACTCCTTGAGAAAGAGCAGGTCGGCGCCGCGCTCGCGCATCAGCGTCGCCACGGTGTGGCGCCAGGTGTGCGGCGAGGCGTACTCGGTGATCCCCGCGATCGTCATGTAGGTGCGCACGATCTTGTAGACGCCGGCGGCCGAGAGCCGCCGGTCGCCGCGGCCGACGAAGAACGCCGGAACCGTGGTGCGCGGGCGCACCGCCAGGTACGAGCCCATCGCTTCGGCGGCCTCGGGCGTCATCGGGACGTAGCGGTCCTTGTTCCCTTTGCCCTTGATCACGCGGAGCTGGCGG
>DASWSC010000190.1:0-5055 GCA_036402855.1 Candidatus Elarobacter sp. | reverse complement strand
TCTCCGGTGGTTTATCCTGTCCGGGCACGGCCCGGTGTCGTCGCCTCGACCGGCACGCGAGCGGTCCGCTCGTCGTCCGACCTCTTCTTCAACCGCCCGGCGAGAGCGGCAGGCGCGCGAACGCGCGTTGCGTCCGCGGGCGGACACAACGGTTTACTTTACCACACCCCGCCCACCCCGTCAAAACCAACGACACTCCACACGAAGCCCCGGTCGCCGGCATGAGCCAAGGGACGGAGTCCACACGACTGAGGCCAAGGACAACGGTAGCAGGCAAGCGACCGAGATCAAACGCACCCCACCCGCCCGCCACAAGTGTCACCCTGAGCTTGTCGAAGGGTGAGCCAACCGACCAGGCACGCGGGTAGTCGCTTAGGTCCGTCGCCGCCGGCTCAGCGGGCGCGCTCAGCACCAGGCGCGCCAGACTGACCAAACGCTGTCCTCTTGCGGGAGCCCGCTCCGGTAGGTCACAAGGCGGCATCATGCCCCAGCGAGGCACGGCAGCCTCGGTCCTTCTCGCCACCACGCTGATCTGCTCGGCCGGCGTCCGCGCGCCGGCACTCGCCCGAGCACCCGTCTGCGCGACGGCGCGAACGCCTGCGGCGATCACGATCCACGGCACGATGACCGAAGAGAACTCCACCGGTACGTTCGAGCGCACGATCGACCTGCGCAGCGGATTCTCGAGGACCGTTCGCAACAACGGAGTCCAGCGATCGCTCAGCGGCTTCAACGGAACGGAATGGACGTACACGAACGGAATTCCGAGCGTCATCGACGTTCCGGTGCTGATGCCGAACGGGGTAGCCCGTGCGTTCGTATCCCGCTTGGGATGGAACGACCCGGCCGTTCGGCCTTCGCGCGTCGCGCGTGCAGGCGCGACCCTCGAGCGAACCTACGATCTCCCGCATATGTCGCGTGTGACGGTCGTCTCCGGCTCGGACAGCCTGCGGCCGTCGCGCGTCATGGTGGACGCCGACTGGGGGATCGAGAGGACCACGTTCTCCGATTGGCGGTGCGTCCATGACATGAACTATCCGTTCACCCAAACGCAGACGGAAGGGACGGGCGAGACGCACACCATCCGCGTGAGCCGCGTCGATACGACGCATGGAACGCCCGGCGCGTTCGACGTTCCGCAGGCGCAGCCGCACGGGCACGTCACGCAATCGCCTCCGGTGGAGTTCCGCTACGCCGGAAAGCGGGACCGCCATATCGTCGTGGACGCGACGATCGGCGGCGCAACCGTCCCGCTGATCCTCGATACCGGCGCAGCCAACTATGTGGGACCCCAGGCTGCGCAGAGGCTCGGGCTCTCCGTCAGCGGCGGGTTGACGCTGACCGGCGTCGGAAGCGGGAGCATCGCCGGCGGGTTCGCCCGCATACCGGCGATGACGGTCGGCAATGCGGTGCTGGACGATGAAGTAGCAATCGTAGGACCGCTGCCGTGGCCCGAGAGTGCGACGGCGCCGGCGGGACTCACGGGTTTCGAGTTTTTCGCGGAGTTCCGCACGACGATCGACTACCCGAATCGAACGATCGCATTTTCGGACTTCGCCGACCCGCCTGCGGTCGATGGAGTCCGAGTTCCGCTGCGGACGATCAACCATTTCCCGGTCGTCGAGGCAACGGTCAACGGCACTCCGGGCTGGTTTGGCGTCGACACGGGCGACGGCGCCGGCATCACGCTCTTCAAGCACTTCGCGGACGGCG
The DNA here is from genome assembly GCA_036402855.1 of Candidatus Elarobacter sp. Taxonomy (GTDB): domain Bacteria; phylum Vulcanimicrobiota; class Vulcanimicrobiia; order Vulcanimicrobiales; family Vulcanimicrobiaceae; genus Vulcanimicrobium. The sequence continues at coordinate 3,342 of DASWSC010000190.1, read as the reverse complement.
CCGGCATACGTCCGGATCCCGCGTTGCAGCAAACGACCGGCCGCGGCGTGGGCGGAACCTCGCATTTCACGCAGTCCCGCCTGCGAGCGTTTTCGATCGGCACCGTGAGCATCGCACAGCCGCGCGTTCTGATGAGCGACGCGACCGCCGGTGCGTTTGCGTCGCGATCGCTAGCCGGAAATCTCGGAAGCGCCCTCTTCTCGTGCTTCCGGTTGACCTTGGACTATCGCCGTCGCGAACTGCTGCTCTTCAGCGTCCCGTCGACGGAAGCGTGCCTTCAAGAGCTTGCCGCCGACCGAAAGTGAGGCGTCGGCCGGGACTCAGCTGATCGGGACCTCGTCGAACGGCGCCGGGATGCCCTGCAGCGTGACGCTGACCTTCTGCACGTCGGGGCCTGGATCGGGCACCTTCGCCCAATTCGCCAGCACTTTTTTGGGCGCCAGGACCGTCACTTTCTTCGCGTGCTTGGCGGCCATCGTCTGACCGGGAACCTTCAGTTCCTTACCGGCGGCGATGACCCGAAGATCCCAGGACAGGCTGTACGGGGCGCTCCACGCGCCTGCCATCGCGCCGGTATTCGCGCCGATGGTCTTCGGCTGGTCGGTCGTGTTCCGATATTGCCAGCGGACCGTGAGGAAGCCGTCGCTCGTTCGCTTGACGGAGAGGAGCTCTACCTTGACGCCCTCGACCTCGTAGTCTTGGACCGCGATCGGCGTCTCGGCGCCGACGGTCGCGGGCGCGGGCGCCGGCGCCGCAGCGAGGACGCTGCACGGCAGGCAGCAGGCGAGGGCGGCTGAGACAGCGAGCCCGCGGATGATCCGGAATGCATGCATCGGGATGGCCTCCTGGTCCGCCGAGCGTACCATAAGTGCCCGCCGCCGCCAACGGACTGCCGCCGAGACGGGACGACTTCGCAGCGTGTGCTCCGAACCTCGCCGCCGATGCGCATCTCGCGACCCTCCGCACTGTGGATCGGAACGATCGTCGCGTTCCTCGTCCTGACGGCGCTCGCGGCAGTGCGAGCCGCCGATTGGAGCTACGGCGCCGACACCGGGACGTTCGTGCAGATCGTGCTCGACGCGTTCGGCGGGATGCGCAACGGCGTCGAGCAGACGACGCACTTCCGCTACCACTGGTCGCCGTCGCTCGCCCTGCTGTGGCCGCTGCTTGCGGCGACGCACAGCCTCTGGGTGCTGCAGACGATCCTCGCGGCGGCGACCGTCGCTTGCGCGCCGCTGCTCGCGGCGATCGCGCGCGCGCGCGGCCTGGCGAGCGGGCTCGCCGACCGGATCGGCGCGGTCGCGCTCGTCTATCCGCCGCTGGTCGCGGTGGGATTCGGTGAGTTCCGGGACCTCGGGCTTCTGCCCGCGCTCGCGCTGGGCTGGTGGCTGGCGGTGCAGCGCCGCGCGTGGGTGTGGGTCGCGGTGCTCGCCGTCCTGCTCGCCGGTCTGCGGGAGGACGTCTGCATCGAGCTCGCGATCGTCGGTCTCGCGGTGGCGATCAGCGGGGCGCGCAACCGCGACCGCGCCGTCGTCGCGGCGGGCCTGGGATCGGCGGCGCTCGGAATCCTTTCGGACGCGATCTACGCGCTCGCGGTGCTGCCGCGCGTCGGGCCGTGGCCGCCCTCGCACTTCTACGACTATCCGTTCGCGCACGGTCCCGCGGCACTGCTGCTCGCCCCGGTGCTGCACCCGCTGGCGTTCTTCGGCGCAATTCTCACGCTGGGCCGGCTGACGTACGTCCTCGAAGCGTTCGTCCCGCTGGCGCTTGTGCCGCTGCGCTCGCGGCTGATCTGGCTCGCGGTCCCCGGCTTCGCGATCGTCCTCCTAGCGAACAGCGGCCTCGTGTGGCGGATGGGGATGCACTACGCCGCCCTCTGGATTCCGTGGCTGCTGATCGCGTTCGCCGGCGGCATCGCACATCTCCGCATCCCGCGCCGGTGGACGACCGTCGCGTTCGTCCTGTCGGCGATCGTGCTCGTCGCGTTCAGCCCGCTGCACCCGCTGCACTACCTCAAGCCGTCGTACCACGCGCTCGCGGGCGCGCGGAAGACGCTGGACTACTGCGTGCCGCGAGACGCACGCGTCGCCACCCACGATGAATGGTACACGGCGATTGCCGCGAACCGCCCCGGGGCGACCGTGCTCGGAGACCATCTCGACGAGAAGCGTTCCGTCGACTACGTCGTCGTGGCGGACGACTTTCCGAACGACCATGTCCGAGCCGTCGTCCTGCCGCAAGTGCGAGCACTCGTCGCCGCGCACCGATACGTCGCCGTCTGCACCGACGAGCACGTCACCGCATACAAGGTGGCCCCGAACTTCAAGCTGCTTTGATCGTCAGCCTCATCGGTTGCGGCCCAGTCGGCGCCCAAGGTACGGAAGAACGAACGAGCGAGCGTTCTCGCTTCCTCTTCAGGCGACCGACGGGTCCGCCGGCCTCGGTTCTCCCGGATTTCTCCGCAACGGCGGGTATCGTTCGGGGGTCGACGATGACGCCGCTTCTACTCGGAGGAGAACTCGCTTGATCGCATGGCTCGGCACCGGCTTGCTCGGCGCCAATTTCGCTCGCAAGATGCTGGAGCGTGGCGAGACGGTCCACGTCTGGAACCGTACGCCGGAGAAGGCGCGCGCGCTCGAGGCCGACGGCGCGGTCGCCTTCGACACCGCCGCCGACGCCGTCCGCGGTGCGTCGGAGATCCACCTGACGCTCAGCGACGACGCGGCCGTCGACTCGGTGCTCGACCCGCTCGCGGACCTCATTCTGCCGACCGCCGTCATCGCCGACCACACGACGACCGCGCCGACGCCGACCGGCGAGCGGGTCGAGCGCTGGAAGCAGCGCGGCCGGACCTTCGTCCATGCGCCCGTCTTCATGGGCCCGAAGAACGCGCGCGACGCGACCGGCTTGATGCTGCTCTCCGGCGACCCGAAGACGCGCGAGCGCGTGAAGCCGCTGCTCGCGCCGATGACCGGAAAGATCGTCGAGCTCGGCGACGATCCGGCGCGCGCCGCGGCGTTCAAGCTTTTCGGCAACATGATGCTCTTGATCATCACCGGCGGGCTCGCCGACGTCTACAAGTTCGGCCGCTCGCTGGGAATCGATCCGAAGGACGCCTTCACGCTGTTCGCCGAGTTCAATCCGGGCAACGCGATCCCGGGCCGCGGCAAGCTCATGGCCGAGGGCCGCTACGAGGCGAGTTTCGAGCTCACGATGGCACGCAAGGACCTGCGCTTGATGACCGACGAGGCCGCGCGTCACGGCGAGAAGCTCGACGTCGTCCCGTCCGTCGCGACGCTCATGGAGCGCTACATCGCAGCGGGCTTCGGAAGCGAGGACGCC
>DASWSC010000189.1:0-12494 GCA_036402855.1 Candidatus Elarobacter sp. | reverse complement strand
ACGTACGCCTTCGCCGACGCGCCGAAAGCGATCGCCGACCTGATGGACCGCAAGCTGGTCGGAAAAGCCGTCGTCCGCATCCGCGACTGAGGAGACTACGCCAGGGCGGGGAGTGGGGTGAAGCCGGCGCCGACGACGGGGGCGGCCGGGCGGCCGAGCCAGCGTTCGAGGACGGTCGTGTAGACGCTGCGGAAGTCGGTGGTGTAGGCGAGGTTTCCGGCATTGAGGCGGTTGAGGTCGGGATGCGTGCCGTAGAGGCCGCCCTTGACGCCGCCGCCGATGAGGAACACCGGCGCGGCTTCGCCGTGATCGGTGCCGCGGCTGGCGTTCTCCGGGACGCGGCGGCCGAACTCGCTGAACGTCATCGTGAGGACGCGCTTGTCGTTGCCGTGCGCGGAGAGGTCTTGGTAGAACGCCGCGATCGAGTCGGCGAAGTCGGACAGGAGCCGGTTCTGCGTCTGCTTCTGCGTGACGTGCGTGTCGAACGAGCCGTGCTGCACGTAGAGGACGCGCGTGCCGAGCTTCGAGCCGACGATCTGCGCCGCGAGCGAGAGGCTTCGTCCCAGCGGCGTCGCCGGGTACGTCGCCTGGCGCTGGTAGCCCGCGACCAGCTTCGGGAGCTCGCGCGAGCCGCGCTGCGCGTGGTCCTCGATCTCCGCGACTTGCGCGAGGAACGGCGAGCGGAACGGGACGGTCGTGTCGCGCACGAACTCGTGGAACTGCTCGCCGGTCGCCTTGTCGCCGCGTAGGCCGTAGCCGTTCAGCGCGTCGATCGCCGGGACGTCGGTCGTCCGCGAGATCAGCAGCTCGGGGAGGACGTTGCTGATCGCGACCGCGTTGAAGAGGTTCTGCTTCGGCAGCGCCGCGTCGTCGAGGTAGCGCCCGAGCCAGCCCGTCGTCTCGTAGCCCTTGGGCTGCGCCGTCTGCCAGATCTCGGTCGAGCGGAAATGCGAGTGATCCGGCTCGGGATAGCCGACGCCGTGCACGATCGCGACGTTCCCGCCGTCGTAGAGCTTCTTGAACGGCGCGAGCGCCGGGTTGAGACCGAACGTGTCGTCGATCCGCAGCACGTCGTTCTGCGGGATGCCGAGCGAAGGCCGGTAGCGGTAGTAGTCCGGCATCCCGAACGGCACGACGGTGTTCAGCCCGTCGTTTCCGCCCTGAAAGTTGATCACGAGCAGCACGCGGTCGTTCCCGCCGGGGAGCCCCGGGAGCGGCGTCTGCGCCAGCGCCTGCGAGAACAGGGTATCGGTCCGCGCGACGACGGCGAGCCCCGAGAGGGCGCCCAACAGAAATCCGCTGCGGTTCATCATCCCTTTGTCGTCCTGTCGCGTCATGCGAGCTGGTAGGCGGGCATCGCCATGGTGAGGTACGCCGCGTTGCGCACGCGCTCGTCGACGTTTTCGGGGGAGAGCTGCGCGAGCGCCGACTGTCCGCTCCCGCCGAGGTAGGCGACGAGCTGCTGCACCGAGGCCGGCGAGACGTCGCCCTGCAGCATCGCCTCGGTGAGCGTCTTCGCGACGCCGCGCGGGTCCATCGACCGCATCGCCGGCGCGATCCACGCCGCGCCCTGCATCATCTGCGGGCTCTTGGCGACGCCGTTCGCGAAGTTCTCGCGCGTCAGGACGGTCTGGCTGTTGATCCAGCTCGCGCCGCCGTCCCAGCCCTTCACGTTCGGCGGGTAGAACAGCACCTGTCCCATCTGCCGCAGCGTCGCGAGCTCGATCGGCGCGACCTCGCCGATCCCGAAGAGCTGGTGCGTGCCGACGACGAACTCGACCGGGCTCTTCACCAGCGCCCGGTATGCCCGGTCGCTGAAGAACAGGTTGCTGCGCAACAGCACCGAGAGGACCGGCTTGATCTCGAAGTCGTTCTTGCGGATCAGCGCCGCGACTTGATCGACGAGCTGCGGCTCCGGATCCATGTAGACGAAGAACGCGAGGAGCTTCTTGGCGAACCAGCGCGGCGCCGCGGGCTGGCGGAAGATGATGTTGACGATCTCCGCGCCGCCGAAGTTCCCGGTCTGCCCCAGAAACGTCTTGACGCCGTCGTCGTGCTGACGCTGGTTGTCGACGAAGGTCCCGGTTCCGTCGGGGTTCCGCCGGAACGTCCAGCCGGTGAACGCGCGCGCCGACTCCCGGATGTCCTGCTCGGTGTAGTTTCCGATCCCGAGCGTGAAGAGCTCCATCAGCTCCCGCGCGTAGTTCTCGTTCGGGTGCGCCTTCTGGTTGACGTTGTTGTCGAGGTACCGCAGCATCGCCGGGTCCTGCGAGACGTGCAGCGCCAGATCGCGCGCGTTGCCGAGCGCGTACTCGCGGAAGAGCTGGTTCTGCATGAGCAGCTCTTGCGCGCTCGTTCCCTTCTCGGGGGAGCTCGTGAAGTGCCCGTGCCAGAACAGCGTCATCTTCTCTTGCAGCGGCGCCGGCGTCGCGATCATGCGCTGCAGCCACCACGTCTGCATCGCGATCAGGTTCTGGCGGCGGTTGCGGTTGCGCTGCATCTGGAAGGCGCGGCGCGCCTCCGCGGTTGCTTCGTCGGCAGCCATCGGCTGCGCACCGGCCGCCGCGCCGGCGAGCGCACCTCTGAGGAGTCCGGCCGGGGGGCGCGGCGGCTCCTCGAGCGGCGGGCGCGCCGGGAGCGACGAGGTGTCGGGGAAGCGGATCAGCGCGTCGACGGCCGCTTGCGGGGACATCGCCGCAAAGCGGTCCACGTCGGCGGGCGAGCCGCCGAACCCGGCGCGGCGCAGCAGGTGCGCGGCGAGCCGGCGGTTCCACGGGCCGGCGTACGGCAGCAGCGCGCGCGACGCGTCGAGAGCGCCGGCGGGACGGTATGAGATCGATGCAGTCGTCGGAGCGGCCACGGTACGATCATAACGCGCCGGCCGCCCAGCACACTCCCAGAGAAGAATATTCTCACACGGGCTTAAAACGAACGGTCGTGAGCCTTCTCGCGAGCCGCATCGACCGCCGGTCCCCCGAGTACGAGCGCAACGCCGCGGCGATGGCCACGCTGGTCGACGAGCTGCGCGCGCAGCTCGCGCGCGTGCGGGGCGGCGGCGGTGCCCAGGCGGTCGAGCGCCATCGCAAGCGCGGGAAGCTCACGGCGCGCGACCGCATCGACCGGCTGGTCGACCCGGGGACGCCGTTCCTCGAGCTCTCGGCGCTCGCCGCGCACGGGATGTATCACGACGACGCACCCGCGGCCGGGATGATCGCCGGGATCGGGACGGTCGGCGGCACCGACTGCATGATCCTCGCGAACGACGCGACGGTGAAGGGCGGCACGTACTACCCGGTCACCGTGAAGAAGCACCTGCGCGCGCAGGAGATCGCCGAGCAGAACGGGCTCGCGTGCATCTACCTGGTCGACTCGGGCGGCGCGTTCTTGCCGCTGCAGGCCGACGTGTTCCCCGACCGCGACCACTTCGGGCGCATCTTCTACAATCAGGCGCGCATGTCGGCGCAGGCGATTCCGCAGATCGCGGCCGTGATGGGCTCGTGCACGGCGGGCGGCGCGTACGTTCCGGCGATGGCCGACGAGTCGGTGATCGTCAAGGACCAAGGGACGATCTTCCTGGGCGGTCCGCCGCTCGTGCAAGCCGCGACCGGCGAGATCGTCACCGCCGAAGAGCTCGGCGGCGCCGACGTGCACACGCGGATCAGCGGCGTCGCCGACCACTACGCCGTCGACGACGAGCACGCGCTCGGGATCATCCGGCAGATCGTCGCCCACCTCGACCGCCGCCCGTACGACGCCTGGCCGATGCGCGAGCCGCGGCCGCCGGCGCGCGACCCGAGCGAGATGTACGGGATCATCCCGAGCGACGCGCGCCAGTCGTACGACGTCCACGAGGTGATCGCGCGCATCGTCGACGGCTCGGACTTCGCCGAGTTCAAAGCGCGTTACGGAACGACGCTGGTCTGCGGATTCGCGCACATCGAGGGACACCCGGTCGGCATCCTGGCGAACAACGGGATCCTCTTCAGCGAGTCGGCGCTCAAGGGTGCGCACTTCATCGAGCTATGCTGCCAGCGCGGCATCCCGCTCGTGTTTCTCCAGAACATCACCGGCTTCATGATCGGCAAGGAATACGAGAACCGCGGGATCGCCAAGGACGGCGCGAAGCTGGTGACGGCGGTCGCGTGCGCCGAGGTGCCGAAGTTCACCGTCGTCATCGGCGGCAGCTTCGGCGCCGGGAACTACGGGATGAGCGGACGCGCGTACTCGCCGCGGATGCTGTGGATGTGGCCGAACGCGCGGATCAGCGTGATGGGCGGACAGCAGGCCGCGTCGACGCTGCTCACGGTGCGGATGAACGCCGACGCCGAGAAGCGCAAGCCCGCGCTCTCGGCCGAGGAGCAGAGCGCGTTCAAACAGCCGATCCTCGACAAGTACGAGCACGAGGGGAGCCCGTACTACTCGAGCGCGCGCATCTGGGACGACGGGATCATCGACCCGCTCGATACACGGCGGGTCCTCGCGATCGGCCTCCGCGCCGCGCGCTACCGGTCCCCGAAGCCGACGACCTTCGGCGTGTTCCGAATGTGAGCGTCCTTCGACAGGCTCAGGATGACGTCTCGTGAGCGAAGATGGTAGCGTTGCGCCGGCGATCGTGCTATCGACGACGTTCGAGCGCGACGCGGAGGGTGAGTACTCCGGCGGCTACGTCTACGCGCGCGACGACAACCCCAACCGGCGCGCGCTCGAAGCCGAGCTGGCGGCGCTCGAGGGCGGTGTGGACGCCGCGGCGTTCGCCAGCGGGAGCGCCGCGGCGACCGCGCTCTTCCAGGCGCTGCGCCCCGGCGACCACATGGTCGTCGCGGACGACTCGTACTACAGCATCCGGCTCATGCTGCGGGAGGTGTTCGCCGCGTGGGGGCTCGCGGTGACGTTCGCCGATTGCTCCGATCTGCGCGCGCTCGCGGCGGCGGTGCAGCCGCGGACGCGCGCCGTCTTCATCGAGACGCCCTCCAACCCGCTGATGCGGATCACCGACGTCGCGGGCGCCGCCGCGATCGCGCACGCGGCCGGCGCCGTGCTCGTCTGCGACAACACGCTCGCGACCCCGGTGTTCCAGCGGCCGCTCGCCCACGGAGCCGACATCGTCCTCCAGTCGACGACGAAGTATCTCTCCGGGCATCACGACGCGATGGGCGGCGCGCTGATCACCGGCGCCGCGTCCGAGCTGTGGACGCGGATTCGCGCGGTGCAGCGGCTGTGCGGCGCGGTTCCGTCGCCCTTCGCCTCGTGGCTGACGCTCCGCGGCCTGGCGACGCTCGTGCAGCGCGTGCGCTGGCAAGACGCGAGCGCGCTCGCGATCGCGCGCTTCCTGGCGGAACACCCGGGCGTCGACGATGTCCTGCATCCGCAGCTCGCGACGCACCCCGGCCACGCGCTCGCGCGGCAGCAGATGTCCGGTACCGGCGGGTTGTTCTCGTTCCGCGTCCGCGGCGGGCGCGAGGCCGCGCTGCGCGTCGCTGCGCGCGTGCGACGGTTCCGCCGGGCGACCAGCTTCGGCGGTCCGGAGAGCCTGATCGAACACCGCGCATCGGTCGAGGGCGCATCGAGCCCCACACCGCCCGACCTGCTCCGCCTCGCGATCGGGCTGGAAGAGCCCGATGCGCTGATCGCCGACCTGGAGCAGGCGCTCGCGGAGGGCTGACGGCGCCGTGGATCTTCGGACCGTCGTCGCGTACGCCCTGATGTGCGCGATCTGGGGCACCACCTGGCTCGCGATCAAGGTCGGACTGCAGGGACTCCCGCCGATGACCGGCGTCGGCGTCCGGTTCACGGTCGCGGCGCTCTTTCTGTGGGCGCTCTCGCGCTTCGTCCCCGGACCGCGCGGCCCGGCGGCGCCGTGGCCGGTCGTCGTGACGCTCGCCGCGACCCTGTTCGGCGCGAACTACGCGCTCACGTACTACGCCGAGACGGGGCTGTCGTCGGGGCTGGCGGCGGTGCTGTTCGGTACTTTTCCGTTCTTCGTCTTCGCGTTCGGCGCGCTGATGCTCCACGAGCGCGTCCGGCTCGGCGCGGTGACCGGCGCTGCGCTCGCGCTCGCCGGCGTGGCGACGATCTCGCTCGGCCCCGACGCGCACGGCGCGCTGCCGTTCGTGCTGGCCCAGCTCGCCGCCGCGTGCGCGTCGGCGTACGCGAACATCTCGCTCAAGAAGGTGGCGTCGAGCGACCCGTTTCGCACGCTGCCTCCGGCGATGCTGCTCGCGGGGGTGACGCTTTCGTTCGCGGGCCTGCTCTTCGAGCACCCGGACTGGCGCCGCGGCGGCTCGCCGGGATCGATCGCCGCGGTTCTGTACCTCGCGGTCATCGGCAGCGGCGTCGCGTTCTACCTGAACCACTGGCTGCTGCAGCGGCTGTCGGCGGCTACCGTCGGCTTGTCCTCGCTGATCATCCCGGTCATCGCGGTTGCCGTCGGTGCGCTCTTCGGCGGCGAAGCCTTCGGCGTGCGCGACCTCGCCGGCGCCGCGCTCGTCATCGCCGGCATCTGGCTCGCGCTCCGAAGCTCGCCTCAGGTTCGCGCGGCGGCGACCTGACGGCTCAGATCCCGGCGTACCATTCGTAGCCCTGATCTTCCCAATAGCCGCCGGAGCCGCCGCCGATATGCTTCAGGTCCGCCACGAGCTCGACGCGGGCGACCCACTTCGCGCTCTTGTAGCCGAGCTGCGTCGGAACGCGCAGCCGCACCGGCGCACCGTGATCGAGATCGAGCGGCTTGTCGTTGAGGTCGAGCGCGAGGATCGTCTGCGGGTGCGCCGCCTCGTGCAGGTCGAGCGACTCGTAGTACCGCTGTCCGCCTTGGTCGGCGTCGAAGCAGTGAAAGACGCAGTAGCGCGCGGTCGCCTTCGGCTGCGCCATCCCGAGCACCGTCGCGAGCGGGACGCCGTTCCACTTCCCGATCGCGGACCATCCCTCGACGCAGTCGTGCCGGGTGATCTGGCTCCGCACGCCGGAGGCGCGCAGCTCCGCGAGGGTGAGCTTCTGCGGCCGCTCGGCGAGCCCGTCGACGACCAGCCGGTAGCCGCGGAATTCGCCGCGCGCCAGCGAGGCGTACGCATCGTCGGCCGGCGTGTCGAGACCGTTCACCCGGAAGTCACGGTCGATGTCGGCTTCGCGGTACTCGCGCGCGAGCCCGTGCGTCCCGATCACGGCGTCGTTCAGCTTCTCGGTGGAGAGCAGCGCGCCGCGGAACGGACCGTTGGTGAGCGACTCCTTCACCGCACCGCATCCCGCCAGCCCGAGCGCCGAGAGCGACGACGCGAGGAACAGCTTGCGATCGATCGCGCGCCTCACGGCCCCGCTCCGTCGTGCTTGCCCAAGACGAACCAGCCGGTGATCATCGAGCGCATGTTGTTCCAGAACCCCGTCGTGAGCACCAGCGCCAGATGGGTCGCGAAGTACCCGAGCAGCAGCACCATCAGCGTGAAGTGCCACGTCCGCGCGAACTGGCGCCCGCCGAAGAGCGACGTCAGCCACGGCACCGCGGCGTCGACGGCGGGGGAGAGCGTAAGCCCGGTCAGGATGAGCAGCGGAAAGAACGCGAAGACGACGACGTTGTAGGTCAGCTTCTGCAGCGGGTTGTAGGTGCCGTGCGGCGGCGGCTCTTTGCGCAGGCGCAGGTAGTAGAGCTGCATCGGCCACAGCTTCCGAAAATCGGCCGGGCGCATCACCAGATCGCGCAGCTTGCCGCGAACCGCGGCCGAGACGAGATACGCGGCCCACGCCAGGAACAGCATCCAGGCGAAGAACAGATGCCAGCGCCGCCCGTCGGCGAGGTCTTGCGGCCCGGGCAGCGTCAGCCAGCCGGGAAACGCGCGCGCGGTCTCCTCGCCCATCCCGTCGTCGGTGTAACCGAACAGATGCGTCGTGGTGATGCGGTGCCCGAACAGCACGGTGTAGCCGGCGGGGCGGCCGTCGACCTGTTGCGCGTCGAACGCGAGGACGCGGCGCGCGGGGTTGCTCTTGTCGGACGCATCGAGGTACGGCGCGGCGTTGAAGATCTGCAGCCCGCTCATCACGAGGACCAGGATCGCGAGCGTCCAGGTCCAGTGCGCCGTCCGGGCGATGATGCCGTGCCGGTAGACGCGCCGGCCGGCCGGAGCCGCTTCGGCGCGCGGGATCGCTCCGGCGTGGGCGCCGGCGGTCACGGACGCTCGGCCACGAGCGACGCCACCGTGCGCTCGAGCTGCGCGTCGTATCCCTCGCCGACGTACGTCGCGCGAAGGTGCCCGTGACGGTCGAAGACGAGCTGCGTCGGCCACGCCTGCACGCCGTACGCACGCCAGACCTTGAAGTCGTCGTCGAAGAGGACCGGCCAGCGGATGTCCTGTTCGCGCAGGGCGCGGACGACGTTGGCGTGGACGTGCTCCTCGGGGAGCTCCGGCGCATGGACGCCGACGATGGCGAGATCGCCGCGCCCGTACTTCGCGTGCAGCCGCTGCAGCTCGGGCGTGACGTGCTTGCAGTTGATGCAGTCGAAGGTGAACACGTCGACCACGGTCACCCGCCCCGCGGTCGGCGGCGGTCCGGCGGCGTTCGCCCACGGGCCGGCGCCGAGTACGGGCGCGAGCGAGACGGCGGCCGTGAGCAGCAGCGTCGCGATCATGCGAGATCCTCCGGAGGAACGATGACGGCGCGCCCGTCGACGCGCAGCCGTCCCGCTTCGACCAGCTTTCCGATCTCGGCGCTGACCGTCTCGCGCGTGCTCCCGACGAGCGACGCGACGTCGGCGTGGGTCAAGCGCAGATCGACGCGCGTTCCGCCGGCGACCGGGACGCCCTGCTCGGTGGCGAGCTTGCGGTAGAGGTGGATGATGCGGTCGCCGACGCGCGCGTACGCCAGGTCCTCCATGGTCGCGCGCGCGTCGTCGAGCCGCCCGCTCAGCAGTTTGGCGACGTTGAGCGCCAGCGCCGGATCGCTCGCGAGCAGCGCGAAGAGGTCGTCGGCGCGGACGGTGCAGAGCAGCGCGTCTTCGATCACCACCGCGACCGTCGTGCGGGGGCGGTCGTCGAAGAGCGTCTCCTCGCCGAAGAAGTCGCCGGCGCCGAGCAGCGCGACGGTGACGTCCTTGCCGTCGGGCGTCTCGCGCGCGATGCGCACGGTGCCGCGCTTCACGACGTAGACCGTCCGAGTCGTGTCGCCTTGATCGAACACCCGCATCCCGCGCGGCATCTCACACATCGTGAACAAGTGCTCGTTCGAGACGATTCCGGCGTCCGTCGCTTCGAGGAACAGCCGGTTTCGCCGCAGGTACCAGACCTTGTTCGCATCGTCGCCGCCGCCGGCCGGCGGCTCGGGCGAGCGCAGCGAGGCGAACGTGTGCAGGGCCGCCCCGAGTCCGTCCATGCCGCTAGGCTACCACGCCGCGGCGCCGGCGGGCCGTAAGCGGCCTTACGGCGGCCTCATTTTCGCGCCGGGCCGACGACGATGCGAACCAGATCCTTGGGGCGGATCCACTTCGCGACGGCGGCGCGGAGCCGCTCCGGGGTGGCCGCGAGCGCGGCGGCCGCCTCGATCCGGTCCTCGTCGAGCGGCCGGCCGGTCGAGCCGTAGGCGACGAGTTGGCCGGCCAGGCCCTCGTAGGACTCTTTCGCCACCGGCAGCTCGCCGAGCAGCAGCGCCTTGGCGCGCACGAGGCGGTCGGCCGGGAGCGGTTTGCGCTGCAGCGCGCCGAGATCGTCGACCACCAGCTTCGCGGCGCGCGCGACGTTCCGCGGGTCGGCGCCGTACGAGACCGTGAACGTCCCGCGGTTCTTCCCGGCCGAGACGCTCGAATCGACCGAGTACGCGTAGCCGTGCAGCTCGCGCAGATCATGGTAGAGCAGCGAGGCGTAGAAGCCGCCGCTCAGCACGGTGTTGGCCAGGCGCAGCACCGGATAGTCGGGATCGGCGTACGAGAGCGGGATCGTCTCCCCGAGCGTCACCTGCGCTTGGATGCGGCCGGTCGCGGGGATCGTCGCCGAGGTGGCGCGGTTGCGCGGGACCGGCGGCGGAAAGACGTTCGGCGGCGGCCCGTCTGCCTTCCAGGCGCCGAACGACTTCTCGATCGCGGCGCGCGCACGATCCGGCGTGACGTCGCCGATCACCACGATCGTCGCGAGATCGGGCCGGTATGCGGCAGCGTAGTACGCTTTGAGCTCGTCGAGCGTGACGCTGCTCGCGGTCGCCGGCGTCGCGCTGCGGCGAGCCGGGTCGCCGGACGGGTACAGCGCCGCCGCGAGCGCGCGCTGCGCCCTGTAGTCCGGACTCTTCACGGTTCCGGTCAGCGATCCGACCGTCTGCTGCTTCACCACCTCGAACGACGCTTGCGGAAACGCGGGGTGCAGCTCGTCGTCGGCGAGCAGCTCGACGCCGCGCTCGAAGTCCTTCGAGAGGACGTCGAGGCCGAACGATCGCCCGGCGCTGACGGACGCTGCGATCTTGTCGAGCTCCGTCTGGTACGCGATGCGGTCGTACGTCTGCGAGCCGTACGAGAAGAGCCCGTCGACGATCGACCCGATCCCGTCTTTTCCGCGCGGCTCCTCGAGCCCGGCGTTGTTGAGAATCTCGCCCCGCACGACGACCGTCTGCGAGATCTTCGAGGGGACGACGATCAGCTTCATGCCGTTTTGCAGCGTCTGGAGCACGGGCTGCACCGTCGCCTCGGGGACGCGCAGGTTGGCGAGAATCCGTTTCGCGAACGGCGGCAACCCGGTGTGCTCGGTGGGGATCACCGCGTTGTTCTCGCCGGCGCGCTCGCCGAACGCCGAGCCGGCCGCCTCCTTCGGCGTCGAGACGGCGACGGTCGCCGTTTTCTGCTCGTAGTAGGTGCGCAGCACGCGGTTCACGTCCTCGACCGTCACGCGCTGCAACCCGGCGAGATCGTCATCGGGGGTGCGGTGCTCGACGGCGAGCGCGTTGCTCCACGCCGATGCCAGCCCGGAGATCGAGTTGCGCGCGAACTGCGCCTGCGCGAGCTCACGCTGCTTCGCGACTTCGACCAAATCAGGCGGCAAGCCGCTGCGCTTGTATCCTTCCAGCACCGCTTTGACGTCGGCGATCGCGCGCTCGCCGCTGGTCGTCACCGGGACCGCCGAGCCGACCAGCGTCATACCGGCCTTCGGATACGTGACCGACTGCGCGAACGTCCCCAGCGACTTTCCCGACGCCTGCAACTCGTACAGCGCGCCGCGCTGGCTGTTCAGCACGTCGTTGAGGATCTGCGATGCGAAGTAGTCCGGGTCGGCGTATCCCGGGACGCGGTACGCGAGGAACCCGAAGGTGACGGGATCGGAGCTGTTGTCGTGCAGCGTCAGCGGCGTGAGCGGCTGCAGCCGGACCGGGCGCCGGGCCGGGAGCGTCGCCGCGGGCAGATCGCCGAAGAGCGACTTCACCTTTGCGATCGTCGCGGCGGGATCGACGTTTCCGGCGATGACGTAGACCGCGTTGTTCGGGTGGTACCAGCGCGCGTAGAAGCGCTTGAGGTCGGCGGCCTGGATCCGCTTGAAGCTCTCGACGGTGCCGAGCCCGAAGTTCGCGTACGGCGTGCCGGCAAAGACGTGGCCGACGGCCTTCGCGAAGAGCCGGAACGTCGCGCTGGAGTTGTCCTGCGTCACCTCTTGCGTGATCGCGCCCCGCTCCTCGTTCCAAAGCTTCTGCGAGTCGAGGACGCAGCACGCGCGCGATCGCTCGAGGTTGAGCGCGACGTCGAGATATTGCGAGGGCATCTCGAAGAAGTACTGCGTGATCTCGTTCTGCGTGTCGGCGTTGAACGTTCCGCCGGTGATGGCGGTCGTGTCGGCGAACTGCGAGGCGGTGAGCGACGTGCTGCCGCGGAAGAGCATGTGCTCCTGCGCGTGGGCGATGCCGGTGATCGGCTCTTCGTCCGACCCGGCCAGATAGTTCATCCAGGTCGAGACGACCGGGGCGAGCGTGTCGCGCAGGACCACGACCTGCAGCCCGTTCGGGAGCGTGGCGCGCGTGACGTCGACGGCATGCGCCGCGGCGGGCTCCGGCGATTGCGCACGCCCCGGCGCGACGGGGGCGGCCAGGACCGCGCAGGCGAGCACGGCGGAGAGCAGACGGCGACGGCGCATGGCTCCTGCGTTCCGACGGGCCAGGGAAGCCACCTCGGCGAACGACCGAGCCCGTGTCCGACCCCGTTCTGCGCGTCGAGCGCGAGGGAGCGCGCGCTCGCGTCGTCCTCGCCCGTCCGGCGGTTCGCAACGCCTTCAACGCCGAGCTGATCGCACGGCTGCGCGACACGTTTCTGGAGCTCGGCGAGGACGCGTCCGTGCGGGTGATCGTGCTCGCGGGCGAGGGCCAGACGTTCTGCGGCGGCGCCGACGTCAACTGGATGCGCGGCTCGCTCGACCTGGGCGAGTCCGAGAACGTCCGTGACGCGGAGGCGATGTCGGACATGTACCGCGCGATCGACCGGTGTCCGAAGCCCGTCATCGCGCGCGTCCACGGCGCCGCGCTCGGCGGCGGAGCGGGGCTCTGCG
>DASWSC010000188.1:0-17473 GCA_036402855.1 Candidatus Elarobacter sp. | reverse complement strand
GTACGGGGGGGGGGGGCGAGGGCCGGAACGTTCGAGGGATTCGCCAGCTTGCCCGAAGAATATGCTGGTCTATGCTAGAGAAGGCCGAATCGTTCGAGGGTAGGAACGGCCGTTCGCCGGGAGGGCCACCCGAGCTCGACCGCACCGATCTTCGTCTGCTCGAAGCGCTGCAGCGGAACGCCCGGTCGACCTATGCCGAGCTGGGCGCCCTGGTCAGTTTGAAGCCCCCGGCGGTCCATGACCGGGTGAAGCGCCTGGAGGCCCGCGGCTTCGTGCGGCGGTACTCGGCGCAGCTCGACGCCCGGCGGGTCGGCTACGAGCTCATGGCCTTCGTGAGCGCATACTGCGCGCCCGATCTCGACTACGACGCCTTCACCCAAGCGGCCAGCTCGTTTCCCGAGATCCTGGAGATCCATAGCGTCGCCGGCGACGAGACGTACCTCTTGAAAGTCGTCACCCGCTCGACCGAGCACTTGGACGAGTTCCTCACCAAGATCAAACGCGTCAAGGGCGTCGCCCGCACGCGGACCACCATCGTCCTGACCACGCCCTTCGAGCGGGGCGGCCTCCCCGTCGAGGCGCTCGCGTGACCGAGACGCTCGACGACGCGCGGCTGATCGCGCCGCTCGGGAGCGGCTGCCGGCTCGGCTCGCACCGCGTCCTCGAACCGAAAGGCGCGCTCCCGCAGTCGGCCTGGAAGGTCGACAATACGCCGCGGGTCTTCGCGAACGAGATCCTCTGCGACGTCGAGACGCTCAACATCGACTCCGCCTCATTCCGCCAGATGAGCGATGCGTGCGGCGGCGACGCGCTCGCCATCGCGGCGCAGATCCTGGCGACCGTCAACGAGCGCGGGAAACAGCACAACCCGGTGACCGGGAGCGGCGGGATGTTCATCGGACGCGTCGCGGAGCTCGGCCCGGCGCTCGCCGCGCGCGGCGACATCGCGACCGGCGACCGCATCGCGTCGCTCGTCTCGCTCACGCTCACCCCGCTCTCCCTGCAGGCGGTCGAGCACGTCGACGTCGCGACCGGCCAGGTCGCGGTGCGCGGGAAGGCCATCTTGTTCGAGAGCGGCATCTACGCGCGGCTCCCCGGGGATCTGCCGACCGACGTCGCGCTCGCCGCCCTCGACGTCGCAGGCGCGCCGGCGCAGGTCCGCCGGCTCGTGCAGGCCGGACAGACGGTGTGCGTGATCGGCGCCGACGGCAAGTCCGGAATCCTGGCGTGCGCGCAGGCGCGCGACCGCGTCGGGGCCGAGGGATGCGTCATCGGAATCGTCCCCGACGGCGGGAGCGCGGGCGCGACGCTGCTGCGCTCGCAGCGGTACGTCGACCGCCTGGTCGTCGCGGACGCGCGCGACGCGATGGCCGTCCTCGAGGCGATCCCCGAAGCGCTTCCGCAGCTCGCCGACCTGGTCGTCAACTGCGTCAACGTGACCGGCACCGAGCTGGCCTCGATCCTCTGTTGCCGCGACGGCGGCACGGTGTACTTCTTCTCGATGTCGACCTCGTTCACGGCCGCCGCGCTCGGCGCCGAAGGGGTGGGGAAAGACGTGAACATGATGGTCGGCAACGGGTACGCGAAGGGCCACGCCGCGGTGGCGCTGCAGACGCTGCGCGATCATCCCGCGATCAGCTCGTACTTCGTCGCGCGCTACGGTGCGCGAACCGCACAGGAGACCTAGTGCACAACCTGGCCAAGCCGCCCGTCGACCCGGCGCTGCTCGAGCACCGTAACCTTCGGGCCGGCGAGTTCTGGCGCGCGGTCCCCGCCTATGCGGAGACCGACGAGAAGACGTTCCTCGACCACATCTGGCAAGGACGTCACTCGGTCAAGACGCCGGAAGAGCTGTTCGAGACGATCGGCGGGATCGTCGATCCGACGTTCCTCGAGGACGCGAAGGAAGGCTTCCGCCGCGCGCCGATGGCGGTGCGCGTCTCGCCGTACGCGATCGCGACGATCGACTGGACGGAGCCGTACGAAGACCCGATCCGCCGGCAGTTCATCCCGGTCGCTTCGAAGCTGCTCCCCGACCATCCGCGGCTGACGCTCGACTCGCTGCACGAGCAGGACGACGCGCCGGTGCAGGGACTCACCCACCGCTACGTCGACAAGGCGCTCTTTCTGCCGCTGCAGACGTGTCCGGTATACTGCCGCTTCTGCACGCGCTCGTATGCGATCGGTCCCGACACCGGACTGGTCGACAAGGCGTCGCTCGCGAAGACGCCCGATCTCTGGCGACAGGCCTTCGAGTACATCGCCTCGCGTCCGGAGATCGAGGACGTGGTGATCTCGGGCGGCGACACGTACCAGCTCGCGCCGAAGAACATCACGCTGATCGGGGAGTCGCTGCTCGCGATCCCGCACGTGCGGCGGATGCGTTTCGCGACCAAAGGCCCGGCCGTCATGCCGATGAAGATCCTCACCGATCACGCCTGGGTCGACGCGCTCACCGGCGTCGTCGACAAGGGCCGCAAGCTCGGCAAGGACGTCGTCCTCCACACCCACTTCAACACGCCGAACGAGATCACCGAGATCACGCGCCAAGCGATGGACGTCCTCTTCCAGCGCGGCGTCACCGTGCGCAACCAGAGCGTGCTGATCCGCGGCGTGAACGACGACGCCGGCCGGATGACGACGCTGGTCAAGCGGCTCTCGTGGATCAACGTGCACCCGTACTACGTCTACATGCACGATCTCGTGAAAGGGGTCGAGGAGATGCGCACCTCGGTGCAGACCTCGATCGACCTGGAGAAGTCGGTGCGCGGGACGACGGCCGGCTTCAACACGCCGCTGTTCATCTGCGACGCGCCGGGCGGCGGCGGGAAGCGCGACGTGCACAGCTTCGACTACTACGACCGCGAGAACGGGATCGTCGTCTACAGCGCGCCGTCGGTGAAGCCCGGACAGTCGTTCCTCTACTTCGACCCGATCGACACGCTGGGGCCGGAGGCGCAGGCGCGCTGGGCGGTCCCCGCGCTGCAGGAGGAGATGATCCGCGAAGCGGTCGCCCGAGCGGGCGGAAAGGTCGCGGCGCTAGCGTAAGAGCGGACCGCGATGCTGATCAACGCGGTGACCTACACGTTCCCCGAGGAGAAGGCCGACGAGGTCGCGCGGCTGTTCCGGGAGCTGCGCGCCGCGTCGCTCGGCGAAGCCGGGTGCCTGGGGTACGACGTATGCCGCGGGGATGCCGACGCGCCCGGGACGTTCGTGCTGTACGAGACGTGGCGCGATCAAGCTGCGCTCGATGCGCACTATACCGCGGAGCACTTCCAGCGGCTCGGGGTGAACGGCGTGCGACCGCTCGCGATCAGCCGTCAGGTCGTCAAGGGGACCCCGGTCGAGTAGCGTGCGCGTCTGCGTCTACTGCGGGTCCTCGTCCGGCGACGATCCGCGCTTCGCCGCGACCGCGCGCGCGTTCGGCGCGGCGCTCGCGCGTGCCGGGATCGGCGTGGTCTACGGCGGCGGCCGCGTCGGACTGATGGGCGCCGTCGCCGACGCCGCGCTCGAAGCCGGCGGTGAGGTGATCGGGATCATTCCGCGCTTCCTGGAGGAGCGTGAAGTCGCGCACAGCGGCGTGGACCTTCGCGTCGTGGAGTCGATGCACGAGCGCAAGCAGATGATGGCCGACCTGTCCGACGCCTTCGTGGCCCTCCCCGGCGGCTTCGGCACGTTCGAGGAGTTCTTCGAGATCGTCACCTGGGTGCAGCTCGCCCTCATCCGCGCGCGCTGCATCCTGGCAAACGTCGACGGCTACTTCGACCCACTCATCGCGCTGATCGACGGCGCAACCGAAAAAGGCTTCATCAGCACCCGCAACCGCACGATCGTCGAATCCTACCCCGACATCGAAGCAGTCGTCGCACGCCTACAAAGCACGACCACACCAATGTCATCCTGAGCACACCACAATGTCATCCTGAGCACACCACAATGTCATCCTGAGCTTGTCGAAGGATGCGCCACGGCCGCGCTGTCCCAGCAGCGAATGGCGTGATCGTCTCTCACCCTTCGACAAGCTCAGGGTGACGTTGGGGCCGTCGCGACAGCGGCGGGCGGTCGCGAGATCGGCGTTCGGGATCGTGCCGGCGATCAGGTCAGGTGGAGTTCGTTGCGGGTGATGTCGATTTCTGACCAGATGACGTCGAGGGCTGCTTGGGAGATGTCTTCGATGCGGGCGGGCTGCCAGTGGGGGGTGCGGTCCTTGTCGATGACCATCGCGCGG
Source organism: Candidatus Elarobacter sp. (assembly GCA_036402855.1). Classification (GTDB taxonomy): domain Bacteria; phylum Vulcanimicrobiota; class Vulcanimicrobiia; order Vulcanimicrobiales; family Vulcanimicrobiaceae; genus Vulcanimicrobium. The sequence goes on along the minus strand of DASWSC010000188.1, from coordinate 13,245 downwards.
ACGCCTTCGAGGAACTCCGCCGAACGGCACGTGCGAACGGCGAGCTGATACTCCATCTCCAGCGATTGTGCGAGCGTGAGCGCGCTGCCGCGACGGAACAGCTCGAACGTCAGCGCGAGGCTCGTCGGCGAGGCGCGCCGCATCGTCGTCAGCGTCTCCGCCGCCCACGGCGTCGCTTCGCGCTCCAGCGCGGCGATCACGCCGAGCAGCGCGGGTTCGGCGAAGCAGCGCGCGATCGCCGCGCGGTGCGGCTCGAGCGCCGGGACACCCGGCCGAACGGCAAGCGCCTGGAACCGCGTCGCGATCGCGCCGACGAGTCCGCCCGGCGCGGCGGAGGGAGGCGCCGGGACGTCGTCCACGATCTCCTCGACGCGCGCGAACGCGTCGTCGTCGAGCTGGTGCGTCGCGAGGCCGAGCGCGAGCGCGTCGGCTGCGCCGATCCGCGTGCCGGTGAGGCCCATGTACCAGCCGACGCGATCCGGAAGCCGCGGCAGCACGTAGCTCGCGCCGACGTCGGGGAAGAACCCGATCCCGACCTCGGGCATCGCGAGCTGCGCGCGTTCGGTCACCGCGACGACGTCGCCGTACATCGCGACGCCGAGCCCGCCGCCCATGCAATACCCGTCGACGGCGGCGACGAACGGCTTCGGATAGCCGTCGATCAGCGCGTTGAGCCGGTACTCGTCGAAGTACATCCGGTCGAGGGTCGCCTGGTCGCCCGCGAGCGCCGCCTCGCGCACCGTGCGGATGTCGCCGCCCGCCGAGAACGACGTCCCCGTCCCGCGCACGACGACGGCTTCGACCGCGTCGTCGCTCTTCCACGCTTCCAGCACGCGGCCGAGCTCGGCGAACATTCGTCCGTCGAGTGCGTTCAGCGCGCGCGGCCGGTCGATCACGATCTGCCCGACGCGCCCGCGCCGCGTTGCGACGATTTCCTCGATCACGACCGCGTCCGATTCGTGCAGGCGCGCGAAATACTTGCTCGGAACTCCACCGGCCCGACGAAGGAGCCGAGATGACGACTGCGACCCCGCCCGATAGCACCTACACCGCCGAGCTGCGGCTGCTCATCGGCGGCGAGTCCATCGGGGCCGAAGCGCGCGAGTGGACCGCGGTGACCGACCCGGCCTCGGGGAAGCAGATCGGCCGGCTTCCGATCGCGACCGATCAGGACTTGGCGAACGCGCTCGCCTCGGCGCAGCGCGGCTTCTTGCGCTGGCGGAAAACCTCGTCGTACGATCGCGGCGCGATCCTCCGCAAGGCCGCTCAGCTCATGCGCGAGCGCACCGACGCGATCGCCCGCGTCCTCACGCTCGAACAGGGGAAACCCCTCGCCGAAGCGCGGCTCGAGATGCTCGGCACCGCCGACATCTTCGAGTGGTGCGGCGAGGAGGGGCGCCGCACGTACGGCCGCGTCGTCCCGCCCCGCTCCGAGAGCGTGCGGCAAACCGTGCTGCGCGAGCCGGTCGGTCCTGTCGCGGCGTTCACGCCGTGGAACTTCCCGGCGATCACGCCGGGCCGCAAGCTTGCGGGTGCGCTCGGGGCGGGCTGCTCGATCATCATCAAGCCGTCGGAGGAGACACCCGGAACCGCGCTCATGCTGGTCGACGCGCTGCGGGATGCCGGCCTCCCGGACGACGTCGTGAACGTCGTCTTCGGCGACCCGCCGCACATTTCCGAGACGCTGATCGGCTCGCCCGTGGTCCGCAAGATCTCGTTCACGGGCTCGACGGCGGTCGGCAAGCACCTCGCCGGCCTGGCCGCGAAGGGGCTGAAGCGCGCGACGCTCGAGCTCGGCGGTCACGCGCCGGTGATCGTGAGTGAGAAAGCCGATATCGACAAGGCCGTCGCGATGTCGGTGTCCTCAAAGTTCCGCAACGCCGGGCAGGTCTGCGTCTCGCCGACGCGCTTCATCGTCCACGAGAGCGTGGAGAAACGCTTCACCGAGACGTTCGCCGCGAAGGCGGCGTCACTGCGCGTCGGGCACGGCCTCGACGAGGGCACCCAGATGGGCTCGCTCGCCAACGAGCGGCGCCATAGCGCGATTCGGGATCTCGTCGAAGACGCGCAGAGACGCGGCGCGAAGATCCACACCGGCGGCACGACCATCGAGTCGCCTGGATACTTCTTCTCACCGACCGTCTTCACCGACGTCCCCGGCGAGGCGCGCATGCTCACCGAGGAGCCCTTCGGCCCGATCGCCGTCATCACGCCGTACCACCGTCTCGACGAGGCGATCGCGCGCGCGAACTCGTTGCCGTACGGCCTGGCCGCGTATGCGTTCACGCAAGACCTCTCCGAAGCGATCGCGCTCTCGAACGGCATCGAGTCCGGTATGATCGGGATCAACTCGTTCGGGATCGCGCTCGCGGAGTTGCCGTTTGGCGGGATCAAGGACTCGGGCTACGGCTCGGAAGGCGGAACCGAAGGCTTCGACGGCTACCTGCAGACCAAGTCCGTCACGATGGCGTAGCGTTCGTCACGAAGAGCGGAGCGCGGCACACGTCGCCGCCGGTCGTGCGAAGCTCGATCTCCGCCTTTCCGGTTTCCTCCGTGCTCCCACCCTTCAGATAGAGCTCGATCCGCTTTCCGCCGTCCGAGACGGCGAAGTCGGCGGGCGAGCCCGTTGCGCTCCGCGTCGCGCCGTTCTGCGCGGGCAGCGGCGGGAAGAACGTCACGCGATCGACGAGGTCGAGGTTCTCGCCGGCCAGCTCAACCGGACCGAAGGTCCCTTTCACGATGCGCGCGACGCGCGCCGTGTCGTTTATTCGCGGTGACACGCGCTCCCCGTCGTCGACCGGTAAGGTCAAGAGATACGCGTACGCGCCGTTTCTGAGCACCGCGTTACGATACCGCTCGACGACGGCGGTCGGGATCGTGAACCGAATGTCATAGTCGCCGTTTCGGATCAGTTCCTTCGCGGACGCCGGATAGGTCCGGTCGAGGTCCACACTCACATCGCTGAGAAACGGGACGGTCTGGGTGAACCGGTAGACGGACGTCGTCTCGTCCCCGCCGATCCGCGTCACCATAGGTTCCGCAAAACTGAACGGCTGCGACGACTCGAAATCGACGCCGCAGAACGGCACACGAAAGGTGATCGACGAGCCGGCGGCCACAAGGGCGGCCGGAACCTGAGCCTCGACCCGGACGCCCTTTCGCGTTGCTCCGGTTGGCATCTCGATATCGACGGTCTCGTAGTCGTACGGCATCGCGACCGGCTCCGAGCCGACGAAGAGAATCGGGTCAGGCAGACGCGCGAGCTGCTCCATGGTGAAGTCGCGGTTCTCGAGCGCCGTGATGTCGACGCGAACCAAGAACGTCTTGGCGAAGCGGATCGGCCGAACGGTGGCGCTGTCGATCCGCACTCCCTTGACCGGTCGCGCGCTAGCCGGGACCTCGAGCTGGATCGACGGGCCGAAGCGGCCGCTCACGACGGCACCGCCCGTCGCCAACGTCGCGAGCGACGTCGAGAACTCCAGCGCCTGATCGGATTTGAGCGTGAGCCCGTCGTCTTCGCTGTGCACGGTCCCACCGAACACCACGCGCGTCCCCGAGAACAAGTTGACGCCTTTCACGATCACGGTGGCGTACGCGGTGCCGCCGTTGACCCACGTGACCTCGTCGACGCGCGGCGCAAGCGCGGCCTGAATCCGCGCGATGTTCGGCACGGCGAGTGGATACGGCCCGACCTGTTTGGTCCCCGAGCGGTCGACGCCCCACGACAGCAGCGCACGGCTCGGGCGGCTCGTTTGCCGTTTGCGGGCGTAGCGCCGCCAGTACGAACGCGTCACCACTTCGAGCGTCACTTCCCCCGGAAGGCGCTGCTCCACCACCGGCAGCGCGACGACGGCGAGCATCTGGCGCGTCCCCGCCGTGACGGTCGTGCGACCGAGGACCGGGCGGAACTCCCAGCCGAAGACGATCCCCTTCGGATCGTCGGCGAACAGCCCGCGCGTCTGGTCGGGATCGCGCTCGAACGCGATGGTGTCGGAGTCGCGATGGATGAAGAGCTGCCGCGACTCGCCCTTGTTCGTCAGCCCGACCGTGATGACGTCCGCGACCGCGGAGCCCTCGATCGAGCGCGCGCTGCTGCTGATCGATTGCGCGTTGTACGTCTTCTCCTGCGGGATCAGCGCGACAAGCGAGACCGGCTCCGCCGAGCCTACCATGCGAACGGAGATCTCGACGATGGCGACGGAGTTCTCCGTACCGGCCGGCGGAGTGATCGAGACCTGGAAGCCGAGCACCGTCTGGAGGCGCGCGTGACTGCTCAGCAGGCGGTCCGTCAGCGATCGTTCGTAGAGCAGTTCGAGGTTCACGATCTGCGATGCCAGGTTCAACTGATCGTTGAGGACGTCGCCCGCCGCGAGCGCGAGCACCGGCTTGTCGTCGCTGCCCGACGCTGCTTCCGGCGCGCGCACCACCCCTTTGTCGCCATTCCCCGCCGCCTTGTCGGACGTCCCGGGGATGATCGCCTTCTTGATCCCGACCTTCAGCGACGTCGCCGAGGTCGACGAGGTCTGACCTTGGAGCGAACCGACGCTGCGCCCAGGATCTTGCGTGATGACTTTGAGCGCTTCCAGCCCCGCGCTGAGCCGTTGAATCCGTAACGCGAGGGACCGGTTGTCGAACGCTTTTGCCCGGCCCACGGTGATCCCGTTCGAGACGAGGTCCGCCGGCTCGTCCGATCGTCCGGCGCGTGTCAGCGCATCGGCGAGCACCGCGGCGAGGATCACCGCCACGGCTCCGGCCGCCGCCGGCCAGTAGAGCGCGATGTCGTGGACTATCTGCAGACCCACTGGAACTTCACCGAGCCGTCCGGCAGCGCCACGCTCTCGAGGGTCGGCGACGTGCCGGGAGGGCAGCGCGCCTCGCTCCGCACGAAGAGCGTCATCGAGCTCACGAAGACGTGCGATAGCCCCGCAGACTCGAGCGCGCGGACGACCGCCGTGAAGACCTCGTCCTTCCTGTCGTGGAGCTCCTCGAGACCGTCACCCCGTGTCATCACTCGAACCTCCCTCGCGGCAAATCCGCGGACGCTTCTCCTTTGGCGCAGAGCAGAGCAAGCACCCCCGCGAGCGCGCCGTTCGGGTACACGGAGCGCCATGGAAGCACGCACGCTCGACGCCGGCGCGGCCGGGACGATCACGATCGGCGATGTCACGGTCAACCGCCTCGGCTTCGGCGCGATGCGGCTCGTCGGGCCGGGCGTCTGGGGCCCGCCGCGCGATCGCGCCGCGATGCACGCGGTTCTCCGGCGCGCGGTCGAGCTGAACGTGAACCTGATCGACACCGCGGACTCGTACGGGCCGCACGTCGACGAAGAGCTCATCGCCGAGGCGCTCGCTCCGTATCCCGGCGGGCTGCTCATCGCGACGAAGGCGGGTTGGCAGCGACCCGGTCCGGGCCGGTGGGTTCCGGACGGCCGCCCGCAGCATCTCCGCGAGGCCGTCGAAGGGAGTCTGCGCCGGCTGCGGGTCGAGCGGATCGATCTGCTGCAGCTCCACACCCCCGACCCGAAGGTGCCGTTCGAAGAGTCGGTCGGCGCGCTGGTGGAGCTGCAGCGGGCCGGGAAGATTCGCCACCTGGGGCTCTCCAACGTCGACGGCGATCAGATCGAGCGCGCGCGGCGGCTGACGGCGATCGTCTCGGTGCAGAACCGGCTCGCCGCCGACGGATCCGACGACGCCGATGAACGCGACGTGCTCGCGCTGTGCGAGCAAAGCGGGATCGCGTATCTTCCCTGGGCGCCGCTCGGCGGCGCCGACGCGCAGCCGAAGGCCGCGTTCGAACGCGTCGCGCGCGCGCACGGCGCGACCGCGCACCAGATCGCGCTCGCGTATCTCCTGCGGCGCTCGCCCGTCATGGCACCGATCCCCGGCACGTCGTCGATCGCGCACCTCGAAGACAACGTCGCCGCCGCCGCAATCCGCCTCACCGACGAAGACTTCGCCGCCCTGTCCTCAGCGTGAGATTGCTGTCAGGCGAGAGTCAGGGCGACGGCGCCAAGGACGACGTCAGACGTGCAGCGTTCGGATCGTGCGGGCGGTGCCGCCTACGACGATGCGGGCCGGTTCGACGCGGACGATGAGCTCGCTGGGTGAGGGAGTCGGCATGAGGGCGCCTTGGACGAAGCGGTATTCCGCGCGCTCGGCGTCGCCGGCGAGGTGCGCGCCGAGCAGTCCCGCGGCCATCCCGGTCGCGGCCTCTTCGGCGATCCCGACGCGCGGCGCGAACATCCGAATCGTCGCATCGGCATCGTCCCTCTCCGCTTCCCCGTCGCGCGATGCATCGCTCGCCGCGAGCCGCGCGTAGACGTACAACCCGACGACGTCCGCCGCTTCGCTGATGCGGTCGATCGCCGCGAGGTCGGGAATCGCGCCGGCCAGAGCGGCGCGCGTGGTCTCGACCAGGATGAACGGCATGCCGTGATCGGCGCGGACGGGTTCGCGGGTGAGCGCATCGGCGGAGATCCCGAGCGCGCGCGCGATCTCGGCGCCGTGCGGGAACGGCACGATCGCCGGACGCGGCTGCTCCATGAAGACGCGTTCGCCGTCGAGGGCGATCGCGCGGTCGCCGATGATCGTCCGTTTCACCGCCTCGGCGCCGCGGACGCGCCCCTCCTTCACGAGCTGCGAGAACGCGGCGACGGTCGCGTGACCGCAGTCGGGGATCTGCTTCACCGGCGAGTAGAACTCGATCTCGAAGACGCCGCCGCCCGCGTCGCGGACGAACGCGGTCTCGGGCGCGCCGACCGCGGTCGCGACCGCCTGGCGCCGCTCTGCCGGCAGCGCATCCGCGTCGAGCACGACCCCCGCCGGGTTCCCGCCCCGGCCGTCCTTCGTGAACGCGCCGATGAGCCGCACCTCGACCGTGCGCGCCGCCGTTCCGATCGCTTCGTTCATCGTTTCATTGCAGCGCACGCGTTCGCGCGCCGCAAGGACCAGTGCCCGGCTTCTGACCAGTCCACTTGCTCGAAGTGGACCGCCGCCTCGTTCGCGAAGCGAACGGCATGGCGGCACCGTCGCGCCCCGACCGCTTCGCGGCGCTCAGCACGCTGGAGGTCGACGTCGGACGGCGCGGGACGATTCGCGCGCAACTGCTCGGCCAAGTGCGCGCGGCGATCCTGGACGCGCGGCTCCCGGCGGGCGCGCGGCTGCCGTCGACGCGGACGGTCGCCGCGCGGCTCGGCATCTCGCGCAGCACCGTGACCGAGGTCTTCGACCAGCTCCTCGCCGAGGGATATCTGGTCGCACGCCACGGCTCGGGGACCTACGTCTCCCCCGCGGTTCGCACACCGCCCGCCCGGACGCGCACCGCCGCCGCGCCGACCTCATGGGAGCGCGTCTCGCGGCGCGGGCAACTCTTCGCCGGGATCACGACGCGCACGCGCGACGGTGACCGCGAGCCGCGCGCGTTTCAAACGGGCATCCCCGCGATCGAGCTGTTCCCGTTCGCCACCTGGTCGCGCATCGCTGCGAAGCTGCTGCGGAACCCGCCGCGCGAGCTCGTGTCGTACGGCGACTCCGCGGGGTACGGCGCGCTGCGCGAGGCGATCGCCGCGCAGTTCCGCGATCGCAAGCGCGTCGCGTGCGACGCCGGGCAAGTGATCGTCACCAGCGGGACGCAGCAATCGCTCGACATCATCAACCGGCTGATGCTCGATCCCGACGAGCAGGTGTGGATCGAGGACCCGGGCTCGCTCGCCGCGCGCGCGACGTTCGCCGGCGGCGGTGCGCGGCTGGTCGCGGTCCCGGTCGACGACGACGGGCTCATCGTCGCGCGCGGGGTCGAGCTCGCTCCGCGCGCGCGGCTCGCGTTCGTGACGCCCGCCGTGCAGTCGCCGACGACCGCGACGATGTCGCACGCCCGGCGCGCCGAGCTGCTGCAGTGGGCCGGCGCGGCGGACGCCTGGATCGTCGAGGACGACTACGAGGACATCTTCCGCTGGGACGGCGAGGACCCGAGCCCGCTGCTCGGCAGCGGCGCGAACGACCGGGTGATCTTGATCGGCTCGTTCAGCCTGAGCACGTTTCCGGCGCTGCGGATCGGTTACATCATCGCGCCGCCGTCACTGGTCGACGCGTTCGTCGCCGCCAAGGGCGCGATCGACCGGCAGGGCGCGACGCTCGACCAGGCGATCCTCGCCGAGTTCGTCCTCGAAGGCCATCACCTGCGCCACTTGCGGCGGATGAGCGCCGAGTACGCCGAGCGGCGCGACGCGCTGACGCAGTGCCTCGCGAAGTACCTGCCCGAGCTTTCGTTCGAGCCGCCGCGCGCGGGGCTGCACGCGCTGCTGCGGCTCGGCGGCCGCGACGACGCGGCGCTCGGGCGCGCCGCGTCGCTGCACGACGTCTCGGTGACGCCGCTCTCGCCGCTGTTCTTAGATCGCGACCGTCCGCGCGGGAACGGGCTGCTGCTCGGCTTCGCCGTCGCCTCTCCGGGTGAGATTCGTCTCGGCCTGCGGAAGCTTCGCGAGGCGTTCGTCGAGGTACGCGGTCGCGCGTTCGCGCGCCGCTAGCAGCGGGTACACCGGGCGCGCGTCGACGCCGGGGACGACGATCCGCCCGCGCGTCACGTCGTCGTAGTAGGCGCGCAGGCGCGTCGCGATCGGTCCGATCGTCCCCGTTCCGATCGTGCGGTGATCGAGCGACGCGATCCACGCGACGCCGACGCCGGTTCCGCAGACGATGATCTCGTCGGCCGAGTACAGCTCGGTGCGGTCGATCGCGCGTGACTCGACGCCGAGCCCGCACTCCTCTTCGAGACCGCGCTTTACGAGCTTGCGCGTCACGCCTTCGAGGAGATTCTGCGAGATCTCCGGGGTCGACGCGACGCCGTCGCGGATCACGAAGACGTTCGCGGCGGCCATCTCGCTGACGTGACCGTCGTCGGAGAGGACGATCGCGTCGTCGAACCCGTTCAGCCGCGCCTCGCTCTTCGCCAGCGCGACGTTGACGTAGCTCCCGCTGATCTTCGCGCGCGCCGGCATCGCATTGTCGTCGACGCGGCGCCACGAGCTGACGCAGAGCTTCAGGCCGTCGTCGGTCTCCAGGTACTTGCTGTTCGGAAAGGCGACGATCCCCAGGTCGTGGCCGACACCGTCGAGCCGGACGCCGAAGAACTCCTGGCTCTTGAACAGCAGCGGGCGAATGTAGACGTCGCCCTTGAAGCCGTTGCGGCGGCAGAGCTCGAGCGTGATCTCCGTCAGTTCCTCAGGAGTCTGCGGCAGGTCCATCAGCAGGACGTTCCCGGAACGGCGCAGCCGCTTGAAGTGCGGGACCGGCTCGAAGACGTAGAGCTGCTCGGCCTCGGCGTTCCAGAAGCCGCGAATCCCTTCGAAACACCCCGTCCCGTACTGCAGCGCGTGCGTGAGCAGCCCCAGCGTGGCTTCGCGGTACGGCATGTACTCGCCGCGGAAATAAACGACCAGCTCTGAAAGGTCCAAGCGATCCTCCTTCGCTGCGCTCATCATCGCGCAGCAAAGCCGTCCGGCGGAGGGCCACTTCGAGCACCGGGTGGCCCACCCCCGTCACGGAGTCACAAAGGGCCGTTGTCGTTCGCGTGCTGAGCGTAGGTGCGCGGGTTGAAGTACCAGTCCGGCAGCGTCTTGGGGAACGCGATGTCGGTGAACTTGAAGTCGACGTCCTTCCCGTCGTCGTTGTAGCCGCCGCCGACGACGCCGTGGATGTCGATGACCACCGGGACGCCCTGGACGATCCCCATCGTGATGGTGAAGGTGACGGGATAGACCGGTCCGCCGGTGACGAAGAGCTTGTCGGTGGCGATGAGCTTGCGCAGTTCCAGCGTCCTCTTGTCCACGAAGAGCTCCCGCAAGCGGTTTCGCTCGACGTCGCGGATCGGGAAGATGTGCAGGTGGAGCTGGTCGCCCTCCACCTCGAGCGTGTCGACGCGGTAGTCGGACTCGATGATCGTGCGGACGCCGCCGATCACCGGGATCGGCGTGTAGCGCGGCTCCGGCGTCGGTACTTCCTCGACCGGATGCGGGCGGGCCGGCGCCGGCTCGAACACGTCGGCCGTCGGCGGACCGGGATCGCGCGCCTCGTTGAACGCCGGGCGGTCGAACGTCAGCGGGCCCCGCGCCTCGTCGCGGAACACCTTGCGCGTGAGCGCGGCGCGGTCGAGGTTGCGGACCCAGACGTGGACCGTGTAGCTGCTGGCGTAGTCGGGATAGCCGTTCGTCGCGAGCTGCTTGCGCGTGACGGTGTACGTCTCGAACGCCGGCGGCGGACGGTGCGAGCGGAACTGCGCGCGGATCAGACCGAGCATCCGCTGCGGCGTCGGCGTAGGCTCCGCGGTGGCGGCGGGCGCGGCGGCGGCCTGCGCGCCCGAGGCCGGCGACGCCAAGGCGAGCGCGACCGCGATGATAACGGGCTCGAGCATGGCTCGAACTACGGCGCGCTCACGCCCTTGGCCCTCTGACCTCGTGCGGCGAGGCGAAGCGCCAGGCTCTCTCGCGCCCGCTATGGCACTCCTGCCCGGGCGCATCGGGCCGGTGATCGCGACGGCGCTTCCGCGCGACCGTGCGCGGACGGAGGGACGGGCCGCACGTCGAGCATAGAGCCTGGGATGAAGTCGTACGTTCGCGGCGCGGCAGCCGCGTGCGCAGCGCTCTTCGCTGCGCTTCCCGCCGCCGCCGCATCGTCCAGCGGGACGACGCCGGAGGACATCGCGCGCATCGCGTACGTCTCCTCCGCGACGATCTCGCATCGGGGTGACCGGATCGCGTTCGTCGTCGCGACGCTCGACGTCGCGCGCAACCGCACGCTGCGCAACATCTGGGTGGTGAACGCGGACGGGACCGCACGCCGGCAGCTCACGCGCGGCGACGCCGACAGCGACCCGCAGTGGTCGCCCAACGACCGGGTCCTGGCGTTCGCCGGCGCCCGCAGCGGCGGACCCTCGCAGATCTACACGATCGACCTCGACGGCGGCGAAGCGTGGAAGCTGACCGCCGAAGCGAAGGGCGCCGGCACCCCGCGCTGGTCGCACGACGGGACGCACATCCTCTACGGCGCGACGTTCGAAGACCCGAAGCCGAAGACGCAGCTCGACGAGAAGGCCGCCGGCGGGACGCTCGACGCGAAGCACGCGCTCAGCGACGTGCGCACCACCGACCGCCTCGACTTCGAGTCGAACGGTGAAGGCGAGACCTTCACCCGCCACACGCACCTGATCACGATTCGGGCCGGCGGCTCGGAGCGCCGGCAGATCACTCCGTCCTCACCGTGGTCGGAGAGCTCGGCCGCGTGGTCGTACGACGATCGCAGCATCGCGTTCACCTCGCTGCGCCGCCCGGTCGACCCCGACCGGATCGATGCCGACGTCTACGTCGTTCCGGCGCGCGGCGGAGCGCTCCGGCGCGTCGTCACCGGCCGGCGCGGGAACGTCGCACCGGTCTGGTCGCACGACTCCCGGTCGCTCTACGTCACGGTCACCTCGCGCAACGATCCCGCGGGACTCTCCGGGATCGACGTCGTCCCCGCGGGCGGCGGAGCATCGCGCCGGATCGTGCGCGAGAACGCCGTCGCGTTCGGCGACTCGGTCCTCACCGATCAGCGAGAGACCGGCGCCGGGTGCGGCCCGCTTCCCGAGCCGCACGACCGCTGGTTTCTCTCCGACGTGAGCGTCCCCGGCGCGACGGCGGTGCGGCGTTTCGACGCCGCAAGCGGCGCCGCGGCCGACGTGATCGCGCGCGGCGACGAGATCGTCGACTGCTCGGCGAACGACGCGCTGACGCGAATCGCGTTCACCGCCTCGGACGCGACGCACCCGGCCGAGGTCTTCGTCTACGACGTCGCCGGCGGCGCGACGCGGCAGCTCACGCACCTCAACGCGGCGTACCTCGCGAGCCGGCGTATCGCCGCGCCGCGGCGCTTCACCGTGCGCGACGAGCAGGGCTTCCCCGTGCAGGCGTGGTTCCTCGCCGCGAACGTACCGCGCGGAACGCGCGCGCCGACGCTGCTCGAGATCCACGGCGGTCCGGGCGCGGAGTTCGGCAACGCGTTCTTCCACGAGATGCAGATGCTCGCGGGCAGCGGCTACAACGTCGTCTTCGCCAACCCGCGCGGAAGCGTCGGCTTCGGCTATCCGTTCGGCGCGGCGCTGGCCAAAAGCTGGGGCGATCCGATGTTCCGCGACGAAATGGCGGTGCTCGACGAGGTCGCGAAGCGCCCCGACGTCGACCCGCAGCGGCTCGGGGTGCTCGGCGGGAGCTACGGCGGCTATGCGACGCTGTGGATCATCGGCCACACGCACCGCTTCAAGGCGGCGCTTGCGGAACGTGTCGTCAGCACGATGCCGGCCGCGTTTCTCGCCTGCGACTTCTGCACGAACACGAGCTCCCGGACCTCGTTCGGAAACGCGTGGGAGGATCCCGAGGGCTACTGGCGCCTCTCGCCGATCGCCGCCATCGCGAACGTGACGACGCCGCTGCTGCTGCTGCACAGCGATCAGGACACGCGCACGCCGCTGGTCGATTCCGACGCCTGGTTCACGCTCGCGAAGTCGCTGGGACAGAAGATCACCTACGTGCAGGTTCCGCGCGACAACCACGACCTGAACCGCACCGGCGAGCCGGTCCACCGGATCGAACGGCTGCATCTCATCGCCGACTGGTTCGCGAAGGAAGTCTAGACGATGCGCCGCCTCTCATCGATCCTGGTCGCCGTCGCGTTCACCGCCGGCGCACTCCCCGCCGCCGCCGCCGTGAAGCGGCCGGTCGCGCCGGAAGATCTCTTCAAGATGGCGCTCGTCTCGAGCGCGACGATCTCACACGACGGGAAGCGGGTGGCCTTCGTCGTCTCGCGCCCCGACCTCGCACAGAACGCGTACCTCACCGCGATCTGGGTCGCCGAGACCGACGGCTCGCGGGTGTCGCAGTTGACGCGCGGCGAGCACGACGGCGAGCCGGCCTGGTCGGCCGACGACCGCACGCTGGTGTTCACCGGCGCGCGCAAAGGCGTGCCGCAGCTCTACGCGATCGAGCTGGGCGGCGGCGAGGCGCGGCAGCTCACGCACCAAGCCGACGGCGCGAGCACGGCGGTGTTCTCGCACGACGGGAAGCGCATCGCGTTCAGCTCGACGTCTTCCGACGAAGCGCCGCGCGCGAAGGTCGACTGGAAAGCGCTCGGTTTCGCCAAGCCGCCCGCGAAACACGCGAAGAGCGACATCCGTACGCTGCCGTGGCCGCGCTACCAGCTCAACGGCGCGGGCTATCTC
>DASWSC010000187.1:0-3411 GCA_036402855.1 Candidatus Elarobacter sp. | reverse complement strand
GACCCTTCTAGGAGTCCTCGACCTCGTCCTCGACGGCTTCCTTGTTCTCGACGATGTCGCCGTCCTTGAAGAGGATTCCCTGCAGCGCCGTGCGCCATCTCTCCTTGCGGCGCGCGAGGAACTCGAGATCCATCGCGAAGTGGAGGAACTCCTCCTGCTGCGCGGTCTCCATGATCCGCCGCGCGTCGGCGTCTTGCTCGAGCGCGATCCGCTGCTCGTACCAGCCGATCGCCTCCGCCTCTTCCTGGAGCGAGGTGATCATCCGGGCAAAGGTGCGAATCTCGGCGGAGAGCTCGTCGGGCGGTTCGTGGTACTGATCAGAAGGCATGCCGATCGATTCCCCCGCCGTCGAGCTCCGACACCTACGCGCATGAGCGACCCGCGCGCGTCGAGCTTCGGCGCCGTCGCCGGCGACTACGAACGGGGAAGGCCCGGCTGGCCGGATCGCGTTGCGGAGGTCGCCGAGCTACCGCGCGACGCCGCGGTGCTCGACCTCGCCGCCGGCACCGGGAAGCTGACGCGCGTGCTCGTGCGCCACTTCGCACGCGTCACCGCCGTCGAGCCGGACGACGCTCTGCGCGCGCTGATCGCCGACGCCGAGACGCTTGCGGGCGCGGCCGAGAGCATCCCGCTGCCCGACGCGTCCGTCGACGGCGTCTTCTGCGCCGAGGCGTTCCACTGGTTCGACGCGCCGCGCGCCGTCGCCGAGATCGCGCGCGTCCTGCGGCCGGGCGGCTTCGTCGTCGTCTGCTTCAACACCGACGGCGGCGAGACCGAGCCACGGTGGCCGGACGAGGCGCGGAAGATCGTCGCGCAGCACCGGCCCTCGGGCGAAGTCGGCGGGCGTCATCTCGTCGACGAAGGCACGTGGCGCGAGGCGTTCGCGGCGTCGGCCGAGTTCGAGCCGCTCCGCTTCGAGATCGCGCCGCACGAGCACGTCCAGACGACGAACGACGCGATCGCGCAGATCCTCTCGATCAGCGGCTTCGCGCTGCTTCCCGCACAGGAGCGGGAGGAGATGCGACGCGAGCTGCGAGACGTTCTTGCCGACGCAACCTGGCGGACGCCGTTGCTCGCCGAGATCTGGTCGACGCGACGCGCGTAGAGCTCCTCCTAGAGCTTGGGGTGCCAGCCGCTCTGGCTGTCGAGGCGGTAGCGGCCGCCTTCCCACTTCACGAGCGCCTTCAGCGCGTGCTTCTTGTTCCCGTTGACGTAGAGCGAGACGGCGCCCGAGAGGCGGCTCTTCGCGACCGTCGCCGACGTGATCGTGAACTTCTTGATCGGGACGAACGCGTTGACCAGCGCGACCGCGAGCATGCACTTCGTCGTGCCGCCGAGGTGCTGGCGCTGCTTCGCCGTCAGGTCGGCGCAGATGGCGCGATAGCGGTGGTGCGCGTAGTCGCTCGCGAGCTTCATGACGTTGGCGCGCAGGACCTTGACCGCCTTCGTGGTTGTCTTCGGCGCGGCCTTGTTCGGGCTCTCCTTGATCTCCTTCGCAGTGAGCGCGGCCCACGCGGTGCTCGGTGAGATCGGCGAGACGGTGAAGGCGAGGACGGTGGCGACCGCGAGAGTCGCGACGAGGATGGAGAGCGCGCGCTTCAACATGCGGCCTGTATCGGCGGCGCGGCGCGCGCGCCGCACTCCCTAAGAGAGTGAATACGCTTAGGCCGTGCGGCTCGACGGCATCCACCACGTCACCTGCATCACGGCGGACGCGCCCCGGAACGTCGAGTACTACACCGGCGTCCTCGGGTTGCGGCTCGTGAAGAAGACGGTCAACCAGGACGACCCGACCGTGTATCACCTCTTCTACGCCGACGAGAATGGCTCGCCCGGGGCGGACATCACGTTCTTCGAATATCCCGGCGCGCGCGAGGGACGGGCGGGGGCGGGGATGGTGCACACCGTCGTCTGGCGCGTCGGCTCGGAGGAAGCCATCGAGTTCTGGCGCTCGCGTGTGGGCTCGGTTCCGTTCCGCGATCCGGACGGGCTGCAGCACGACCTCGTCGTTTCGTCAGTGCCCGACGCGCCGCTCATCGCCGACCATCCCGAGATCCCGCGCGAGTTCGCGCTGCAGGGGTTCGAGGGCGTGCGCGCGTACGGCGCGACGCCGAGCGCGTTTCTCGACGCGCTCGGGTTCGAGACCGGCCTCACCCGCGGAGACTCGCGCCAGGGCTGGATCTCCTACGAGCCGGCGCCCGCGGAGCCCGGGATCGGCGGCTCCGGCACCGTGCATCACGTCGCGTGGGCGTGCGAGCTGGGTGAGGAGCAGGCGTGGATCGAGCGCGTCGCGGCGGCGGGCGTGCGGCCGACGACGGTGATCGACCGCTTCTGGTTCCGCTCCGTCTACTTCCGCGAGCCGACGGGCGTGCTGTTCGAGATCGCGACGAAGGGGCCGGGATTCGCGGCGGACGAGGATCCGGCGCACCTTGGCGAGTCGCTCATCCTGCCGCCGAACTTCGAGCATCTCCGCGCGACGGTCGAGCCGCTCCTCACTCCGTTGCCGAGGACGCGATGAGCGTGGCGACGAGAATCTCGGCGCTCGTCGTGCTTGCGGTCGTTCTCGCCGGTTGCGGAACCAGCACGTCGCGCAAGGGCAGCGGGTTGCCGCCGGCGCCACACGTCCATCGCTCGTACGCGCTCCACGTGTGGCTGCTGAACCCGGCGCTGGCGCGGCACCGCCTGCCGTTCTTTGCGTCAGCCCAGCGGCTCGCCATGGCCACGTCGGGGAGCAGTTCGTGCCCGAACGTGCCGGGGGCGATCACCGTGCTCACGCCACACTCGATCTCGATCGACCTATCCCCGGGAAGCCGCGGATCGGGCGCCGAGCTCCTTCCGCACCCGCCTGCGGGCGGCGTGTGCACGGCTGACTTCGGCGCGACGCGGATGCTCGTGGCGCTTCCGCGCGGGATCGACGTCCATCACGCCGTGACGGTCACCCTCTCGTACCCGGGCCACGGCAGGCCGTTCGTCGAGACCGTGCCGCCGCTTTAGGCCGCGGTGCTCATCTTCGATGGCGACTGCGGGTTCTGTACGTCCGTCGCGAACTGGGCCGCGGCGCGCTGGCGCGGGGAGGAGCGCGCGGTCGCGTGGCAGAGGATGGCGCCGGAAGAGCTCGCTGCCGTCGGACTCACGCGGGACGATGTTGCGGCGGCGGCGTGGTGGATCGACGCGTCGATGGCGGAGGCGCTCGCCGCGGGCTCCGGCTGGTCGGCTTTCGCGGGGCGTCTCCTGCGCGTCCCACCGGCGAGATGGCTCGGCGCAGCGGCGTATCCGCTCATCGCCCGCTGGCGCCACCGCCTCCCGGGAGGCACCCCAGCCTGCCGTCTCTAACGGACATCGTCCGGTAGCAGCTACCGGACGATGTCCGGAGTAGACGGGACACCGGTTGTTCACGCTGCAGGCCGGTCG
>DASWSC010000186.1:0-9267 GCA_036402855.1 Candidatus Elarobacter sp. | reverse complement strand
GTGCCGGAAGCGCGCGCCTGGCCGCTCCCCGGGGCGTGTCGCCTAACTCGCCGCACGGTGAGCGGCAAGCACGACACCTTGCCGCATAAAGCGCGGGAAGAGCGTGATATACTAGCCGCAGATGAAGCGGCAAGAGCGCTGGATCTGGGAGCGGAAGGGCTGGCCGGAGGTAACCTACGACGCCGCGCGCCTGCTCGCGCCCGCGGGTCGCGCGCGCAGGGCGCAGGGTCTCGTTACCGGCGCGATCGCCGCAATCGACGTCGTGGAACGCAAGCGGCTCCTGGTGGACGCGCTCACCGAGGAAGCGATCACGACCTCGCAGATCGAGGGCGAGAACCTCGACGCCGCATCGGTCCGACGCTCGATCGCGCGGCGGCTGACGCTGCACCCCCTCGGTCGAAACGACCCGCGCCGGCGGGAGGGCCGGGCAACGGAGGGGATCTCCGCAGTAACTGTGGACGCCGTCGAGAACGCGCGCAGGCCCCTCACGGCGTCCAGGCTCCTGCGGTGGCATCGGATGCTCCGACCGACGGGGCTCGGCGCGAGCGAGATCGGGCGCTTTCGAACCGGACCAATGCAGGTTGTTTCCGGACCGATTGGTCGAGAGCGCATCCACTTCGAGGCGCCGCCCGGCGAACGCATCGAGTCCGAGGTGCAGCGTTTTCTCGCCTGGTTCGACCGATTGTCGATCGGCGATTGGCTGATCACTTCGGCCCTCTCGCACCTTGTGTTCGTGACGATTCATCCATTTGCGGACGGCAACGGACGGATCTCACGCGCGATCGCCGACCTTCTCCTTGCGCGCGATGTGCCGGACGACGTGCCGGTTTCCATGACGCGACAGATCCTCGCTGAGAAGCAGCTATACTACAACATGCTGGAACGCACGCAGCGAGGGAACCTCGATGTGACCGAATGGATCGTGTGGTTCCTCCAGTGCTACGAGCGGGCGGCGCTGCATACACTCGATGTGATCGCGGAGGTACAGCGCGCGAACGCGATTTTTACCCACGCGGCGAAGCAGGGCCTCAATGAACGGCAGCGCCAAGTGCTGCGCAGACTTCTCGATGGCTACGAAGGGCGGTTGAACCCCGCGAAATATGCGAAGATAACCGATACATCGGTTGACACTGCGCACCGCGACCTCGCGGACCTGGTCGAGAAAGGCGTTCTCGTGCGTACCGGCGCGACGAGCAACGTCTCGTACGACCTTTCCCCACCATTGCCATCCCGACGCGCGTAGCCGACCGACCTGACACCGCCTTGTCAGCGGCAGGCGATGATGGAAGGCCGCGCCGCATGAAGCGTTCGTCCTAAGTCGAGGATCTGTGGCTAAGTTACAACCGACGTCACTTTATCGCTTAAGCGCGCCGCAAAGCGCCGTTGAAATCGGTCGCATTGCCACGGGCTTTGTTCAAAGAGACGTCCTTTGAAATTCGGAGTGCCCCATCAGGTGGTCTACTCGCCCGAAAGCTAGCGCGGAAGCGTGCCTGGCTCAACGGCCGTAAGTCACAGCGTACGCTTTTCACGTCAATCGAGCCCGCGCATTGATGGGTTGTTCACCGCATCAGCCGCGGAGACTTCCGATCGGCGCGATGCTGTCGATCGTCCGATGGAAGCAATTATCTCGAACTACCCGGGCTTTAGAGTTGCGTCTAGACGTCGTTCATCTGCTTTTTGCACAGCGGAGGGGCGGGCCGTCGCGCGCATGACAATCGATATTTACGCACCTGCTGCCGACGACGCAGCGTGCGGCGGTGACGCGTCTGGTAAAGCTTTCCGCGACAGTGGGGGTCAGCCTGTGGGTCAAGACGCACTTCAGATCACCGCATGGCCAGCCGGCGAGGCAAAGAAAAAGCCCGCCAGATCAACGATCGACGGGCTTCCGGTCGTGGTGGAGGTGAGGAGACTCGAACTCCTGACCCCTTACATGCGAAGCAAGTGCTCTACCAGCTGAGCTACACCCCCCACGGGCCGTCCGGGATTCTAGCAGGCACCGAACCCCCCTGTCAAAGGGACGCGTCGGCGCAGCGCCGAGAGAGACGCGATGGCCTCTCCTCGTTCGGCGGTCGCTGCCTGCGGGCTGCTTCTGTTGACCGCGTGTTCGCATGGGCCCTCGGAGCGGGCCGGCGGGCCGCTCAGGATCGTGGCGACTACCACGACGCTCGCCTCGATTGCTCGCGGTGCGGTCGGCGGCGTCCCTGACGTTCGCTCGCTCGTCCCGGTGGGCGTCTCGCCGGAAGATTTTCAGCCTTCCCCGGATACGATCGCGGCGGTCCGCGAGGCCGACATTCTGGTCGAGAACGGCGCCGGGCTCGACGGCTGGCTCGACGCGACGATCCACAACGCCGCCAACCAGCGCCTGCGCATCGTGGTCTGCACGGACGGGCTGGCGGTGCGCGACGGCAACCCGCACCTCTGGATGGATCCCGAACTGGCCCGGCGCTACGCCGCCAAGGTCCGCGACGCCGCGGTCGAAACCGACGCGCCGCGCGCGGCCGCCTACCGTACCGCTGCGGCTCGCTACGACGGCGTGCTCGCCGCGCTCACGGCGCGAACCGCGCGCAAAGTCGCCACCATCCCGCCGGCGCGGCGGACGATGATCGTCTTCCACAACGCGTTCGACTACTACGCGCGGCGCTTCGGGCTGCGCATCGTCGGCGCGATCGAACCGCTCGCCGGCGCGGAGCCGAATCCGGCGCACATGGCCGATCTCGTGCGGCTCGCCCGGGCGCAGCACGTGCCCGCGGTCTTCGCCGAGCATGAGTACAGCGACAAGCTCGCCCGCGCGCTCGCGGAGAGCGCGGGCGGATTGAAGATCGCATTCCTCTACGACGACTCGCTGGGAACCGCGCCCGGCGTCGACACCTACGTCGGGATGATCGATACCGACACCGACGCGATCGTGTCGGCGCTGCGATGAACGCCCCGAACGCCGTCGACGTCCATGGCCTCCACGTCCGCTACGGCCGCGTCGAGGCGCTGCAGGGCCTCGACTTCAGCCTCCCCCGCGGAACCGCGCTCGGCATCGTGGGGCCGAACGGCTCGGGGAAGTCGACGCTGCTCAAAGCGGTCGCCGGCCTCGTGAAGCCGTCCGAAGGCACGGTTCGCGTGCAGGGCTCGGCGCCAGGAAAGCTTGCGCCCGGCACGATCGGCTACGTCCCGCAGGTCGAAGACGTCGACTGGCAGTTCCCGGTGAGCGTCCGCGACGTCGTCACGATGGGGCGCTATCCGCGGATCGGTCCGTTCCAGCGCTTCTCGGCACACGATCATTCCGCCGTTGCGCGCGCGATCGACGCACTGGACCTCGGCGCCATCGCCGACCGGCACATCAGCGAGCTCTCCGGCGGGCAGCAGCAGCGCGCGTTCGTCGCGCGCGCGATCGCGCAGGAACCGCTGCTGCTGCTCCTCGACGAGCCGACGACCGGCGTCGACGCGGCGACCGAAGAGGCGCTGCTCCTTCTCGTGCGGGGCCTGGTCGCCGACGGGCTTCCGGTGCTCATGACGACGCACGACCTCGACCGCGCGCCGGAGTGGTTCGACCGGCTCATCGTCGTCGACCGCAAGATCCTGGCCGACGGCACGCCGGACACCGTGCTCGAGTCCGGCGCCTATGCCGGGATTCGCGAGCACACGCACACGCACGGACACCACCGCTAGCGTGGACGGGCTGCTCGCGCCGTTCCAGGAGAGCTTCATGCAGCGCGCGTTCGTCGTGGCGCTCGTCGTCGGCGCGCTGTGCTCGGCGATGGGAACGTATGTCGTGCTGCGCAAGCTGTCGTTCATCGGCGACGGGCTCGCGCACGCGTCGTTCGCCGGGATCGCGATCGCCTATCTGCGCGGCGCGAATTTCTACGCGGGCGCCGCGACCGCCACGATCCTGACCGCGCTCGCGATCGGCTTCGTCCACCGCCGCGCGAAAGTCTCGCTCGACACCTCGATCGGCGTCCTCTTCACCGCGGCCTTCGCGCTCGGTGTGTTTCTCATGTCGCGCTCGCCGCGCGCGACGGTCGATCTGCAGAGCTTTCTCTTCGGCAGCATCCTGGGCGTCTCGGCCGGTGACGTCGCGACCGTCGTCGGGCTCGGCCTCGCGGTCGCGCTGGTCGTCGCGGCGCTGTGGCGGCCCCTGCTCTACACCTCGTTCGATCCGGTCGTCGCGCAAGCCGCCGGCGTGCGCGTCCCGCTGGTCGACTACGCCCTGCTCGTGGTTCTCGCGATCACGATCATCGTCTCGCTCCAGGCGGTCGGGATCGTCCTGGTCGCGGCGCTGCTCGTCACGCCCGCCGCGGCGGCGTCGCAGCTCACCCGGCGGTTCATTCCGATGATGTCGCTCGCTACCGTGTTCGGCGTGCTGTCGACGGTCGGCGGCCTCTACGCGTCGTACGAGCTGCACGCCTCGTCGGGTGCGACGATCGTGCTGCTCGCGACGCTGATCTTCTTTCTCGCGCTCGCGGTCAGCGCAGCGCGTCGACCGCGGCGCGCTCTTTGAGCGAACCGATCCCCGTCACCGCGTCGAATCCGGTCGTCACCGCGCAGCCGTCGGGCTGCTGATCGGGACACCCCTTCACCAGCGGCGCCGGTGTCGGGAGGATGCCGCGGTAGTTCTTCGGCAGCGGTTTCGCGCGCGGGCGCAGCGTGTTGTCCTTCCAGCCTCGGTCGTTCTCGCGCGAGACGTCGCGAAACGCCGCCGGCGTCGAGCGCGCGAGCACGTAGAGGTCGGCGACCGTCAGCAGGCGCCGCTGCGGCGGGACGAGGCTGTTGATCGCGGCGAGCTCGGCCGCGACGATCGACGCGCTTTCGCTGGTTCCGCCGACGCCGCCGAGGCCGTAGCCGTGCCAGAAGACGCGCAAGTGGCCCGACGCGTCGGCCGCGACGTCGGGGACGATGCGGTTCTTCACGTACGCCGTCGAGAACAGGAAGTCGCCCGGCGCGTTCTGCCAGGCCGGTCGCGGCTCGGCCGAGATCCCGCCGCCGCCGGCGAAATCGAGGTCGTTCCACGGGCCTTCGTCGGCGACGCCGTCGCGGTCGCCGAGCTGCGTTCCGCCGGCACAGATGACGTAGGTCAGCACGCAGGGCCAGGTGACGCGCGGCCGCTCGACGCCGCTCTCGCGGAACCCGTACGCGCCGTCGTCGCCGGCCGGGACGACGATCGGGATCCCGCGCACGATCGCCTCCAGATACGGCAGCGGCGTCTGCCCGTAGCGCGCGGCGACCGGACCGTCGGCGGCGCCGACGACGACCGGCAGCACCATCACCGTCGGATCGAGGTCGAGCGCGCGCGCGAGCGCGGCGGTCGCGTCGTTCCCCGCGCCGCAGACGTCGTCGTAGTCGGCGATGATCTCGGCCAGCGGTGCCATCGTGACCGCGGCGCTGACGTCGAGGCCCGCTTCCTGCCCGCGGTCGTCGCGGCCGCACTCGCTCGAAGAGCTCTTGAAGACGAAGCTCCGATCGGTGATGCGGCTCGTCGACGCGCCGGGCGGAGCGCCTTCGGACGCCAGGAACTTGCGCACGTCGTTGACGTCGTAGCGATCCGACGCGTCCTCGACCAGCACGATGCGCTGGCCCTGGCCGCCGCCGTCGACGGCGTTGCTCATCGAGCGGAAGCGCACCGGCTCGTACCAATCGCCGCGGAAGTACGTGAACGAGGGGCGCGTGTCGGCGAGCCGCGGCGACGTCGCGACGACGATCCCGCGGATGTCGCGGACGCCGCCGATCTGCACCGTCAGCGGACGGTCCGGTGCGACGACCGTGCGCGCGCCGTCGGTCCACTTCTGCCAGTGCGCGCCGAAGAGCCGCTCGGCGTCCGGGATCCGCATCAACGCGCCGACGACGAGCCCGTCGCCGGCGACCTGCACGTCGGTGCCGCCGGCGGCCCGAAGCAGTTGCCCTGCGGCTCGCGCGTCGGCGACACGGCTGAAGCGGTCGGCGAAGGTCTGCCGTGAGAGAAGCAGGCGGTGTGCCGGGTCGGCCGGGTCGCTCATCCGGTTCGCCAGCCCGTCGAGGTCACCGCGCGGCTGAAGCTGGAGCGCCAGGTGGAGCGTCGTCTTCGGATCGGCCGGCCCGGTCGGACGCATCCCGCCGAGTGCCCCCATCGGGGGAGTGACACGCGAGGTCGCGGCGGACGCGTGGCCCGGCCGCCCCGCGAGGAGAAGCGCGAGCGCCGCGCAACCGACGATCCAGCGATACCGTTGTAGAGTCAACCGCGTCCTTTCCGAGGAAATACGTACGATGGAACGCACGGCGTTCATCCGCAGTCTCATCGCGACCGCCGGCGTCACCCAGCTCGGCCACCTGACGCCCGCGCTGGCGGCCGGGATCGATGAAGCCCAGATCGGCCGTGAGGTCTTCGCCCAGTTGCGCGAGGACGGCGAGGTCCTGTTCGACTCGCCCTTCTACGAGCACCTGAACGAGATCGGCTCGGTGATCTCGCAGACCGTCGCTTCGCGGTACCCCTATCCGATCCGCTACTACATGGTGCGTGGCGACTCGGCGAACGCATTCGCCGTCCCCGGCGGGAACATCTACGTCAACGAGCCGCTCCTGCGCATGGCGAAGAACAAGGACGAGCTGGCCGGTGTCCTCGCGCACGAGACGGGCCACATGGTGCTGCACCACGTCGCGCAGCGGCTGGCCGCCCTCCAGAAGAAGAGCACGGCCGCCACGATCGGCTCGATCCTCGCGCAGGTCGTGCTCGGACCGATCGCCGGGGCCGCCGTCGACTACGGCTCGCAGTACGCCGTCGCCGGGACCGACGCCGCGCAGTCGCGCCACATCGAGGCCCAGGCCGACGAAGAAGGCGCCCGCATCATGGCGGCGACCGGGCAGTTCAATCCGTGGGGGATGGTCTGGTTCTTCCAGACGATGACCGAGGCGTACGGGCCGGGCCAGAACTTCTGGCTGCGCGACCACCCCATCGACGCGGCGCGCATCCAAGACCTGGAGAACCAGTTCAAAGCGAACCCCGCCGTGTTCGGCAAGTGGAAGGACACCGGGCAAAAAGACGTCTCGTACTGGTAACGTCTACGCCTGCGGAACGCCGCGTTCGCGAAACGCGGCGCGCGTGGTGCCGTCGGGATCGATGCGGACGCCGAGCTCCGTGTTCCCGGGGCGCCCGGCGGCGTCCCAAGCCTCGATGTGGGCCTGCAGGCGCGCGAGCGCTCCGGCCGGCGTTCCGAACCGGCGCACGAGCACGTCGCGCGGTCCGCGTGCCGCAAAGACGACGATCTCCGCGCCGTCGCACAGCCCGAACGTCGTCGTGAAGCCGTAGAGCGACTCCGCACCCGGCGAGAGGCTCGGGATCGCGCCCGCCTGCGCGCTCGGGCCATGCGCGGTGAGCCGGCAGATACCGTCGTCGTGCAGCGCCAGCCACATCGAGAAGCCGGTCCAGATCTCTTCGGCGGAGATGCGCCGCGCCGGGGACGCGTCGTACGGCCGGCGGCGCAGCGCCGCCGTGATCGCGTCCGAATCGATCGGCGAGGCGCGCCCGGCCAGCACGCGCAGCGCGACGGTCGGATCGCCGAGGGTGATCACGGCGCTGTCGGATTCGGCCGACGGACCGCGCAGCATCATGAAGGCGGCGTCGACGACCGCGCTGCTGGAGAGCCCCTCCGGCGTGCGCCGGAACGCGATGACCTTCTGCAGCGTGCGAATCGTGAGCGGTGCGACGAGACGTCCGCCGGGCCGGAGCTGCGCGATCCACGCGGGCGGAACGCGATCGACCCCGACCGAGGCGATCACGGCGTCGAACGGTGCAGCGGCGGGATCACCGAGCGCACCGTCGGCGCAGCGCGTCACGACGCGCGCGTAGCCGGCTGCGTCGAGGTGCTCGCGCGCCGCGGCGACGAGATCGTCGTCGAGGTCGATCGACTCGACGAAGCCGTCCGGCCCGGTGAGCTCGGCGAGCAGCGCGGCGTTGTAGCCGCTCCCCGCACCGATCTCGAGGATGCGATCGCCTGCGCGCAGCTCGAGCATCTCGAGCATCTCCGCCATGATCGCCGGCTGTGAGGACGAACTGATCGGGACGCCGTCTTGGAGCTTGATCGCGATGGAGCGATCGGCGTAGACGTCCTCCGGCGGAACGCCGGGGACGAACACGTGGCGCGGAACGCGCGCAAACGCTTCGGCGATGCGGTCGGTGCGGATGTCGTCGCGGGCGCGCAGGTGCGCGACCAGCCGCGCGCGGAGCTCGGCGAAATCGGCCGCGCTCACCGGCGCGCCGTCGCCATCAGTCCGGTCCGCGCACCACGCGATACTGCTCGCCGTCGCGGCGCAAGTATCCCGCCGTCGCCAGCGCGTCGAGGACTTCGTTGGTCGCCGCGCGCTCGTTCTTGTTCGGCATCCCCGCCCAGCGCAGTGCGACCTCGTGCGCGTCGAGCACCGCACCTTCGTGGAGCAAGTCCCGGACGAACTCCTCGCGCAGCTTGACGCGCTCCATCCGCCGCCGCACCGGCTCGAGCGCGGCGTCGAGCGTCTCGGCGGACCCTTCAGCGGCCGGCTCGGGGACGTGCAGCGCCGCCTCCGCTTCGTCGGGGACGGCCGGCTCCGTGGTGAGCGCCGGAGCCGGAGCCGCTTCGCCGGTGCCGATGAGCTCCGGATTCCGTTCCAGCACGACGTCGGTGAGCCGCGGAAAGAGCTCGGCGAGCGCGACGAACGCGGTCTGCCACGGCACCGCGTTCAGCACGCGCGGGCGCGTCCCGATCGCGATGACGATCTTGCGCGCGACGTCTTCGGGCGTGACGAGCAGCGCCGGCGGCGCGCCGGCCATCCCGGCCCGCGTCATGAACGCCGTGTCGACGACGCCCGGATCGACGTACGTCACCGCGATTCCGGCCGGCTTGAGCTCGCGGCGCAGCACCGAGGCCGCCGACCGCGTCGCCGCCTTCGACGGCGGATACGCGCCGAGACCGCCGACCGGGACGCGCGCGACGCCGCTGCCGACCATGAAGACGTGTCCGCGCGATGCGTGCAGGGACGGAAGCGCTTCGCGGACCAGCGCGATCGGCCCGATCGCGTGGGTGCCGAACTGCGCGCGCAGCGCCTCGTCGCTCTGCAGCGAGAGCGGTCCGGTCGCGACCTGTCCGGCGTTGTTGACGAGTACGTCGATCCGGCCGAACGACCGGCGCGCGAGCTCGACGATCGCGCGCGCGTTCTCCGGCTGCGCGACGTCGAACGCGCCCGTTTCGATTCGGCCCTGCTCGCGCCGCACGCGCTCGGCGAGCGAGGCGAGCGCGGCGGTGTTGCGGCCGATCGCGACCACGTCGTACCCGG
>DASWSC010000185.1:0-11472 GCA_036402855.1 Candidatus Elarobacter sp. | reverse complement strand
ACGACAGCGCCTCGGCGAGCGCGTAGCAGTTCCACAACCCGATCGTCGGCTGGCGGTCGAACGCGTAGCGGCCCGCCTCGTCGCTGTGGTTGCAGATGAGGCCCGGCTCGTACGCTTCGACGAAGCCGTACGGCCCGTAGTCGAGCGTCAGGCCGAGAATCGAAAAGTTGTCGGTGTTCATCACGCCGTGCGCGAACCCGACCGCCTGCCACTGCGCCATCAGCGCCGCCGTGCGCTCGACGACAGCAAGGAAGAAGCGCGCGTACCGCTCCTCGCCCTCACCGCACTCGGGATAGAACCGGTCGATCACGTAGTCGGCGAGGACCTTCGCCTCGGCATGCTGCTTGCGGTAGTGGAAGATCTCGAACGACCCGAAGCGCACGAACGACGGCGCCATGCGGATAACCGTGGCCGCGCGCTCGACGCGCTCGCGCAGCACAGGTTCGTCCCCGGCCGCCATCGAGAGCGCACGCGTCGTCGGCACCCCGAGATGGTGCATCGCTTCGCTGGCGAGAAACTCGCGCACCGTCGAGCGGATCACCGCGCGGCCGTCGGCGAAGCGCGAGAACCGCGTCAAACCGCCGCCCTTGATCTGCAGCTCCCACGGCTCCTCGCGGCCGTCCGCCGACGTCGCGCGGACCTCGCCGAGCACGATCGCGCGGCCGTCGCCGAGCTGACCGGCCCAGACGCCGAATTGGTGCCCACCGTACATCGCGGCGACCGGCTGCATGCCGCGAACGAGCGCGTTTCCGCTGGCGAGCGCGGTGAACTCCGGGCGCATCTCCTCGCCCGGGCGGAGCCCGATCAGCGCGGCCGCATCGGCGCTGAAAGCGACGAGGCGCGCGCCCGGGATTCCGGTCGGAACCCGGTTCTCCGAGAACCCATCACCCAGCGCGGCGAACGAGTTGTCGAAACGGAAATCCTCGAGCGCGTTGCCGCGCGGCGGAGCGATGGCCATCACGATGTACAACCCGGCCGCCCGACCGTGCCGTTGCGGGCCGGTTGGATTCCCAGCGAACCGGTGAAGAGTGCACGGTATGCGTGGATTCGTGCTCGGCGCGCTCGCCGTCGTGATCGTCCTGGCCCTCGTTCTCGTCGTCGCGGTCGAAACCGGACGGCTCCCCGCCCGCGCCGACGGGCCGCTCCTGCCCGGCGAGCGCTGGGCGTCGCACACGGCACTGACGGCCACGATTCGCCGCGAGGCGCCGCAGCCGCCGTATCCCTTCGGGCAGACCGACGCCGACATCGCGCAAGGCGCGAAGCTGTACGTGCAAAACTGCGCGGTCTGTCACGGCACGGGGAAGTCGACGCCCAACGCGATCGCGCGCGGCCTCGGCGTGCGTGCGCCGCAGTTCAACAAGAACGACGTGATGGACGACCCGGAGGGCACGACGTACTGGAAGATCGAGCACGGCATCCGCTTCACCGGGATGCCCGCCTTCGCGCCCGCCCTCGACGAGAAGTCGATCTGGCAGATCACGTACTTCATGAAGCGCGTCCCCGAGCATCTCCCCGCCGCAGCCAAGGCGATCTGGGAGAATCCCTCGACCGTCGCACCCCCCACCCCAATGCCCGCGCTCCCCATAAACCCCGGCCAAGGAAGCTCCGGCCCCCCCTAAACCCACCCCTCGTGTCATCGTGCGCCCACCCTCGTGTCATCGTGCGCCCGCCCCGTGCCATCGTGCGCCCGCCCCTCGTGTCATCGTGCGCCCGCCCCCGTGTCATCCTGAGCTTGTCGAAGGATGCGCCGCAAGGCACCACGCTGCCCGTGGCTCATGCTTCGACAAGCTCAGCATGACGTTTGAGCCACCGACATTGAGACGGCGCGCATGCGCTTGGGACGGCGCGCACGGCGCGACCGCGTCGCTGAGCGGAGATCGCGGGGGTTACATTTTGTAGCTGTGTAGGCCGGAGATCCAGATGTTCACGCCGAGGTAGCAGAAGACGATCGAGGCGAAGCCGAGGACGTTCACCCAGGCGGTGCGGGTGCCGCGCCACTCGGGGCGCGTGTGCAAGTGCATGTACGCCGCGTAGACGATCCACGAAAGCAGCGCGGCGGTCTCTTTGGGATCCCATTGCCAGTAGGCGCCCCAGGCTTCTTTGGCCCACATCGCGCCGGTGATGATCCCGAGCGAGAGCAGCGGGAGACCGACCGCGATGATGCGGTACTGCATCACGTCGAGCCGCGCGAGCGACGGCAGCCCCGCGAGCCACTGCGCCGTGGCATCGCCCGCGGCGGCGGCCGCCGCGATCGCCGGCGTGTCGTTCCGCGGCGCGCCGAGCGCCGGCGCCGC
The DNA here is from genome assembly GCA_036402855.1 of Candidatus Elarobacter sp. Classification (GTDB taxonomy): domain Bacteria; phylum Vulcanimicrobiota; class Vulcanimicrobiia; order Vulcanimicrobiales; family Vulcanimicrobiaceae; genus Vulcanimicrobium. Next base: position 9,178 of record DASWSC010000185.1, on the reverse strand, counting down.
GGCGTACGCGTTCATCGTCACGCCGATCTGCGCGCCGCCCGCGCCGGCCGCCGCGCCGCGCAGCGCGGTTCCGCGCCCCGCGTAGCGGCTCTCCGCCGCAGCTTTGAGCAGGTAGATCAGCGCGACGCAGAACGCGACCATGAACGACGCATACGCGGTGATGACGATCGGGACGTGGATCTTGATCCAGTACGACTGCAGCGCGGGGACGGCGGGCATGTAGCCTTCGTTCCAGGTCGTCGCGTAGCCGAGCGCGATCCCCGCGAGCGCCAGCACTGGGCCGCCGACGAACGCGAGATCGTAGCGCAGCGCGAAGACGACGAAGATTGTCACCGCGCAAGCGCTGAACAGCGAGAGCGAACCGTACAAGTTGGTCAGCGGCCACACCCCGGTCATCCACCAGCGCGCGCCGAGCTCGGCGAACTGCGAGGCGGCGCCGAGCGCGGCGAGCGGGAGCCCGATCGTGCGCAGCAGCGGCGTGCGCAGCAGGAAGTAGCCGAACAGCGCGAATGCGCCGATCACGTACGCCGCGATCCCGGCGAGCAGCAGCCACTGGTCGATCGACTGTCTGAGCGGATCCATGATCTCTCCTGTCAGGGGCTCTCGAGCGCCGGCGCGCGCTGCAGGCCGGCGACGATCTCGCGGAAGCGGTCCTCGAAGACGTCGTAGCCTTTGACCGTGGTCGCCGCGATCCCGACCTCGACGATCCCGTCGCCGATCTCGCGGATCAGCACGAACAGCCGCGCCGGGAGGAAGTAGAGCGAGATGCACAGCCCCGCGAGCAGCAGGAACGCGCCGATTCCGACGAACGGAATCCCCGGGTCGTACCGGTACTGAAAGCCCGAGTACAGCACGTAGCGCGCCGCTTCCAGCTTGTATCCGGCGCCGAGATCGACCGGTTGGCCGAGCGCGATCATCGCGCTCCCGGCCGGCCGGTCGCCGTCGAACGCCTGCACGACGATCCCCGGATCGTTGGGGCGCGGGTCGGCCGCGGGCCGGCCCGTTGCCCGATCGATCGTGCCGACGAACCGCGTGTACTCGATCGAGCGCGACGTCCCGTCGATCGCGAAGCCTTCGCCCTCTTTGAGCGGCCGGGCGGGGCCGCCGGCCGGCCGCCCGTCCTTGGTGAGCTTGAAGTCGATCGCGAACCCGTACGTCGCTTGGTAGACGAGCGTTCCGTCGACGTCGTACGGCTGGTTGACGCGGATGACCGCCTCGTGCGCGGTCCCGTCGCGCCCGGTGATCTTCGCGGTCGAGACGTAGTCGATCGGCTGGTAGACGAGGCCGGCTTTCGTGCGAATCGGATCGATGCGGTAGCCGAAGCGTTCGAGCGCGAGCGTCGCGCCGTTCTCCGGGATCGTCGCCGTCTCGCCGCTCAGCACCGCGAACTGGCCGCTGTAGCCCTTCGCCCAGTAGATCGTCGTCCCGATCGCGATCACGACGAAGCCCACGTGCGCGACCAGCACGCCGCGGCGCGCCCAGTTGTTCTTGTCGGCGAACGTCCACTCGGTCCCGCCGAACGCGCGCTTCCGCACCTGCCAGCCGCGCGCGCCGAAGAACGCGTCGACGCGCGCGCGCACGCTCGCCGCGTCACCCGGGATCGCGACGCTGGCGTGCAGCGGGATCGCCTCGATCTTCACGGGGTTGAGCCGCGGGATGCGGCGCGGGATCACCTTGGTGAACGTCGCGGCGGTCATCGAGCAGATGATCAGCCCGAGCACGCCGATGTACGCCGCGCTGTGGTAGATGTTCGCGAGGTCGAGGCGCGCGATCAGCCGCGCGACCGGCGGCGCGTACTCGCTCGCGTAGAACGACGGGTCTTTCCCCTGCTCGATCACGACGCCGATCAGCGTCAGGAGCGCCCACAGCGCGAGCAGCGAGACGCCGAACGGGACGTGCGCGAAGAGCCGGACCAGGTCGTCCCACGCTTCGCGCAGCGCCGCGAGCGGGCGGAGAGCTACGCCTCCACCGGTTCGCGCGCCCACCGCTTCTCCATGAACACGATGATCCAGATCGAGATCTCGAAGAGGACGTACATCGGCCCGGCGATGAGCAGCATCGTCATCGGGTTGCCGTCGGGCGCGAGAAACCCGCCCGCGACCAGCATCCCGAAGCCGATGTGCCGCCGGTACTTGCGCAGCAGCCCGCTGTTCAGCAGACCGATGCGCGCGCCGAGCAGCATCACGACCGGCGTCTGGAACACGATCGCGAAGGCGAGCAGCATCAGCAGCACCAAGTTGATCGTCGGCTCGATCCCGTACGTCGCCTCGGCGATCTTCTGCGTGTACGCGTCGAGCGCGTAGACGACCCGCGGGATCACCAGGAAGTGCGCGAACGCGATCCCGGCCAGCGCGAGGACGAACGACGGAACGATGTACGAGTACACGGCCCGGCGCGTGCGCGGATGGATCGCCGGGACGACGAACATCCAGATCTGGTAGAGCAAGACCGGGAGGCCGAGGACGATCGCGCCGTAGAGCGAGAGCTTGAACGTCGCCCACACCGCGTCGGCGGGGCCGAAGGCGTGCAGCCGGATGTGCGGGCCGAAGTACAGCGTGGTCAGCTTCGGGATCGCCCACGACGCGGGATACAGCAACAGCACCGCGAGCGCGCCGACCGTGATGATGCAGATGAAGAGCCGGTTCCGAAGCTCCCGCAGGTGCTCGGTGAACGGCATCTCCTTCTGGTCCCAGCCGACCTCGCGCTCGCGCGTCTCCTCGTCGAGCGGCGCCCGCTCCGGGAGCACTAGGACGCTACTCTATTGGTTCGGCCGCGCGACGGTCGTCGGGCCGGGGGCGCCGGTCTGCGGGTCGGGGATGATGGTGGACTGGCCGACGCCGGTCGCGCCGCCGGAACGCTCGGCGGTGACGACGTCCGCTTCCGCCTTCTTCCGGGCCTCGTCGCGGGCGCGCTCGGCCGCGACGTCGGCCTCGGCCTGACCGACCATGAACTCTTTCTTGGCCTGTCCGGCGCTGCGCGCGAGCTTCGGCAGCTTGTCGGCGCCGAAGATCAGGATCGCCACGCCGGCGACGGCGACGAGTTCGATGGGTGTGAACATGGGGGTCTCCTAGAGCAGGGCGTCCGCGAGCGCGGCAAGTTCGGCGCGAGCGGGCGTATGTCCGAGCAGCGCGAGCGACTGTTTCGCTCGTTCGACGTAGCTTGCCAGGACGGCTTCCGTCTTGCGCAGGCCGCCCTGGGCGCCGATCCCGGCCACGACGGCGGCGACCGCGTCCGGTGCGCCGTCGCTTTCGTCGAAGCAACGTTCGACGGCGGAGCGGAATTCCCGATCGCCGCCCTCCAGCGCCAGCACGAGCGGCACGGTCATCTTCCGCTCGCGCAGGTCGTTCCCGACCGGCTTCCCGAGCGAGGCCTCGTCGCCGGTGAGGTCGAGGACGTCGTCGCGCATCTGGAACGCGATCCCGTACGCCGTCCCGAAGTCGTGCAGCGCTTTGACCGCGAACGGCGAGCCGCCGGCGGCGAGCGCGCCACACTCGGCCGACGCGGCGAACAGCGACGCCGTCTTCTTGGCGGCGATCTCGACGTAGCCGGCGAGCGTCGTGTCGAGCTCGGCGAGCGCCCTGAGCTGGAGGACCTCGCCGTCGGTGATGTCGGCGAGGGTCGAGCTGAGCACGTGCGGGACCGGGTGCGCGTACTCGGCGGTGACGTTCTTGAAGATCCAGGCGAAGAGGTAGTCGCCGGCCAGGACGCTGATCCGGTTGCCGAAATCGACGGCGGTCGCGTTGACCCCGCGCCGCGTCTCCGCGCCGTCGACGACGTCGTCGTGGATCAGGGTCGCGACGTGGATCAGCTCCATGAAGGCGGCCAGCCGCAGATGGTGCTCCGCCTGCCCGCCGACCGCTTCCGCCGCGAGCAGCGTGAAGCGCGGCCGCAACCGTTTCCCGCCGGCGGCGAGCATCCGGCGGACCGCTTCGGTGATCAGCTCGTTGTCGGTGGCGAACGACGACTGGAAGAACTCCTCGACCATCGCGTAGAGGTCGCGGCCGCTCGGCGCCCGGTTCAGCATCAGGCCGTCCCCACGTGCAGCGCGATCGCGCCGAAGCCGAGCCGGATCGTGCGGACGTCGCGGAAGCCCGCGGTGCGGAAGCGCTCGGCCAGGCCGTCGGCGTCGGGAAAGTTGGTCAGGGAGTTCGGCAAGTAGCGGTACGCGGTCTTCGAGCCGCCGACCAGTCCGCCGACCAGCGGGACGAGGCCGTAGAAGTAGACGCCGAAGAACCGCCGCACGAGCGGGTTCCGCGGCTTCGTCACGTCGAGGTTCACGAAGCGCGCCCCCGGTTTGAGGATGCGCCGCGCCTCACGCAGCGTCGCGACGACGTCCACGACGTTCCGCATCGAGAAGCCCATCGTCGCGCCGTCGAAGCTCGCGTCCTCGAACGGGAGCCGGGTGACGTCGCCCTCGACGAAGCTGGCCCGTCCGGCCGGGTCCTCGCGCCGGGCGCGCGCCCGCGCACCGTCGAGCATCGGCGGGGTGAAGTCGACGCCGGACACTTCCAGCGACGGGTCGGTCCGGAGCAGGTGGAAGACCAGGTCGCCGGTCCCGCAGCACAGGTCGGCGACGCGGCCGCCCCGCGGCGCGGCCAGCTCGGCGACGGCGCGGCGGCGCCACGCTTCGTCGACGCCCGCCGTGAGCAGCCGGTTCGCCCGGTCGTAGCGCGGGGCGATCGCCGCGAACATCTCGCGGACGTAGGCGCCTTTCCCGGCAGGGTCGGTGACCATCGCCTTCATCTTAGACGGTCCCCACGCCCCGACCTCACTCCCAAGGTCACCCCGAGCTGCCGACGTGCCCGCGGGGTGCGCTAGAACCAGCCTTTGCGGCGGAAGTAGAGGAGGAGGATGAGGACGGCGGCGACCTGCGAGCCGACGCCGATCGCGAGGAAGTCCCAGGAGCGGTCGATGTGGCTGACCATCCAGCCGAAGTTCTGGCCGAAGAAGCCCGTGATGTAGGTCAGCGGCAGAAAGATCGTCGCGATGATGGTGAGCTGCTTCGAGACCTCGCCCTGGCGGTGCGCCTCGGAGGAGAGGTGGATGTCGAGCGTGCTGTTGAGGAGGTCCCGAACCGAGTCGATCTGATCGGTCACCCGCAGCGCGTGATCGTTCACGTCGCGGAAGTACGCGACCACCGCGGGATCGAGCGGCGCGAGCTCGCCGCGGAGCAGCGGTGCGAGGATGTCGCGCACCGGCGCCGCCGCGTGCCTCAGCTGCACGAGGTCGCGCTTGAAGCGCAGCACCTCGCGCAGCACGTCTTGTTGGCGCGCTTCGCCGCGCGGCGCGAGGACGCGGTTCTCGAGCGTGACGAGGCGTTCATCGTACGCGCTCGCGACCGGGTGGTACCCGTCGACCACGACGTCGAGGACGACGTACAGCAGCCCGGTCGAGGTGTGCGGGACGGCGCCCTTCGCGAGCCAGCGCCGCTCGATCTCGTCGAGCGGGAACACGGGGTGCGCGCGGATCGTGACGACGAAGTTCTTGCCGACGAACAGCGCGATCTCGTGCAGCTCCAGCCGTCCACCGTCGATCGTCGCCGCGTGCAGCACGACCAGCCAGTACTCGCCGTAGCTCTCGATCTTCGGGCGCTCGTGGACGAGCGCGGCGTCCTCGATCGCCGTCGGGTGCAGGGCGAACTCCTCGCGGAGCAGCTCCAGGTCGGCCGGCGTCGGCTCGGCGAGATCGAACCACACGAAGTTGTGCTCGTCCCGCAGGAGCTCCGAGATCTCGCTCGGGTCCTTGAGCGCGCGCGCCATGTCCTTGCCGGTGAAGATCATGCAGCGCGACTCGTGACCGGGAGCGAGCGCGTCGGTTTCGCGAACGGGCCGCTCGCGATTGCCCAGGATCACGCGGCGACCCCGAGCCCCAGCACGCGGCGCGCGTTCGCGTCGGTGCGTGCGACGACCGTCTCGATCGTGGTGCCGAGCAGCTCGGCGACGACGCGCGCCGTCTCGGCGACGAACGCCGGCTCGTTGCGCTTGCCGCGGTGCGGGACGGGAGCGAGATACGGGCAGTCGGTCTCCAGCACGATCGCGTCGAGTCCGCACGCCTGCACCGCGTCACGCAGCGGCTGCGCCGTCTTGAACGTAATGACGCCGCCGATCCCGAGCAGCAGCCCGAACTCGCCGGTGAAGGTGCGCGCCTCGTCCGGCGTCCCGGTGAAGCAGTGGACGATGCCGCGCTGCTCGGCGGCGGCGTACCCCTCGCGCAGTCCCGCGACGAAATCCTCGTGCGCTTCGCGCTGATGGAAGATCAGCGGCAGCGCGCGCTCGCGCGCGTACGCGAGCTGGGCGGCGAAGACGCGCCGCTGCACGTCGCGCGGGCTATGGTCGTAGTGGTAATCGAGCCCGGTCTCGCCGACCGCGACGACGCGCTCGGGGTAGCGTGCGCGCAGCGCGTCGAACGCCGCAGCGAGATCGCCGGGCGCGTCCTTCGCCTCGTGCGGGTGGATGCCGAGCGTTGCGGCGAGCCCGTAGGTCTCAGCCACCTCGCAGGCTCGGCGGCTATCGTCCAGGTCGCAACCGACCGTTACGATCGCGTCGACCCCGCGCTCTCTCGCGCGCGCAAGCATCGCCTCACGATCCGGGTCGAAGGCCCGGTCGTGGACGTGGGCGTGCGTGTCGATCATGGTGAATCCTTAGGCCTTCCGTGCTGTTGTTCCCCGAGCGCGAGGACCGGGGCGTCCGTCGCCTCCTGCCCGCTGCGCTGATCCTCTCGCTCGTCGTCCACCTCGTCGCGACCGGAACGTGGCTCTGGTTCGACCGGCGCGTCGTCCCGGCGATCGCGAAGCTCTTCCCCGAGCCGGCGCCGGAGATCGTCGCGCTCTCGGATGCGATCACGATCGAGCGGCGGACCGTTCCGCCGCCCGCGCGCCGCGCCGCGCCGCAGCCGCGCCGGCCGGCGCCGCCGCGACGCCGCATCGCGCAGAACACGCTCTTGGCGCCGCCGGTCCCGACGCTTCCACCCGTCCTCGCGACGGCTGTCCCGTCGTTCGCACCGGCCGCCGAGCCGACGCTGCCCCCGCGCGTCGCGTCGCGCCGCCGGCCCGCGGCCGGCACGCTCGCGACGCCGCGCGAGGAGCCGACGCCGCGTGAAGTGCCAACCCCGCCGCCCTCCCAAAACGCCTTTTCGGAGAAGCAGATCGCCGCACTCGACGCGCAGTTCGCGAAGACGATCGCGCAGGCGCAGCACGCGCTGGTCGACGTTCCGCCGCAGCGGCGGCCCCCCGCGCGCAACCCGCAGTCGCCGCGCTACGAGGCGGTGATGGCCGGGACGCCGGAGATGTTCTTCGGCGCCTTCCAGGGCGACTGCGTTCCGATCCAGGGGCCGATGCGGCTGGGGACGCAGCACGCCTACTACATCCGGTGCATGATCCGCTACAGCGACGGCTACTTCGAGCAGGTCTCGTACCCGTGGATCTATCGTTTCGCGCCGAACAAAGACCCGTTCGACGAGCGCGTCAACATCAACGGCGAGATGCGCTTCCCGCCGCAGGGACCGTCCGAAGGATTCGTGCTGCCCCGGCACTTCGCGCTTTCGCGTGCGATCTGCACGTTCTACCGCGCGCAATGCGAGGCGATCATCGCGCGCGAGCGCGCGAACGGAAACCAGCCGGCGCCGGACGCGCCGTAACGGCTCAGCGCACCGCGGGGACGCCGTGCCGGTGCGTTCGCAGGGCGATCAGCAGCGAGATCACGCCGTAGACGATCCCGAACAGGCCGAGCGCGATCCCCGGCGCGAGCAGTCCGCCGAACGTGAACCAGAGCAGCGCCGCGCCGAGCACGATCAGCAGGATCCCGCCGAGGAGCCAGAGCCACGCGTCGTGCAGCCGGCCCCACACGACCGCCGCAAAGACGATCGTCAGCACGCCGATGCCGAACGCCCACTCGGCGATCGTCCACGTCAACGCGATCAGCGTGTGCGCGACCTCGTACGCGACGACGCCGAGCGCGATCCCGAACAGTCCCTCGAGCGCGTGGATGAGCCAGGCCTTGTCGCGCCCGGTCGAGCGCAACGCGATCACCAGCCGGACGACGCCGTCGACGACCGCGAACGCGACGAACGCGCCGACCAGCACCGAGGAGTAGACGCGGTAGTAGAGCGCCAACGCGCCGAGCGCGATGGCGACGACGCCGCGCACCGCGAAACCGGCGCGATGGAGCGTGTCGTTGGCGCCGGTGTGCGCCGGCGGCTGCGGACGGGTCGCGGTGATCGTCATGTGGTGCTCCTCATGGTGCCGCGCTCAGGCGGCCGGCGGTTCGATGCGCGGAAACAGCGGCGCGCCGGGATTTGTCTGCGTCCCGGCGGCGAGCCGGCCCCACACCAGCTCTTCGGACCAGGCGCGCTCCGGCGTTCCGTCGAGCCCGAGCTGCCCCCAGATCTCGGTCGTCTTCGCGGGCATGTACGGGAACAGCAGCAGGCTCAGCCAGCGCAGCCCTTCGCACAGGTCGTAGAGCAGCGCGTCGAGCTCGACGCCGCGCCCGTGCTTGTAGAGATCCCACGGCTTCTGCTCGTCGATCGAGCGGTTCAGCAGCGTGACGAGATTCCAGATCTCGTCGAGCCCTTCGCGAAAGCGCAGGCACATGACGTGCTCGCGCACGAGCTCGGGCAGGTCGGCGACGCGCTCCCGAACGCGGCCGTCGCTCGGCTCGGGGACGAGCCCGTTGCGGTACTTCTGCAGCATCGCGAGCGACCGGCGCAGCAGGTTGCCGAGGTCGTTTCCGAGATCGCTGTTGTGGCGCTGGCGCAGCTTCTCGATCGAGATCGAGAAGTCGCTGCCGAACGGCGCTTCGCGCATCAGGAAATAGCGCAGCGAGTCGGCGCCGAACTCGTCGCGCATCGCGAACGGGTCCATCGCGTTTCCGAGCGACTTCCCGATCTTCGTCCCTTCGTCGCTGGTGATCCAGCCGTGCGCGAAGACGCGTGACGGTTCGGGGAGCCCGGCCGACCACAGCATCGCGGGCCAGATGATCGAATGGAAGCGCGCGATTTCCTTGCCGATCAAATGCATCCCCGGCCAGAACGTCGCGAACAAGCCGTCGGGATCGTCGGGCCAGCCCAGCGCGCTGACGTAGTTGATCAGCGCGTCGTACCACACGTACAGCACGCCGCCGCCCGGCAGCGGGATCCCCCAGTCGAACGACGAGCGCGAGATGGAGAAGTCCTCGAGCCCTTC
>DASWSC010000184.1:0-12590 GCA_036402855.1 Candidatus Elarobacter sp. | reverse complement strand
ATCCGGCCCCGCGGCCGACTCGATGAGGTGCACGCGGGTGGGCGCCTGCGCCGTGAGCACGACGTCGAGATCGCGCGGCACGCCGATGTCGGAGTGGTAGTAGTAGAGCCGCGTCGCACGCTCCGGCGTCACCGTGCCGCGGAAGATGATCCCTTCGCTCTGCACGTATTCCGGATCGTCGCTGAGGAAGAGCACGCGCGGCGTCGCGGCGCCGGCCGGAACGCTGTTCAACACCGCCATCACCACGCCGCTGACCGGTGCGGTCGTCTCGTCGCCGGCGATCGTCATCGTCACGTTCACGGCCGCGCGCGCCCCGCTCGGCAGCGGCAGCAGCGGCCACGGGACGAACGCGCCGAACCGGATCGCGGCGCCGGGCCGCAGCGTCGGACGGATCGCCCGGTCGAGTGCGGCACGGATCTGCACGGCGAGCAAATCCGGATCGGTCGCCGGCGAGCCGGTCACGTCGAGCGAGACGCTGGCCGGAAGCGCGCCCGCCGGCGCGAGCGGCGCGGCGGGCGCGGGAGACGGCGTTTCGACGGGCTGCGCATCGGCGCCGCACGTCATGACGATCAGCGCGATCGCGAGGACCGCGGAGACCCGCTGGAACACGAAGTGCGGCGCGTTACGGCAGCGTGAGCATCCACTCGATGCCGAAGCGGTCGACGACCATCCCGAAGCGGCCGCCCCAGAACGCGTCCTCGATCGGCCGTCGCACGTCGCCGCCCTCGCAAAGCGCGGCGAAGACCCGTTCGCCTTCGGCGGCCTCCTCCGCATTGAGCGCGAGCGAGACGTTGCCGGCGTCGGGGTCGACCGACTTCTCTTCGCGCCCGTCCGAGGCGAAGAACGAGACGCCGGGCGCGGTGAACGAGGCGTGCATCACGCGGTTCTCCGAGCCGGGAGGGAAGTGCTCCGCCATCGGCGTCCCGCCGACGCGCTGTGCTTCGTAGCTGCCGCCGAACGCGGACTTGTAGAACTCGAGCGCTTCGTCGCAGCGCCCGTAAAAGAAGATGTACGGTTGGAGTTGCATCGGAGATTCCTTGGTCGGTGAAGTGGAGACGGGGGACGTCACGCAGCGCGGAGGGTCTGCGCGCGCTCGGCGGCACGCCGCATCATACGGACTCCGCCGGGCTCGGCCTTCTGCGCGAAGAGCGGCGCGAACGCGGACCGGTGACGCAGCGCCAGCGTCGTCCAGAGGGCGACCAGCACGAGCGCGATCGGGAGACCCGCCGGCGCCATCGTCAGGTGAAACACCACGATGTTCGCGATCACCGCGGCCAGCATCGCGAGGGCGAGCGGGATGAACCGGTTGGCCAGAAGCAGCAACCCGGCGATTAGCTCGACGCCGTCGACGAAGAGCACCCAGTGCGAGCGGAAGAACACGTCCTGGAACTGGCCGGCGAGGCCGGGAGGGGCCGGCGGCGGATTGGAGATGAGGAGAAAGCCGCTGACTCCGGCGGCGAGGAAAACGAGACCCAGGAGAACGCGGGCGGTGGTGGCGGCGATGGTCATCGGTCGGCTCCGTCGTGGCGAGTGAGAGGCCTCGTCGCCGAGGCGCCCTCGGATTCTAGCAAAGTGTACTTGTAAAAAGCAAGTATCATTGCGAAAAACTTGTGGACCTGCTAACGTGGGTGCGTGAAGAACCGCGCCTACGGGCAGTACTGCGGGTTCGCCCGCGCCCTGGAGGTCGTCGGCGAGCGCTGGGCGCTGCTCATCGTCCGCGACCTGCTGCTGGGGCCGCAGCGCTTCACCGACCTTCAGAACGGCTTGCCCGGGATCCCGAGCAACATTCTCACGTCGCGCCTCAAGGAGCTCGAGGAGGCGGGGCTGGTTCGGCGTCGCGTGGCGGCACGGCCCGCGCGCGGCGTGGTCTACGAGCTCACCGAGTACGGCGCCGAGCTCCAAGACGTCGTCGACCGCCTCGGCCGCTGGGGCGCCAAGTCCCTCGGCGATCCGCGCCCCGAGGAGGCCGTCACCGCGAGATCCCTCATGACGGCGATGCGCTCGACCTTTCAGCCCGATGCGGCGCGCGGCGTGACGGTGAGCTACGAGCTCCGCTTCGGAGAGATCGCGCTGGGCGTGCGCGTCGATGACGGAACGCTGCACGTCACCCCCGGCCCGCTGCCGGGTGCCGACCTCGTCATCGAGGCGACCCCCGCGATTCGCGCGCTGATGGCCGGCGAGCTGAGCCCCGCAGACGCGCTGGCGAGCGGCGCGCTCACCGTCACCGGCGATCCTCGGCTGCTGACGCGGTTCGCCTCGCTCTTCCGCATCGCGGTGCTCCCCGCCGCGCGCTGAGCGCGTTCGTCCCTGAACCGTCCGTTCAAGGGGCATCCCTGCGCCGGACCGTACCACCGTCTCCCATGCGCTTGTCCGCCGGCGGGGCGCGACTCCTGGTCGCGGCCGTGTTCATCGTCAGCATCGCCGCCGGCATCCAGACCGGCCTCTACCGCTACAACGAGCTCACGCTCATGGCGTTCTCGTCGTACGCCGTGCCGCTGGCCGAGCGAGGGATCTCACAGCACGCCTTCGCGCTCTACTTCCTCATCAGCGAAGCGCTGATCGCGGCGACCTTCGCGCTGACCGGGCTCTTCATCGCGCTGCGCGGCCCGAAGACGCCGATGGCGGTGTTCGCCGCGATCGCGATGATGCTCTACGGCGTGACGATTCCGCCGCCGATGCACGCGCTGATCGTGAACGCGCCCCAGCTCGCCACGTGGCTGATGCTCGAGCGGAGCGTCGGCTTCGGGCTGTTCATCGTCTTCCTGTACGTCTTTCCGACCGGCCGGTTCTCGTCGTTGACCGTGCGTGTGCTCAGCGCCGTGATGATCGGTTGGACGCTGCTGTGGCCGTTCGTCCCGCAAGCAAACCCCTACCACTTGCCTCACCCGTGGCCGTTCATCGTGATCGCGGCGGCGTTCGGCAGCGCCGTCGCCGTGCAGCTCTACTGGTTCTACCGCGTGCGCACGCCGCTCGAGCGGCAGCAGACGAAGTGGGTGGTCTACGCCGTCACGGCGTCGGTCGTCGGGGATTTTCTCACCCACCTGCCGTGGCAGATCTGGAACCTGCCGCGCGGGAGCGATCTCGACATCCTCCTGATCCACCAGCCGTTCTTCGTCGGCTTCCAGCTCGCCGTACCGCTCGCGATCGCGTTCTCGGTGTTGTACTACCACCTCTGGGAGATCGACTTCGTCGTCAGCCGGACGGTGCTCTACGCCCTGATCACGACCGCAGCCGCGGTGCTGTGGGAAGCGATCAACATCACGTCGGCCAAGGTGATCGAGAAGGCGATGGGGCCGCAGTCCAGCGCGTTTGCCGGCGGAACGGCGACCATCGTCACGGGCTTTCTCTTGAGACCGATGTACGAGAACTTCAAGAAACGCGTCGACAGGCACCTCACGCCGCCGACGCTCGACCTCTCCGACGAGTTTCCCGAGCTCGAGCCGGACGTGCGCGTGCGCCTGACCGCGCCGCACGTCGTCAACGCGCTGGTCGAGCACACCCCGCTGCTCTTCGACGTCGCGTACAGCGCGGTGTACGCGTATCGCGACGGACGGCTCTCCCTCACCGCGTCGCGCGGTCCCGAAGGCGAGATCCCCGAGGAGGAGGTCGCCGGCGACGAGGTGCTCGCGACGCTGCACCAGGGGAAAGCGGCGCGCCCCGCGCCGGAGGACGACGCGCCCGTGTTCGTCCCGCTCGTCGTCCCGCGCGCCAAGAATCCCGACCTTCTCGGCGTCCTCGTCCTGGGGCGCCGCGCCGGTGAGAAGGGCTATTCCCAGCTCGAAATCAACGCGCTCGAAGACCTCGGGCGCAAGGCGGGGATGGCGCTGTACGTCGCCGAGGCGCGCAGCGCGGGCCTGGCTCGCGTCTAGCGCCGCACGCGGTGCACGTCGCGGTTCTGGGCGCCGGGCTGCAAGGTGCGTGCGTCGCGCTGGAGCTCGCGTCGCGCGGCATACGCGTCGACCTGTTCGACAAGAACGACCGCACGCTCGCGCAAGCATCGGCGCGGAACGAAGGCAAGATTCACCTGGGCTTCGTCTACGCAGCCGATCCGAGCTTGCGCACCGCGCGGATCATGGTTCGAGGCGCGCTGGCGTTCGCGCCGCTCCTTCGCCGCTGGATCGGCGGGGCGCTCGACGCGGTTCCGGTCTCCGTGCCGTTCCGCTACGCGGTGCATGCCGAGAGCCAGCTCGGCGCCGATGAGATCGAGCGGTATTTTCACGACGTGCACGCGATCGGCCTCGAGGAAGGCGGCAGCGAACCGCGCGAGTATTTCGGACGTGACTACCGCGTCGCGCCGGCGCGGCTCTCGCCTGAACGGTCCGCCTCGCTGTTCTCGGAGCGCTCGGTCAGCGCCGCGTTCGAGACCGAAGAAGTCGCGATCGATCCGGAGTCCCTCGCCGCCGCGGTGCGGACGCGCGTGGCGGGTGACGCCGCGATTCGCTGCCGGCTGCGCAGCACCGTGCGCGCGGCGGAGCCGGGCGGAGACCACGTCGACGTGGTCGCCGACACACCGGACGGCCGCGTGCGTGAACGCTACGATCACGTCGTCAACGCGCTGTGGGACGGGCGGCTGGCCGTCGATGCGACGGCCGGCGTGCATCCGGAGCAGCCGTGGCTCTACCGCGTCAAGCACTACCTGCGCATCCGGGTGCGGCCCGGCACGCCGCCCGTGCCGTCGGCGACCGTGATCCTCGGTCCCTTCGGTGACCTGGTCGCGTACGGCGATCGCACGCACTACGTCTCGTGGTACCCGGCCGGCGTCCGCGGCGTCTCCTCCGCGCTCAGTCCGCCCGACTGGCCGCTGGAGCTCGAACCGCTCGCGGCGGCGACGCTCCGGGACGCGATCCTCACCGGTCTCGGCGGCGTCGTCCCGGCGCTCCAGGGATTCGCCGGCGAGGCGATCGAGTCGTGTCACGTGCAGGCCGGCATCATCATGGCATGGGGCGAGAGCGACATCTACGACCGCGCGAGCGGACTGCACGCGCGCTACGCCATCGGACCGCGCTCGCACGGACGCTATCACACGATCGAGACGGGAAAGCTGACGATGGCGCCGCTGTTCGCGTCGGCGCTCGCGGCGCGCATCGCCGAGGCGACCTGATGGCCTCCGCGAGCATCGTCACCGTCGGCGTTCCGGTCTACCACGGCGCCGACTTCGTCGAGGAGGCGCTGCGCTCTCTGCAGGCCCAGACGCACCGCGAGATCAGGGTCATGATCTCACTGGACGGCCCCGATCCGGTCTGCGAAGCGCTGTGCCGCCCGTTTCTGCGCGATACGCGCTTCTTCTTGACGGTGCAGCGGCGCCGGCTGGGATGGGTCGCGCACCTGAACTGGCTCATGTCGGGCGTCCGCACGCCGTATTGGTGCTACCATCAGCAGGACGACGTGCTCGACCCTCGCTACTTCGAGGTGCTGGTCGCGTACGCCGACCGGACGCCCGAGGCCGCGGTGACGTACTGCGACATGAGCAGCTTCGGAGACGCCGACTGGACGTTCGCGCAGCCGTCGGTGACCGGCTCGCCGCGCGCGCGTCAGCTGGCGCTGCTCTCCGAGCACCTTTCGGCGGTCGCGTTTCGCGGCGTGACGCGCGCCGAAGCGCTGCGAATTTCGGGCGGGATCCCGCCCAACGAGGTCGACAGCTTCGCGTGCGACACGGCGTGGATGTCGGCCATCGCGCGCGGCGGCGAGTTGCACCGCGTCCCCGAGGTGCTCTACCGGAAGCGCTACCACGCGGGGAACGTCCACACGAAGTGGGCGGAGTGGCCGCTCGAGCGCCTCTCCGCAGGCTGGGTCGCGCACTGCGCCGCGATGCTCGAGCAGGCGATGCTGGTCGAGGCCGAACCGCACGAGCGCCGGCTGCTGTGGCTCGCCGCCGCCGGCCGGCTCACCTCGCCGCGCACCGCGGCGCGCTATCTTCCGCTCGCCGAGCTCGGCCGCGCCGAGCGCATCGCGCTGCTCGACGCGTACCTCCTGCGCGTGCGCGGCTCGCTGGACGTCGCGGCGCTGCTCGGCGCACCGTGGGACGAGATCGAGCGCTGGACGCGCGGCTTCTTCGAACCGGCTGGTTGAGGCGCGGAGGCGCGGTGCGTCAGGCGGTTCCGTCGTATGCGCGCTGCAGCCCGGCGATGTCGAGCTTCTCCATCTTCAGCATCGCCTGCATGACGCGGCCGGACTTCTCGTCGTCGTCGTCCTGCATCAGATCGCCGAGAATCGACGGCACGATCTGCCACGTGACGCCGAACTTGTCGGTGAGCCAGCCGCACCGGTTCGTCTCGCCCCCGTCCGAGAGCTTCTCCCAGTAGTAGTCGACCTCGGTCTGCGTCTCGCAGTCGACGTAGAACGAGATTGCGGGGGTGAACGTGTACTCCGGTCCGCCGTTCAGCGCGAGAAACTCTTGTCCCTCGATCTCGAACCGCGCGACCATCACCTCGTCTTTCGGACCAGGTGCGTCTTCGCCGTAGTGCGAGACGCCGAGCCGCTTCGAGTTCGGGAACACGGAGACGTAAAAGTTCGCCGCCTCCTCGGCTTGATCGTCGAACCAGAGAAACGGCCTGATCTTTTGCATGACCTCTCCCTCCGACGGCGATGCGAGCGCAACCTTCGCGACGCCGCGGCGGCTCTTCGCTGGTACCGTGAGCGACGTGCGTACCGCGAAGATGGGCCCGGCGGAATGGGCGATGCTGGTGCTGCTCTCGGTCGTGTGGGGCGGCGCGTTCTTCTTCTACAAAGTGCTGGACGATGCGGGACTGCCGCCGTTCACGATCGTGCTCGGCCGCGTCGCCGGCGGCGCGCTGGCGCTGCTGCCCGTCGTCTTCCTGAGCGGGCGGCACATGCCGCGCTCGGCGCGCGTGTGGCGCTCGCTGTTCGTGCTCGGCGCGTTCAACAACGTGCTGCCGTTCGCGCTGATCATCTTCGGCGAGAAGCAGATCGACAGCGGCCTGGCCTCGGTGTTCAACGCGACGACGCCGATCTTCACCGCGCTGATCGCGCACGCGGCGACCCGCGACGAAAAGCTCACGCCGGGCCGCATCGCGGGGATCGTCCTCGGCCTGGCCGGCGTCGTGTTGCTGATGGGTCCCGCCGCACTGCGCGGCTTCAGCGTCACGAGCATCGCGCAGCTCGCATGCGTCGGCGCCGCGATCGTGTACGGTTTCGGCGCCGTCTACGCGCGCCGTTTCAGCGCGCTCGGCGTCGATCCGCTCGTTCTCTCGGCGGGGCAGCTCTGTGCCTCCGCGCTGCTCGCGCTCCCGCTCTCGCTCGCGCTCGAGCATCCGTGGACGGCGCTGCACGGAATCGCACCGGCGACGTGGCTGGCGTGGCTCGGGCTCGCGCTGCCGAGCACCGCGCTCGCGTTCGTGCTGTACTTCCGCATCCTCGCGACCGCCGGTGCGACGAACGCCGCGTCGGTGACGTTTCTCGTCCCCGTCAGTGCGGTGCTGCTGGGAACGCTCGTGCTGCACGAGCATCTCTCGCCGACCACGTTCGCGGGGATGGCGGCGATCTTCGCCGGGCTCGCATTGCTCGACGGCCGTCTCGTTCGCGCGCTGGCGCGTGCTAGACCGGGAGGAGCCGGCGCGCGCGCGTAGCGACGCCCGCCGAGAGGTGCGCGATCGGCGACTCCCCGGGCAACTCGATGCCGGCCGCTGCGATCAGCGTGTTCTGCTCGATGCGCACGGCCGCGTCGCGCAGCGGCCACGGCGGGTGCTCGACGTCTCCCCGCAGCGTGCGCCCGCGCGGGTCGCGCGTGAAGAAACAGTAGCGCTCGACCAGCCAGTGCTCCAGCGTCCCCGGCTGGGCGGTGCGCGCCGCGCCGGGGGCGGCGTTCGCCTCGACGACCAGCCGCGCGCCGGGCGCGCGCCGGTCCGCCCGCCGCAGGTCGTACGCGCAGCGCGCCGGTTCGAACGAGCCGGCGATCGCGGCGCGATAGTACGGCAGATGCACGACCCCTCGTCCGAGGAGCGTCGCGAGGTCGCTCGCCGCGTCGAGGCTCAAGAACCAAACCCCGGAACGACCGTTCGCGCTCACATACGTCCGCACGTTGATCTCCGGGAACGTGCGCCACGCGAGCGGCGCGGGCGCGCCGTACGGACGCGCGCCCGCGATCCGAAACGCCACGATGCCGACCCAGGCGCGTCCGTCGAAGGTGTCGACCTCGAGCGCGGGCGGGACGCGCGCGCGAAGCGATGCCGCCGGAACCGGCCAGTGCACGAAGAGCGCGTCGATCCAGTCCATCGAGACGCGCCATTCCATCACCGCGCTGCGGTTCGCGGGCTCGAGCGAGAAGGCCCTTGTCTGGTGACGCGGCGTCCCGATCTGGGTACGCCTGGCAGACGATGAACAAGACGCTGACCGCGGCGGCGCTCGCCGCAACGATGACGTTCGGAGCAGTCGCCCCGGCGCTGGCCGACGGTGCGGCGAGCACCCGCAACATCCTGATCGGCGGCGCGGCCGCGGCGGTGCTGATCACGAACTACAATCACAAGGTTCGCCAAAAACGCGCCGAACAGCGCGCCGCCGCAGCGCGCCGGCAGGCGTACTACCGCCGTCACCACGGCTAGGCGCTAGCCCGCCGGGGCTACCGGACTAGGTCTGCGGTTTCGGCGCGTTCGGGAAGAGCTGATCGATCGCGGGAGGCATCGCGCGCTCCGAGACGCCGACGACCGTCGCGCCGAAGTTGCCCATGAACGCCTGTCCCATGTCCGCCTCGGCGGCACCATGGCCGATGACGGTCCCGGCGCAACTGAGCAGCGTCAGCCGCATCGACGCGTGCGAACGTCCCGTCACCGACGACTGCTCGACGCGCACGTCCGGTATGATGATCGCCTGCGTCCCCGTATCGGAGCAGATGCGTCCGGCGTTGGCGACCGCGGTGAAGTGATCGATCGGGTTGCCGGTCTTCACATCGAGCCGGCGCTGCTGCAGCTGCGTCAGCAGCGAGCGGGTGATGTCGGCGCCGCGCGGATCGGAGATTCCCGGCTGCTCGAACGGCACGAGGAAGTAGCTCGACGGCGTGACGGCGGCCGCCGGAGCGGCCGCGGGGAGAGCGGCCGCCGCGACCGGTGACGACATGATCGTCGCTCCCGCACGTGAGGTCGCCGCAGCTTGAATCGCGGTGCGGAACGCGGCGTCGACCGCGGCACCGAGATTCCCCACCGAGAACGCGCCCGCGGGGGCTTCGTCACCGGTCGTCGTCGTCGTCCAGCGGACGCCGCCCGTGCAGCCGACCTCGTCGAGGCGGAACTCGACGTGCGTCGGATACCGCAGGATCGTCACGAACGGCGCGGGGATGACTTTTTTCGTTTGCTCGTAGCGCCCTTCGGGCACGAGGATGCCGGTCGCGTTGTTGTCGGCGCAGATCTTCGCCGCGTTCGCAACCGCATCGAGATGATCGACCGGCGCGAGCGTCGTGACGGCGATCCCCGCCGTCGCCAGGTCGGCGACCAGCGTCTGCGTGATCGCGGTCGCGTGCGGATCGGTGCTGCCGGGCGACTCGTACGGCAGCAGCACCAGCTTGGCGCTGCCGGCGGGAGCGGCGGGTGCCGGCGGCTGCGCCGCCGGTGCGGGCGTTTGCGCCAACGCGGTCACCGGGACGGAAGCGGCGACGAGCGCCAGAGCAAATGACGAAATGAACGCCTTGAATACGGACATGAGGCCTCCCCACACACACCGGTACGTTGAAGCGCGGCGTTCAGCGTGCTTCGGCGCTCGCCTGCGGGGAAGTGGCAGATAAAACGAGACCGTGACATTTCTGCCGCTCGCTCGGAGAGCGAGTGCTTCCTCTCGGATGCAGGCTAGCGCCGCCCCGGCGCCGCGATCCACACGATTCCGAAGCCGATCGCCTGCGCGCGCGTCCCGAGCAGCGGTGTGAAGTTTCGCTCGTACTCGACGTCGGCGGCGAGGCGCGGCCCGATCGCGCGCTGCAGCGCCACGACGCCGCGGCTTCCCGACGGAAGCAGCGGCCCTTGCCGCGAGACGAACGCGTCCTGAAGCAGCAGCGTGTCCATCGCGTCGAGCGCGTATCCGAGCGTCACGGACGGCGCGAAGACGAAGAACGACCGCGTTGCGCCGCTCTCGCCGGCGCCCGCCGCGGTCGATGCAACCAGACTCGTCGCCAGCGAGACCCGCGGCGAGAGCGAGGTTCCGACGTTGAGCGCGAGCGCGTACGTCGGGAGCCCGCTGGTGAATTCGCCGCTGCCCCAAGGCGGCGCATACGCCGCCCCGACCGACGCCTGGGTCGCGCCGCGGTCGATGATGAGGTACTTCGCCGCGAAGACCGGATCGCTTGATCCGCGCGCCGTGTCGGAAGACGTCGTGCCGGTCGCCAGTCGTGACTGCGCAGCCGGCGGTGCGATCCCGATCTCGAGCCGCTTGGCGATGCCGTAGCGCAGGAACGCGAGCGGTCCGCTGGCGAGCGCGGTCGAGCCGGCCGGAGCGTCGGTGAGCTGACGGCGCCAACCCGACTCGATGACCAGCTCACCGGGCACCGCGACGCACGCGGAACCGCCCGTGCTCGTCGTGCGCCCCGTCCCCGGACGATCCGCCAAGGTCACCGCGGCCGGCGAGACGCAGGGCGGAGACTGCGCGCGCGCGGGCGCGCTCGCCGCGAGCACGAGGCCCCCGGCGAGCGCGGCCGCGCGCAGGCGCACGTCTTACACCGTCGCGGCTGCCGGCTCGGCCGTCGTCGGATCGATCCGGCTCTTCACCTGACTCACGGAGTCGGCGGGGAACCCGCCGCGCCGCGCGTGCTCGCGAATCGACTCTTCGCTTTCCGCGTTGTACACGCAATAGATCTTGTCGGCGGTCACGAAACTCTCGACCCATTGAATCGACGGGCCCATGTCGCGCAGAACGCCGCAACTCGTCGCGGAGATCCCTTGCAACTGCTCCGGCGACAGCGCACCGGCCCCCGGCAGAGTGCGCTCGATGATGAACTTCGGCACTGGCTGAAACTCCTGTTCGGATGAAGCCCGGGCGGCCACGATTCGCTGGCCCGTCCGCCCCTCCTGTACGGATAGGCACCTCACCGATCGCTGCCCTTAGCGCTCGTACCGATGGAGCAGCGGGCGTTCACCCGTCGGCCGTCGCCACGTCGCGGGATACGTCGCCGAGCGGTGCCACCCGCTTCGCTCGTAGAGATCGATCGCCGCCGCACGGTCGTCGCTCACCTCGAGGACGGGATGCAATCGTGCCGCCCGTGCAAAGCCGAGGGCTGCGTCGATCAGCGAAGAGCCGGTTCCGATCCGACGTGCGGACGGAACCACAAAGAGCCGCATGATTTCGCAAACGTGCCGCCCGGCCGCGAGCGCTTCGGGGATCAGATGCGGATCGGCGTCCCGATCGACGTCTCCGATCGCGATGTGACCGACGATCGTTCCGCGACTGACGGCAATCCATGCCCCGATCGTGCGCGCCGGAGAGAGCCACGCCGCAGGGTCGTCCGGCCAGCGCGACGGGTAAGCATCCGTTTCGTGCACGAGCCTGAGCGCTTTGACGCACGCTTCGATGTCGGGTTCAAAGCGTGCGCGGATCACCGTGGGCGTCAGCGCGCGGCGGTCTCCGCGATCAGCTCGAGCGGTGAGACGTCGACTTCTCCGTCGGCACAGCGTTCGGTCTGCTCCGTGTACCGCGAGAAGAAGTCACGGCTCTGCAGGTCTTTGACGGCCGCTTCGTCCGCCGCGGTGGCGATGTGATAGTACTCCGGCTGCCCGCCCGCCTTCATGCAGCGGTACGACAGCTTTCCGCGCAAGGAAGGGTCGGCGTCGATCGCGGCGATGAACGCCGCGATCTCATCGCGCCGCTGCTCCTCCATGCCGTCCTTGACGCGGTACGTGATCAGGAACTGCTTCATGGACTCATTGTGGTCCTTCGGCGTGCGCTTTGGCAAGTGCAACCCTTTCGGACGGTGTTCTACGCGACCAGCATCAGTGGCATCGCGGCGCGGCGGATCGTTGCGATGCGGCCCCAGGTGAACGAGAGACGGTCCTCCTCGATACCGTCGCCGAAGACGACGCCGCCTTCGCCCATCGCCGAGCAGACTTCGACGGTCGCATCCGCTTCGACGCGTGCTGCGGTCAGCTCCGCGCCGTAGCCGGGCGCGGGGAACGCCTCGCGGACGAACAGGATCAGCGCGCCGTCGCAGGGCTGCGGCATCGGCGGCGACCCGGCGCGCTCGCGCGCGATCGAGCGAACCCAGCCGGTCGCGCCGGTCCCCGTCGCGACGATGAGCCCGGAGGACGAGTGCGACTCCTCGCGTCCCCCGACGGCGAGCGTGTAGCGCGCCGACTGGTGCGAGCGGTGTCCGACGAAGACTTCGTTGAGCGCGCGAATCGACTGACCGTCGTCGAGGCGCGCCTCGACCATCGTCCGCTCCTCGCACCGAACGCGTCGCTCCGCGGCGAGCCGCAGGAGCTCGCCGGCGTCGCGCGGCGCGTGCCGCACCAGGACGCCCTCGTACAGCGACGGATCGGCGTTGATCCCGATGACGGGCTGACCTTCGGCGTACTTCGCGATGTTCGCGACCAGGCCGTCCTGGCCGACCGCGACGATCACGTCGTCGCTCTCGAACGGAAAGGCCGGAAGGTCATCCCGCG
>DASWSC010000183.1:0-17635 GCA_036402855.1 Candidatus Elarobacter sp. | reverse complement strand
CGCGCGGCGCGATGGACATCGAAGGCGTCGGCGACCAGCTCTCGACCGCGCTCGTCGACTCGCGGCTCGTGCGCGACGTGAGCGACATCTATCACCTCACGCTCGACGATCTGCTGACGCTCCCGCGGCTGGCGGAGAGATCGGCGTCGAACGTGCTCGCGGCGATCGAGGGCTCGAAGAAGCGCGGCTTGGCGCGGCTGTTGTCGGGGCTGGGGATCCGGTTCGTCGGCTCGCAGAACGCCGCCATCCTCGCCGGCGACTTCGGCACGATGGACGCGCTCGCGGCCGCGACCGAAGACGAGCTGCTGCGCAGCGAAGGGATCGGGCCGGAGATCGCGGCGAGCGTCGCGCTCTTCTTCGCGCAGGAGCCGAACCGTGCGATGGTCGCGCGCCTGAAATCCGCCGGCGTCGACATGACCGCGCCGCTTCGCCCACGGGAACCGGCCGGCGTGCTGGCCGGAAAGACGCTGGTGCTGACCGGAACGCTGCCGGCCCTGACGCGCGACGAAGCGTCGGAGCTCATCACCGCCGCGGGCGGCAAAGTGAGCGGCTCCGTCTCGAAGAAGACGGACTACGTCGTCGCCGGCGACGAGGCGGGCAGCAAGCTCGCCAAAGCGGAGCAGCTCGGGATCACGGTCCTCGACGAAGCGGGCCTTCGTGCGCTGCTGGACGGCGCCGGCTGAACGGCGTTACCTCGGCGGCTCCTGGTCGGCTTCGGCGAACAGCGCGCGCAGCGGCACGGTGAAGCCGGGCAGCACGGAGTGCTCGAACGTCTCGTTCTGCCCGAACACGCGCTCGCCGCTTCGTTCGTAGGTCGTGACGGTGCGCGCACGCGGGTCGACGACGAGCACGAGGTCGGTTCCGGCGCGGAGCAGCGTGGCGATCGTGTCGCCGAGATCGGCTTGCCGATCGTCGGGAGAGCGGATCTCGACGGCGACCGTCGGAGGGACGAGCGGCGTTTCCCAGTCCTCGTCGCACTCACTTTTTGCACGGCGCGGCCGCGCAGCCACTCCGTCTCCGGCTTCGTCTCCGGCAGCACGATTTCGCCTGGTTCCACGAATTTCGCCATGAGCTCTCCACGCCGAGCCTATCACGCGGGTGGTCCGCGCCGTCAAGGCCGGGTCAGAAGATTCGAACGAGTGGGCCGTTCGGAACGTCGATGACGGATGCCGGTCCGAGCGCTTCATCGACGTCGCGTGCGACGACGCCGCGGTGACGGCGGGCGAGCGCGACTTGGCCGGCGCGTCCGTGCCAGTACGCGCCGGTGCGGGCGGCGTCGAGCGGCGACAGGCCTTGCGCGAGCAGCGTCGCGATCACGCCGGTGAGCACGTCGCCGGTTCCGGCGGTCGCGAGCGCGCTCGTCCCGGTCGGGTTCAGGTGGGTCACGTCGCGACCGCCGATCAGCGTCGTGCGGCCTTTGAGCAGCGTCGTGATGCCGTGCTCTTCGACGAAGGCGCGGAGTCGCGCGAGCCGCTCGCCCGGCGCGATCGTCCCGCGTCCGCTGATCCGTGCGAACTCGCCGGCGTGCGGCGTGATGACGAGCGGCTTGTCGCGGTACGCGGAGAGCCGCTTCGCGAGATGGTACAGCGCGCTCGCGTCGGCGACGACCGGCAGATCGGTGCCGCCGATCACGCCGTTGACGATCTCGCCGAAGCCGTCGGAGAGCCCGAGCCCGGGACCGATCCCGACGCTGGTGCAGCGGTTGGTCAGATCGAGGATCGTCCGGACCGCGCGCTGCGGATCGCTTTCGTCGTACGTCACGACGACTTGCTCGACGAGCTGCAGGCGCAAGGCGGCCGCGGCGCCTTCGGGCGCCGCTACGGTGACGTAGCCGGCGCCCGCGCGCGCCGCGCCCCATGCGCAGAGCACCGCGGCGCCCGGGAACTGCGTCGATCCGGCGACGATCAGCGGCGCACCCGCGCTGCGCTTGTCGGCGTCCTCGGGGCGCCGCGGAAGAAGCGCGGCGAACTCGCCGGCGGTCAGCACGTCGGCGCGCGGATCGCCGGCGCCGTCCGCATCCTGGTCGCGCATCCCGATCGGCGCGCACCACAAATCGCCGGTCGCATCGCGGCCGTCGTCCAGGCAGCACCCGAGCTTCGGGCGTCCCAGCGCGATCGTGGCGACGGCGCGGACGGTGTAGGCCCCGGCGCTTCCCGTCGTCGGGTCGATCCCGGTCGGCACGTCGAGAGCCAGCACCGGCGCGCCGCTTTCGCGGATCGCCTCCACAAGCCGCGCGCTCGCCGGATCGAGCGGCAGCCGAGCGTTCACGCCGAGGATGCCGTCGAGCACGAGCGCCGCCTCGCGCAGTGCGGCCGGCGCCGGCGGTGCAGGCCGCTCTTCGACGCCGGCGACGCGGGCGCGCTCGCGCGCGTCGCGGCGCGCCGCGCTGCCGCCCGCGGCGGGATCGGCGTAGACGACGCGCCGCCGGGTGCCCGCGTACGCCGCGAGCGTTGCGTAGGCGTCGCCGCCGTTGTTGCCGTTTCCGGCGACCGCGATCACCGGCCCCTCGCCGTGCGCGTACCGTTCGATCAGCGCTGCGATCGCGTCGCCTGCGGCGCGCATCAGCGCAACCTCGCCCTCGCGCGCGACCGCGGCCGCGTCGATGGCGCGCATCTGCGCGGCCGTGACCGCTCTCATCCGCGCATCAGCCTTCGAGGATCACCACGGCGGCGGCCGTCGTCGCCGTGTGCGTGATCGTGAGCTGGACGGCGCGCACGCCGCGCCGCTCCAATAGCCGCTCGTAGCCGCGGTAGAGCCGGATCACCGGCTTGCCGCTGCGCTCGTGCGAGACGCCGACCGCGTTCCACGGGATCGCGTGGCCGAACGCCTTGCGCGTCGCCTCCTTCGCGGCGAAGAACCCGGCGAGCCGCTCGGGCCAATTCCGCTTGCGCATCGCGTACGCCATCTCTTCCTCGGTGTAGACCTTCCGCGCGAACCACGCACGCTTGGTCTCGTCGAAGCGATAGCGCTCGACCTCCGCGAGGTCGATTCCGATCCCGACGATCATTGCGCACCCTTCGACAAGCTCATGGTGACAACTTCGACACCAGGACCGCCCCGTGCGCGAACCGAAGGTGATGCTCCGGCCGTGCGCGAGATCAGCATCGTACCGATCAACGCGATCGACGCAGGATTGCTCACCCGGCTCGCGCTGTGCCTGGAAGAGCGGTTCATCGCGACCGCCGTCGTCCGCTCCACGCTGGTGGTGCCGAAGAGCGCGCTCAACAGCGCGCGCGGTCAGCTGTTCTTCGGATCGGCCGTCGGCCGGTTGACCGCCGCGTACGAGACGCGCGAGGAAGTCCTGCTCGGCGTGACCGAGTTCGACCTCTACAAGACCTCGCACCAGTTCGTCTTCGGTTCCTCGAGCGAGACGCAGCGCTGCGCCGTCGTCTCCCTGCACCGGCTGCGCTCCGAGTTCTACGGCGACCCCGCCGACGAGAACGCGCTGTTTCAGCGGCTGCTGAAGGAGAGCGTCCACGAGATCGGCCATGCGCTCGGGCTGAGGCACTGCTATCACGCCCGCTGCGCGATGTACTACTCGAACTCCGTTTTCGATACCGACAACAAGTACTCGCACTTCTGCGAGGCCTGCGAGCGGCGCAGCCGGGCGAACCGCTCGGCCTGAGCAGCAGCCGACCTTCGAGACCGGAGGCGACCGGGCGCTCAACCCCGCGGCGGCTTTGTCCGATGCCGTAAGGGGGCGACGTCAACGGGGTGTGGGCACCACACCGCCGCCTTGTCGTCGAAGGGATTTCGTTGAGCCTGACCATGCAGCGTCTCCGCGTCGTGCGCTACCGGATCAATCCGGCGGCGCGGTTCGGCTTTGCCGGACTGGCGCTGGGCCTCGGCGCGGTATTCGCCGCCGTCTCGATTCGCTACGCTGCCAACCTGCCGTTGGCGGCCGCCGGCGCCGGCCTCGTGTTCGCGGCGGGCACGGCCCTCGCGTGGCTGCTCGGCGGCGGCGCTCCCCGCGACGCCGACGAAGTCGCGGCCCGCTCGGGCTCCGAGCGGCCGGAGCTCCCGGCCGGCTCGGCGCTGCGGCAGGACCTTGCGGCGCTCACCTCCGCCGTCCGTGAGGTCGCCTCGGGCGACCTGACCAAGAACCTCGTCTCCGACGGCCCCCTCTCGGAGCTCGCCGCCGGCGTGAACGCGCTCGTCCTCGGGATGCGCGACTTTCTCGCGACGATGCACGAGGATGCGGCCCGGCTCGGCGGGGCCGGAAACGATCTGCAATCGACGGCGTCGTCATCGCTCGCCGTGATCGAAGGCGGCGCGATCGCGCAGAAGCAGCTCGAGGACGGGATCGTCGAGCAGTCGCAGATCGTCGAAGGCGCCCTGGTCAAGGTGCGCGCGATGACCGACGCGATCAGCGAGCTGGCGGGTTCGGCCGAGCAGCAGACGCGCTCGCTCGACGAGACCGCCGTGAACGTCTCCTCGATGTCGGCCTCGATCGAGGAGGTCTCGGCGCAGGTCGACTCGCTGCTCACCATCTCATCCGAGACGACGCTCACGGCCGACCGAGGCGGAACGGCGATCCACACGATCGTCGGTGCCATGGAGACGATACGCGGCACGATCGCCGATCTGTCCGCCGACATCCGGCGGCTCGGCGAGAACTCGGCGCAGATCGGTGACATCGTCAAAGTGATCGACCGCATCGCCGAGCAGACGAATCTCCTCGCCTTGAACGCCGCGATCGAGGCGGCGCGCGCGGGCGAGCACGGGCGCGGCTTCGCGGTCGTCGCCAGCGAGATCCGAAAGCTCGCCGACGGCAGCGTGCAGGCCACCAAAGAGATCGCCGGTCACATCGGCTCGACGCAATCGGTCATCGGGCAGGTGACGGAGGCGATGACGCGGCTGAACGAGCGGCTCGAGGACAGCGCGGCCTCGACCGACAGCGCCTCGGGCGCGCTCAAGGACATCGTCACGACGGTGATGGACGCGAACCGGCAGATCACGCAGATCAGCTCGGTGACGCGCTCGATGTCGGAGAACACCTTCCGCGTCATCACTTCGATCGAGGAGATCACGACCTCGGTCGCCGCGAACCTGGCCGCGACGACGCAGATGGCGTCGCACTCGGGCGAAGTCTCGAGCGCGTTCGATGCGATCACCGCGATCAGCGCGCAGAATGCCGGCTCGGTCGAAGTGCTGACGTACGTCAACGCCGAGGTCGCCTCGGCCGCGCAGCGTATCGTCGAGTCGGTCGAGGAGATGAGCCGCCGCGCGGCGGCGATCGACGGCCAGCTCGGGCGCTACGCCATCAAGGAACACGAAGGAACACTCATGGAGGGGACACTGGTATGAAGCTCGGGCTGCGAACGAAGCTCGTAGGAACGATCGTCGGAGCGATCGTCATCTCGTCGGCGATCAGCGCGGTCGCGGCGCGAAACGCGATGGCGACCGACCTCAACAAGCTGGCATCGCAGCAAGTCGGGAGCGGTTCGACCGGCTTCGCCGGCTACTGGGACGGCAAGCGCGACCTGGTCAAGCTGATGGTGGGACAGGCGGCGATCAACGACGTGATCCGCCGCGGGACCGCCACGCATGCGAAGAATCTCGAAGGGACGCTCACCGGGATCGCGCACCAGGGCGGTCTCTCGTTCCTCACCATCGTCGACGCGCACGGCAAGGTCGTCGCGCGGGCTACGGGCGGCCGCTCCGGCGTCCCGCACACGTCGGCGTTCGTCAAGCGCGCGCTGGCCGGCGAGACGGTCAGCACCGCGGCGACGATCCCGCACGACGAGCTCGTCCCCGAGCTGCTCGAGCCGCAGATCGAGTCGACGACACCGGGCCGTGAGGGCTTGGTCGAAGGACTCGGCATCGTCTCTGCGGTTCCCATCTCGGACGCCAACGAGCGGACGATCGGCGCCGTGTACGGCGGGATCATCATCGATCACTACTACGACGTCGTCGATCAGGCGGCGCACGCGCTCGGCGGGAAGGCCGCGGTGATCTTCCAGGGCGAGCTGATCTCGAGCTCGCTGACGCACAAGGACGGGACGCGGCTGGTCGACGACTCCGCGTCGGACCGCGTGCGCGATCTCAAACAGCCGTACTACGGCGTCGACACCGAAGGCGGGATCGAGTACCTCGCGCGCATCGAGCCGATCATGAACGATCAGATGCAGGTCGTCGCCACGCGCTGGTTCGGCGTCCCGCTCTCGACCTTCACCGACATCCAGCAGCACACGCTGCTCTCGCTCCTCATGTGGGGGCTGGTCGGGGTCCTGATCGCGCTCGCGATCGCGCTCCCGGTCGTGCAGCGGATCGCGCGGCAGCTCATCGCGCGCAGCCGCCAGGTGCGCAGCTCGGCGAAGGAACTGGCAGTCGTCATCGTCGGCAGCGAAGTCTCGGGCGATCACGTGACGCAGACGCGCGAGGCGGTCGAACGCCAGGGCGAGCTGCTGATGCAGGCCGCAACCGAATCCCCCGAGGCGCTCAGCCACGGCGGTGTCGCGACCACGAAGGGCGTCTCGGAGAAGATCCTCGCCGCGTCGGCGCTCAACGCCGAGATCCTCGGCGACGTCGTCGTGATCGACACCCTCGCCACCGAGATGGCCGAGCGCACGCAGCAGGCCGTCGCGCGCGTCGCGGAGCTGAACGAAGTCGCCGCCGGACTCGACGAGCTGGTGAGCGGATCGCGATGAGCCGCGATGGCTGACGTCATCCTGTTCTTCTCCTCGAACGCCGACACGATGATCGCCACCAAGGCGCTCAAGGACGGCGGCGTGAGCGCGAAGATGATCCCGAAGCCGGCGCACGTCAACGCGACCGCCAACTTGGCGCTCAGCGTCGACGGCGCCGCCGAGTCGGCCGCGATCGCCGTCCTCGGCAAAGCGAACGTCACGCTGGGCGGCGTCGCGAAATAGCCCTGAGAAACCCGCTACACGACGCGCGCGTCGGCTAGCGTCACGGTCCGTTCGCGCCCGGCGCTCTCGATGACGAGACCGCCCTCGCGATCGAGCCGCAGGGCCGTCCCCTCGAGCAGCGAGCCGTCGGCGTCGAGCCGAAGCCGGTAGGGCCGCCCGCGCAGCTCCGCCCGCTCCTCCCACGCTCGCGCCACCGCGTCGGGCCGGTCGAGCGCGTCGAGCAGCCCGTCCATCGCGCCGAGCACGGCGGCCAGAATCGTCTCGCGTTCGGCGCGCCGTGCGACGTCGGAGAGGTAGGCCGGCGGCGGCTGGATCGCCGGCAATGCGCCGGCCGGGCGCCGGACGTTGAGACCGATCCCGCAGCCGACCGCTGCGCTGGCGCCCACGACACGCGAGACGCACAGGATCCCGGCGGCCTTTGCGGCGCCGAGATCGAGGTCGTTCGGCCAGCGCAGGTCGAGCCGCACGCCGGTCGCCGCGTCGACCCCGTCCGCGACGGCGAGCGCCGTCCAGAACGGCACGCCCCACAGCGCGCCGGTCGCGATCGGATCGGGGAGGATCACGGTGAAGAGCAGCGCGCTCCCGGCCGGTGCGATCCAGGTCCGCCCGGGCTTTCGCCCGCGGCCCGCGCTCTGCGTCTCTGCGACCAGTGTCGCACCCGCGGCGGCGGGATCGCCGAGCAGCGCCGCCGCGTCGTCGTTCGTGCTCGCCGTCTCGGCGACGTAGCGCACGTCGGCGAAGCGCGTGCCGGCCAGCGCGGCGCGCACGCGCTCGACGTTCAGGAGAGGTGCGTCATCGTCCGGCACGTATAGACGGTCCGCTATGGCAGTCGAACGGACCTTGATCCTCGCAAAATCCGACGCGGTCGTCCGCGGGCTCGTCGGCGAGATCCTCGCGCGCTTCGAGCGGCGCGGGTACGTGATCCTCGGGATGAAGCTGATGCACGTGACGAAAGAGCAAGCGCAGCGGCACTACGCGGAGCACGAGGGCAAGGGCTTCTTCCAAGGCCTGGTCGAGTACATCACGAGCACGCCGATCGTCGCGATGGTGATCGAGGGCGAGGATGCGATCGAAGGCTGCCGCTCGACGATCGGCGCGACGAATCCGATCAAGGCGACGCCGGGGACGATTCGCGGCGACTACGGTCAGACGATCGGGCGCAATCTCGTGCACGGGTCCGACTCGCCGGCGTCGGCGGAGCGCGAGGTGGCGATCTTCTTCCGGGACGACGAGCTCTTTGCGCGTCCGCACGTGCTCGGCGACTGGATCGCCGCCAAGTAGATGTCGATCGAATCGCTGCGCGGCGGCGGGCGCCCGCTGATCGAAAGCGTTCGCGCGCGAGAGATCCTCGACTCGCGCGGGAATCCGACGGTCGCGGTGGCCGTCGCGACGTCGTTCGGCGCGGTCGAGGAAGCGATGGTGCCGTCCGGCGCGTCGACCGGAGCGTACGAAGCCGTCGAGAAACGCGACGGCGATCCGAAACGCTACGGCGGCAAAGGCGTGCTCCAGGCGGTCGGCGCCGTGAACGAGATCATCGGTCCGGCGATCGAAGGGATGGACGCGACGGCGCAGCGCGAGCTCGACCGCACGATCATCGATCTCGACGGGACGCCGAACAAAGCGAACCTGGGCGCGAACGCGCTGCTCGGCGTCTCGCTCGCCGTCGCCCGCGCCGGCGCATCGTCGCTGGGCGTTCCGCTGTACCGCTATCTCGGCGGACCCTCGGCCGCGACGCTGCCGGTGCCGATGATGAACGTGATCAACGGCGGGAAGCACGCCGAAGGCGCCTTGCAGTTCCAGGAGTGCATGATCGTGCCGGTCGGCGCGCCGACGTTCGCCGAAGGGATGCGCTACGGCGTCGAAGTGTTCCACACGCTTGGAAAGCTGCTGCACGACAAGGGTCACCAGACGCTCGTCGGCGATGAGGGAGGCTTCGCGCCGAAGCTCGACTCGATCGACGAAGCGCTGCAACTGCTGGTCGACGCGATCGAGAAGGCCGGCTACCGGCCGGGCGACGACGTCGCGATCGCGCTCGACCCCGCGTCGAGCGAGTTCTACCGCGACGGAAAGTACTGGCCGCACGTCCCCGACGACCACCCGCTCGACGCGGCGCAGATGGTGGGCCTGTACCAAGGGCTCTGCGCGAAGTACCCGATCGTCTCGATCGAGGACGGGCTCGCCGAGGACGATTGGGAGGGCTGGAACCTGCTGACCAAGGCGCTCGGCGACAAGGTGCAGCTCGTCGGCGACGACCTCTTCGTGACGAACGTCGAGCGGCTCGAGCGCGGGATCCGCGAGCGCTCGGCCAACGCGATCCTGATCAAGGTGAACCAGATCGGGACGCTCACCGAGACGCTCGACGCCGTCGAGACGGCGCACAAGGCCGGGTTCCGGAACGTGATCTCCCACCGCTCCGGTGAGACCGAGGACACCACGATCGCCGACCTGGCCGTGGCGACCGGCGCCGGGCAGATCAAGACCGGCTCGCTTGCGCGCAGCGACCGGGTCGCGAAGTACAACCGGCTCCTGGCGATCGCCGAGGACCTCGGCCCGAGCACCGCGCGCTATCCGGGGAAGAGAGCCTTTGCGGCTCTGTCGAAAGGGTAGCCGCTACGGGCCCGTAGCTCAGCGGTAGAGCAGCCGGCTCATAACTGGTAGCGCGCTGGTTCGAATCCAGCCGGGCCCAGTTCGTTCGGGGCGCCATAGTCTATCGGTTAGGACGCCGCCCTTTCAAGGCGGAGAGACGGGTTCGACTCCCGTTGGCGCTACCACTGAGGCCCTGCGAAAGCGGGGTTTTCTTTATCTTAAAGCCCGCTGGTCACGCAATTGGTCACCTGGCATCCTGCCCGACCGCTTCGCCGTGCTTCCGTTCCGATCACTCAAAAAAGCGTCCCACGCCGCGTCACGTTTCAGCCTTTGACGCTGACCTCTCTATGAAGGCGCAAATTTCGCTCGCGCTTTTCGAGAGGAACCATCGTGCACACGACCATCTCCATCGTCACGGCCAGCCCATCGCCGACGACGAAGTCGTCCAGCTCCACGACCACGACCGGTTCGAGATCGTGTCGGAACAGCCCATTGCCATACGCATCGCGGTCGACGAAGAGACGGTGGTCGTCCACCACCGCACCAACACGGGCGCGACATCAAGGCGCTGGCGCACCGCCCCGCTGGCAACACGCTCTACCGCCTTCACGGCACCAGCGCATCAAGATCGGTAACGACGAGACGGTCCATCTTCACGAGGACGAGCGCTTCGTCACGATGCCGCCCATCGGACAAGCGAGTTGACTACGGTCAAGCTGCCTCCGGGACGGCGGGAAAAGTTGTCAGACTTGACAGACCGGGGCCGCCTTTGACAGACTTGACAGGTGCATGGAGGTCTTGCCACGCTTGACAAGCTTGTGTCGCTTAGCCGATGAGCGACCGGCTCGATAACCCGTTTCGGACCGCGCCCGGCAGCGAGCCACCCGCGCTCGTCGGCCGCGATGCAGAGAGCGGCGCCGCGCGCTACTCGCTGAACCTTTCCGAGAGCGGAGCTCCGGCACAGCCGATCGTCTTCACCGGCCTGCGTGGCATGGGCAAGACGGCGCTGCTCCGTCGCTGCCTCGCGGAGGCAGCGAATACGAACGCCGTCATCATCGCGATCGAGCCTTCGGCGAGCGAACCGTTCGCATCGACAATGCGACGCGGAATCGAACGCGCCGCTAAAGCGTCCGCTTCACTTCCGCAGAAGCTTCGGACCGGCTTCGAGAAGATTATCGACGCGCTGCCGCGAGCCTCGTACGAACTGCCCAACGACCTCGGCGCCGTCCCCCTTCGTGCGCCGCAGCACGAGACGCCCGACCTCGTGAACGCGCTCGAGGACCTCAACGACGCTACGCGGCACAACGGGCGGCACCTCGTGTTTGCGATCGACGAAGTGCAAAGCGGTCCCGTCGACGGCCTCCGCGACGTCGTGACGTTTGTTCACGCTACGGCGAACACGAAGCGCCCGGCATATCTCCTCGCGGCCGGGCTTCCCGGTAGCCGCGAGCACCTGCACAAAGTCCGTACGTACACCGAGCGCTGGCGCTACTTTCGTCTCGACCTGCTCACCGTAGAGGAGACAAAAGACGCGATCGCGATACCAGCGCGAGAACGGGGCGTCGACATTGCACCGGCCGCGCTCGAGCGTCTTGCAGAGGAAAGCGCCGGCTACCCCTATTTCATTCAGGAGTACGCTTCTGCAGCGTGGCTCGCTCACCGCGGCGATGCGATCACGGAGGATGACGTGGAGCGCGCGATTCCCGGCATGCGTCGGCTCCTAGACGACGACTTCTATGACGCGCGCTTTCGACTGCTGACGCCACGCGAGTGCTCGTACGTCATCGCAATGGCGGATCTCGGCCCGGGTCCACATACCGCGGGGGAGATTGCGGCGCAGTTGGGGACAACGTCGGAAACGATCAGCTCGATTCGTAACCAGCTCGTCCGCAAGGATGTGATCTACTCGCCGGCGAGCGGCATGGCCGAGTTTCGCATTCCCCTGACGGATCGGTACGTACACCAACACAAGTTGGCGCTAGAGCGCCGGGCTCGCGACAGCCGCATGCAGCGCGGCGGGTGAACCCGGGAAGCTACTTTGAGCGCAGGGATGCCCTCCGCGTCCCCTCTTGGTATGTGGCTCACGTGGGAGTAGATACGAGGGCCCGTGATAATGAATGTCCCCGGTAGGTAGACTTGTATGGTTCCGCGCTGGTTGTCGTTCCATCCCGATCTAGCGGTCGCGCGGGCGTGAGAAGCCGATGCTTGTCTTCGCACTAGCCATACTTGCGTACGGAGTTCCGCTCCAACCACCGGCTGGCGCATGGGACGTCCGCGTGACGGCTGCCGACGTCTGCAGGTCCGGCTATGGTCATTCACAGCGCGCTCGCGTCACTTATGCGATACGCGACGAAATCTACACGAAGTACGGGATACAACGCGGACAACGCGCGGGCAAGTATGTGATCGACCACCTCATGCCGCTGGAGTTGGGAGGGCTGAGTGACCAGAAAAACCTCTGGCCACAGCTCCGCGCCGATGCAAAGCGTAAGGATCGCGACGAGAATATGCTGCATCGTGCTGTCTGTCGGGGCGAAATGCGGCTTCACGACGCCCGCATGGCAATGTTGCGCCGCTGGGGCCGCCTGCGCTGAAGGCGGGTTCCCGGCCGAGCTGCGCGCGCTCGCCCGACGTTGAACGAAACTCGCGTCGCCGCTCGGCCGTACCTGCCCCGTGAATCTGCTCGAGATCGATGGCGTGGTCAAGACATACAAGGGCGGGGTTGAGGCGCTGCGCGGGATCTCGCTGCGGCTTTCGCCGGGGATTGTGGGTCTGCTCGGGCCGAACGGCGCCGGCAAGTCGACGCTCATGCGGATCATTGCGACGGTAACCAAGCCGACGGCGGGGACCGTGCGCTGGGACGGCACGGACGTCGTCAAGGACCCGCGGCCGCTGCGCGCGGCGATCGGCTATCTGCCGCAGGACGCGGGCGTCTACCCGCACCTCGATGCGCGCGAGTTTCTCGACTACATCGCGGCGCTCAAGCGGCTGCCTTCGCGCGCGGCGCGGGCGCAGATCGCGCAGCTCCTCGACGACCTCGATCTGACGCAGGTGGCGAACCGTCCGCTCGGCACGCTTTCCGGCGGCAACCGGCAACGCGTCGCGATCGCGCAGGCGCTGCTCGGCGATCCGCACCTGCTCGTGGTCGACGAGCCGACGGTCGGGCTCGACCCGCAGCAGCGCGTCCGTTTCCGCGATCTCCTGGCCCGGCTCGCGCGCGACCGCATCATCCTTCTCTCGACGCACGTCGTCTCCGACGTCGAGACAACCGCCGACCGGCTCGTCGTCGTCGCCGCGGGGCGCGTCGTCGCCGACGGCACGCGCGCGGCAGTGATCGCCGGGCACGCATCGCTCGAGGCGGCCTACCTTTCATCGGTCGGCAGCGCGGCGTGAACGCCGTGTTCGCCGTCGCGCGCGCGGATTTCCGCGAGCGCACGCGCACCTTCACACTGCTCGTCGTCATCGCTGCGCTGCTGCAGCTCGGCTATCTCTGGGTTCCGGATGCGTCGGCGGCGTACTCGACGGTCGATCTCGGGGGCTGGCGCGGCATCTACGACAGCGCGTGGATGGGGACGACGACGGCGGTCTTGATCACCTTCATCTTGCCGATGTTCGGGTTCTTCCTCGTGCGCCCGGCGTTCTCGCGCGACGCGCGGCTCCGGACGTACGAGATCGTCGCGGCGGCGCCACTCGCACGAAGCGCCGTCGTGTTCGCGAAATGGCTGAGCAACGTCGCGCTGCTCATGGCGTTCGCCGCCGTCCTCACGGGTGCAGCGATCGCGATGCAACTGCTGCGCGGGGAAGATCGCAACGTCGACATCACGGCATACCTCGTTCCGCTGATCGTCGCCGGTCTGCCGGTCTGCGCGCTGACCGCGACGGCGGCGATCGTCTTCAGCGCGGTCAGGCCCTTGCGCGGTATCGCCGGCGGCGTCGCGTGGATCTTCGCTTGGGAGGCTCTGCTTGCGACGCCGATGCTCGTCACCCACGGCACTTCCGTCGCCGCCGTCGACCCGCTCGGTGTCACCGCGCTGATTGCGGCGCTCTTCAGCGGCTTGCACGGCGTCTTACCCTCGGCGAACACCGATGCGTCGATCGCGATCGGCGTCTCGGACCGCTCGACGCATGTCTTCCGTTTCCCGGGCGTTTCGTGGACGCCCGGAATGGTGGCCGTGCGCGCCGCATGGCTCGCGGTCGCGGCCGCATTCGCGTGGGCTGTCGCACCGTTCGGGATCGCCGCTCCGCGCAGCATTGCGAAACCGCGCCGCTTCGCGATGCTCCCGGCGAGGATCGCTTCACGGTTGCCGCTTCCGCGGCTCACGCGCGCGGAGCTCGCGGCCGCGCTCGGGGCGGCCGGCCCGTGGTGGCTGTTCGGTGCGGTCGGCCTCGCCGTCGCTGCGCTGCTCGTCCCGGCAGAGATTCTTGCGCGCGGCGTTGCGCCGCTGATCTGGATCTGGCCGGTCGGTCCGACAGCGGCCGCCTCGGTGCTCGATGCGCGCGCGAATCTCGACGGCGTGCTGCTCGCGACCGCGACCCCGACGTGGCGGCGCATCGTCGCGCGCTGGCTCGCATGCGTCGCGCTCGCGGGGTTGCCGATCGTGGCGCTCGCCCTGCGCGCGGGGCCGCCCGGACTCGCCACGATTGCGATCGCGTGCGCGGTCGCTGCCGTCGCCGTTTTCGCCGGAACTCTCACGCGCTCGGCGGTCGCGTTCGAAGTGCTCGCCTTGTGCGTGTGGTACCTCGGCCCGGTGAATCGTCTGCCGCTGTTGGACCCGAACTTCGCGAACGCGCATGCGGCTCCGGCGACGGCAATTGCGGCCGCGCTCGTCCTGTCCGCGCTCGGCGGGGCGGCGGCGTACGGCGCGCGCCGCTCGTAGAAAGCGCGTCCCGAATCGCTCGGCGAGGCAGTCGGCCGCGCGGAGACCGGACCGTATCACGCGAACTACGCGGCAGTGAGAAGGATCGATGGCGAGGCGGCCTGGGGTAGCTTGCCCGCGGACGAAGCTGCACCGTCGGAGGCCGGCGGAGCGGGCCGCGACGGCGTTCGGTACGTAAACTTTCAGCGCATCAGCGACCTCTACCGTGACGAGTTGCACGCCGTGGTGGAGCGCGTGCTCGGGTCGGGTGTCTACGCGGGCGGCCCTGAAGTCGCCGACTTCGAATCCGCGTTCGCCGCGTTCTGCGGGACCCGGTTTACGATCGCCGTCGGCAGCGGGCTGGACGCGCTCGCGCTGACGCTCCGCGCCTGGAACGTCGGCGCCGGCGACGACGTGGTCGTTCCGGCGAACACGGCGGTTCAGACGGCGCTTGCGGTATCGCACGCCGGTGCGCGCGTCGTCCTCGCCGACGTCGATCCGGAGTCCGGGCTGCTCACCGCCGAGACGCTCCGCACCGCGATGACGCCGGCGACGCGCGTCGTCATCCCCGTCCACCTCTACGGACAGCCTGCCGACGTGGACGCGCTGCGCGCCGTCGCCGATGCCGCCGGCGCGCGCGTCCTCGAAGACGCCGCGCACGCGCACGGTGCCACCTACCGAGGGCGGCGCTGCGGAAGCCTCGCAGACGCCGCGGCGTTCAGTTTCTATCCGACGAAGAACCTCGGCGCGTTCGGCGACGGCGGCTGCGTCACGACCGACGATGCCGCGCTCGCGGGCGAGCTGCGTCTGCTGCGAACGGCGGGACTCACGACGGCATACCGCCATGAACGCAAAGGGTTCACCAGCCGACTCGATCCGCTGCAAGCGGCGCTCCTCGGGTGGAAGCTCAACCGCCTGGACGCGTGGAACGAGCGCCGCCGCGAGATCGCGCGCACCTACGCCGCGGCACTGTCCGGAACGCCGGGACTCAGGCTTCTCGCGCCTAGCGCCGATACGGTTCCGGTGTGGTACGCCTTTCCGGTCCTGGTCGCGGATGGTCTGCGCGACGCGCTTGAGCGCGCGCTCCTCGAGAACGGCATCGAGACGAACGTGCACTACCGTCTGCCGGTCCATCTGCAGCCGTGTTATGCCGACTCGGGATGGGCACGCGGCGATTTTCCGCATGCGGAAGCGCGCGCCGATGCGCAACTCAGTCTTCCGCTCGACCCCTTTCACGCCACGGACGAAATCGCACGCGTCGCCGCCGCGGTGCGGCGCGCGCTGAGCCGGCTCCGTGCCTCGCGCGAAACGGTCTTCGCATGAACGCCGCACGAAGAGTCGCCTCGCACGCCGTCTTGCCGGTGCAGGTATTTCAGCTCGAGCGGATCGTCGACGACGCGGGGACCCTCTACGTCGGCGATCTGGAGTCGCGCGGGATTCCGCCGATCCGGCGCGTCGCGTTCATCACCGACGTGCCCCTCGCTGCGGCGCGCGGAGGACACGCTCACAAAACCCAGGACGAGTATCTGGTCTGCGTGCGCGGCGGGGTCGACGTGTGTCTCGAATCGCGCGGCGCCTCGGCCGTCGTCCCGCTGCGCACTGTGGGAGCGGTGCTCCATCTCCCGGCCGGGTCGTGGCGCGACGTGCTGCATTTCGCACCGGGAACGCTCCTCGCGCTCCTCGCGCCTGATCCGTTCGACGCGAGCGACTACATCGACGACTATCCGGCGTTCATCCGCTGGGAGGCGGGCGAAGCGACGGTCGCCGATCAGGCTTCAGCTCGGCTGCGCTCCTGAACCCGGGTGCCCGCGCCAGCCGCGGGTACCATGCTCGTGTGGCGAGCGAGCAGCCCGACAAAGGGTCGTTCATGGAACCCGGCAACCGCGAGGAGTTCAAGGACGGCATCGAGCCGCGCGGCACGCTGGCCGCGCTCGTCGCGGAGTTCACGGGGACCGTCTGCGTCACGCTCGGCACCGTCGCGCCGGCGGCGATCGCACGCGGCGTCGGCCTGCACCTGGGGTACGCCGTCGAGACGGCGTGTACGGGTCTGATGACCACCGTCATGATCTACTCGCTGCGCTACGTCTCCGGCGCGCACTTCAACCCGTGCACCACGCTGGCGTTCGCGCTGCGCGGGGATTTCCGCTGGAGCCGCGTCCCCGCATATCTCGTCGCGCAGTTCGCCGGCGCGATCGCGGCGGGCGCGCTGGTGGTCGCGATCCTGCATCCCTCCCCCGAGGCGCTGCTCCCGCAGATGAAACTCGGCACCTGGCCTGCGTTCTGGCTCGAGATCGTGCTGACCGCGATCCTCGTGATGGTCGCCCTCTCGACGTCGAACGTGGCGCGGTTCATCGGCCCCGAGGCCGCGATCGCAAACGGCGGGACGACGGTTGTCGAGCGCTGGATCGCCGGCTACGTGTCGAGCGGGTCGATGAACCCCGCCCGCACGCTGGGGCCGGCGATCGTCGCGGGCGGATTCGGCGCATGGTGGGTGTACGTCACCGCGCCGCTCCTCGGGATGCTGCTCGGCGTGGGACTCGTGGCGGCGATGTGGCGCACTTCCGAACGACAACCTGACAAAGCCCGATAGGTCCTGCGCAGCCGATCTACGAAACAATTAGTAGATACCGACCGTAGAGGACAGTATGCGACTGCGGAACTTCGTCTTGGCAGCCTCGCTCGGCGCGTCCCTGATCGGGACGGCGCTGCCGGCGACTGCCGCCACCGGACCGACCGGGAGCTATCAAGCCGTTCGCACGGACAAGGCTCCCGCACTCGATCCGGCGCTGACCGATCCGGCCTGGGACAAAGCCGTGATCGCCGGCGAGCTGCAGACGATCACGACGCAGCGGCCGAGCAACTTCAAGTCGCGCTTCATGCTGCTCTATGACGACCAGAACTTGTACGTCGGAATGAAGCTCGAGCAGACCGGCGCTCCCGTGACCGCGTCGCAGACGACGAACGACATCGGCTTCGGGCAGGACGACTTCGCCGGCATCGGCGTCGATCCGAGCGCGAACGCCGGACAGGTCTATTTCTTCATGACCACACCGCGCGGCACGCGGTACCAGCAGTCGACCGAATCGGCGCGGTTCGCCCCACCCTGGGCCGCCGTCGCGCGCGTGACGGGCGATACGTGGAGCGCCATGATGGTGATTCCGCTCAAGGTGCTGCGCCGCCCGAGCGGCTCCGTGCAGACGTGGCGGTTCGACTTCATTCGCCGCATCGCCGCGTTGAACGTGAACGAGTCGTGGGCGTACGACGCGACGATGAGCGACGGCGGCGGCGGCGTCAACGGGTTTCCACAAGCCGGTGACGCGC